>NZ_JBFAYF010000064.1:0-50191 GCF_040681165.1 Actinoplanes sp. NPDC051851 | reverse complement strand
GTGGGCATGCAGGGCATAATCGCTTCACCGCCCTGCATGCCCACCCACCGCCCCAACCGTCCAGGGGTGACCGAGCACCGGCCCCTCAGAGCACCCGATGAACCCAGTTGAAGGGATCGGCGGAACGGCCGCGCTGGATGTCGACCAGTTCCTTGCGGAGGGACATGGTGACCTCGCCCGGGCCGCCGTCCGCAACGGTGAACTCGCCGTCGAGGCCCTTGATCGTGCCGATCGGGGTGACGACGGCCGCCGTGCCGCACGCGAAGGCCTCGCGGACGCGGCCGGAGGCGGAACCCTCGCGCCACTCGGCCAGGCTGATCGGGCGCTCGGTGACGGTACGGCCCGCGCGCTCGGCGAGCTTGATCACCGAGTCGCGGGTGATGCCCGGGAGGATGGTACCGGTCAGCGGCGGGGTGACCAGGCTGCCGTCGTCGAGGACCAGGAAGACGTTCATGCCGCCGAGCTCGTCGACGTACTTGCGCTCGATCGCGTCCAGGTACACGACCTGGTCGCAGCCGTGCTCGATCGCCTCGGCCTGCGCGGAGAGCCCGGCCGCGTAGTTGCCGCCGCACTTGGCCGCGCCGGTGCCGCCGGGGGCCGCGCGGGTGTAGTCCGGGGTGACCCAGACCGAGACCGGCTTGACGCCACCGGAGAAGTACGGCCCGACCGGGGACGCGATGACCAGGTAGAGGTACTCCATCGCGGGGCGGACACCGAGGAAGACCTCGCTGGCGTACGCGAACGGGCGCAGGTAGAGGCTGCCCTCCTCGCCTTCCGGGATCCACTTCCGGTCGATCGAGATGATCTCGTGGAGGGATGTGAGGAAGAGCTCCTCGGGGAGCTGGGGCATCGCCATCCGCTGGGCGGACTGGGCGAAGCGGGCCGCGTTCGCGTCCGGGCGGAACATCGCGACGCCGCCGTCGGGCAGCGTGTACGCCTTCAGCCCCTCGAAGATCTCCTGCGCGTAGTGCAGCACCGCGGCGGCCGGGTCCATCGGGATCGGCGCGCGGGCCTCGACGCGGGGCTCGTACCAGCCTTTGCCGTCGGCGTAGCGCACGGTGACCATGTGGTCGGTGAAGATGCGGCCGAAGCCGGGGTTGGCCAGCAGGGCGGCGCGCTCGGCGTCGCCTACGGGTACCGGGTTCGGACGGATCTCGAATTCGAGGCTGTCACCACCGCTCATGACAAGGAGACCTGCTTTCACAGAAAGATAGGCATGCGAGGGGCACCCGTGGTGCGCCCATGAAATCTACCCCGAACGGTCGTTAAAGCAACGACCGCCGGGGCATGGAGGAGGGTACGAGAACGGCGCTCAGACGGCGGCGGCGACCCGGTCGCCGACCTCGGCGGTACGCAGCGGCGCGCCCGGCGTACGGGACGCGACCTCGGCCGCGACCGCCTCGGTCACTCGCGCTGCCTCGTCGTGCCGGCCGAGGTGCTCCAGCAGCAGGGCGCCGGAGAGGATGGCGGCCGCCGGGTCGGCGATGCCCTGGCCGGCGATGTCCGGTGCGGAGCCGTGCACCGGCTCGAAGGTCGACGGGTACGTGCGCTCCGGGTTGACCGAGCCGCTGGCCGCCATGCCGATGCCGCCGGTGACGGCCGCGGCGATGTCGGTGAGGATGTCGCCGAAGAGGTTGTCGGTGACGACCACGTCGAAGCGCTGCGGGTTGCTGACCATGAACATGCTGGCCGCGTCGATGTGCTGGTACTCGGTGGTCACCTCGGGGAACTCGGCCGCGACCGCGGCGAAGGTCCGGGACCACAGGCTGCCCGCGTGGGTGAGCACGTTGGTCTTGTGTACCAGGGTGACGTGGCGCCGGTCGCGGCGCTGGGCGCGGGCGAAGGCGTCGCGGACGACCCGCTCGACGCCGTGCCGGGTGTTCAGGCTCTCCTCGGTGGCGATCTCGGCGGGGGTGTCCCGGTGCAGGACGCCGCCGGCGCCGACGTAGAGGCCCTCGGTGCCCTCGCGGACCACGACCATGTCGATCTCGCCGGGCTTCACGCCCGCGAGGGGGCTGGTGGTGCCGGGCCAGAGCTTCGACGGGCGCAGGTTCACGTACTGGTCGAAGTCGAAGCGGAGCTTCAGCAGCAGGCCGCGCTCGAGCACGCCCGGCGGGACGCTCGGGTCGCCGATCGCGCCGAGCAGGATGGCGTCGTGACCGGCCAGCTCGTCCTCGATCGCCTGGGGCAGCACCTCGCCGGTCCGGTTGTAGAGGCGGGCGCCCAGGTCGTACTCGTCGTACTCCACCCCGGGGAGGACGGCGTCGATCACCTTGCGGGCCTGCGCGGTCACCTCGGTCCCGATGCCGTCGCCGGCCACCACCGCGATCCGCGCCACGCTCACGTCGAACTCCCTCGAGAAATGAGAAACAACCCAGCCCACCGTAGCCCGATGTCCCGACAACCGGAACGGCGGTCTCACGAAATGAAACGGCGAGCAGGGGACCCCGGACGCCAACAGCCCCCGGACCGCGGCAAACGGTCACGGGGGCTGTTGCGACGAGTACGCGTGGCTCGGTCCCGCCCAAATTGTCACCGCTCGGCTCATGACGGACTCCGTCACCCGAAGACGGGCCCGTCTCAAGACGCGCGGCAGGGACAACGCTAGCGATGCGGACTTAAGACGCGCAAGACACGCCCCCGCGTGTCGGCCCACGGGTTCTCACACGAACGCTGCGGTGATGGCACCATGCGCCGGTGAGTTTCGACCTTGTGGTGTGGGCCATGGACCGGACGGCCGCGCCGGACGCCGTGCGCGAAGCCAATACCCGGTGCGCGGAGGGTATCCACCCGCAGCGCCCGGCCGATCCCCGTGTCGTCGCCTTCTATGATGCCCTGACCAGCCAATACCCCGATCGCGGCCCACACGCCGCGGCCCCCGGCTCGCCCTGGGCGAGCGCACCCCTGCACGCCGCCGCCGACCATATCCAGATGCGGCTCGACGAGAACTGCCCGGACGTGGTCCTGGAGACCATCGAACGGCTGGCCTCCGAGCTCAACCTCGACCTGCTCGATCTGCAGGACGGGACGGTCTATCGCGGATTCTGACGAGAGCGCCCGTTCCGACAGGGCCGCCGAGCACGGTGCGCGGCCCGGCCGGCCTGCCGGAACGGGCGCCTTCAGTTCCGCAGGTCCACGACGGCCGCCCGGGCCGAGCCGATCTCGGCGGCCAGGGCGGTCAGCAGGTCCGGCTCGACCGACGAGTCGACGGTCAGGGTCATCAGCGCCTCGCCGCCGGCCGCCCGGCGGGCCACCTGCATCGCCGCGATGTTGACGCCGGCCCGGCCGAGGGTGGTGCCGAGCAGGCCCACCACGCCGGGGCGGTCCGTGTACCGGAAGAAGAGCAGCACGCCGTCGGCCGGCTGGTCGAGCTCGAACCCGTCGACCTCGACCAGCTTGGCCCCGGCGCCGGCGACCGCACCGGTCCCGGCGACCGCGACGGTCCGTCCGTCGGGCAGGGCGCCGCGGACGGTGATCAGGCTGGGATGGTCACCGGTCTCCTCGGCGGTCTCGAGCGCGACCTCGACGCCCCGGTCCGCGGCGAGCTGGGGCGCGTTCACGTACGTCACCCGCTCGACCACCACGGGGGCGAAGAGGCCCTTCGTGGTGGCGAGCCGGAGCACCGAGACGTCGTGCCCGGCGGCGGCACCACGGACCTCCACGGTCACGTTCGCCGCCACGCCGCCGGCCACCGCGGTGAAGACCCGGCCGAGGCGCTCGGCGAGCGGCAGGAGCGGGCGTACGTCCTCGTCGACCGCGCCGCCGTCGCGGACGTTGACCGCCTCGGGGACGAACTCGCCGCGCAGCGCCAGGTCGACGCTCTGCGCCACCGCGAGGCCCGCCTTGTCCTGCGCCTCGACCGTGGAGGCGCCCAGGTGCGGGGTGGCCACCACGGTGTCGAACGCGAAGAGCGGCGACGCGGTGAGCGGCTCGGTCTCGTAGACGTCCAGCCCCGCGCCGGCCACCCGCCCGTCGGCGAGTGCCTCGGCGAGGGCGCGTTCGTCGACCAGGCCGCCGCGGGCCGCGTTCACGATCCGGACCCCGGGTTTGACCGCCGCCAGTTCCTTCTCGCCGATCAGGCCGACCGTCTCCGGGGTACGCGGCAGGTGCACCGAGACGAAGTCGCTCTCGGCGAGCAACTCCTCCAGGCTCACCAGCCGGACGCCGAGTTGCGCCGCCCGGGCGGGCTGCACGTACGGGTCGTACGCGACCAGCCGTACCCCGAAGGCCGCCATGCGCTGCGCGAAGAGGACGCCGATCCGGCCGAGACCGACCACCCCCACGGTCTTGCCCGCGATCTCCACGCCCGTGTAGGCGGAGCGCCGCCAGGCGCCCGCCTTGAGCGCCGCGCTCGCGCTCGCGGTGTGCCGCGCCACCGCCAGCAGCAGGGCCACCGCCTGCTCCGCCGCCGAGACGATGTTGCTGGTCGGCGCGTTGACCACCAGGACGCCGCGGGCGGTCGCGGCCGGGATGTCGACGTTGTCCAGGCCCACCCCGGCGCGGGCCACCACCCGCAGGCGTGGCGCGGCGGCCAGCGCCTCGGCGTCGATCCGGGTGGCGCTGCGGACGATCACCGCGTCGACACCGGCCAGCGCCGCCAGGAGCGCGGGACGGTCGGTGCCGTCCACGTGCTCGACGGTGTGACCGGCCCGCAGTACGGCGAGCGCGGCCGGAGCCAGCTCCTCGGTTACCAGGACGACGGAAGCCATGGGCCCTCCATCCAGAAGCACCGACATTGACACGCTCGAATCTATGACCTCGCCACGCCCGATGAGAAGACCGTCCGGCGGGAACCGCTGACCGGGCGGCGGCTCCGAGGGCACGCGGCGCAGCCCACTACCCTCACGAGCGTGAGCGGTGAAGAACCATCCCCCGGCGGGCCGAAACCGGACAAGGAACGGCAGATCCTGACGGCCGTCCTCGCCCTGCTGGGTGACAAGGGCATCGCCGGGGTGAGCATGCGCGCCGTCGCCACCGAGGCGGGGGTGTCGCTCGGGCTGGTCAACTACTACTACTCGGACAAGATGGGCCTGATCGCCGCGGCGCTGCGGCACATCGAGGAGCAGGACATCGCCATCGTCGCGCCCGAGGAGTCGGCGCCGCCGGTCGAGCGGCTCCGGAGCGCCCTGCGCCGCGTCGCCGACCGGGAGTACCTGACGACCGAATACCTCGCCCTGCGGCTGCAGCTCTGGTCCCTGGCGCAGGCGCATCCGGAGTTCGCGGAGATCAACACGACGGCGCAGAAGCGCTACCGGTCGGGGCTCGCCACGCTCATCCAGGCGGCCCGGCCCGGCGTGACCCGCGCGGAGGCCCGGCGGCGCGCCGCCGACGTCGACGTCATCCAGAACGGCATCTGGCTCACCGCCCTGCTCGGGCTCGACCGGGCGTCGGTCCGGCGCAGTGTCCGGCGCTGCGAACAGATCGCGCTGGACGGCTGACGGGCGTTCGCCGCCCATGAGAATGCCCGGCCGGAAGTCCGGCCGGGCATGTCGTGCGGCGGAACGCCGGCGAATCTCAGGCGGTCTCGGTGATGGGCCGGTCCACCCAGCTCATCATGCCGCGCAGCTTCGCACCGGTGATCTCGATCGGGTGCTTGGCGGCCTCCTCGCGGAACTTCTTGAGCTCCGGCGCGCCGGCGTCGTCGTCCGCGATCAGGCGACGGGTGAACTCGCCGGACTGGATGTCGGCGAGGATCTTCTTCATCTCCTCCTTGACCGACGCGTTGATCACGCGCGGGCCGGAGACGTAGTCGCCGAACTCGGCGGTGTCCGAGACGCTGTAGCGCTGGCGCGCGATGCCGCCCTCGTACATGAGGTCGACGATCAGCTTGAGCTCGTGCAGGCACTCGAAGTAGGCGATCTCGGGGGCGTAGCCCGCCTCGGTCAGCACCTCGAAGCCGGTCTGCACGAGCGCGGACGCGCCACCGCAGAGGACGGCCTGCTCGCCGAAGAGGTCCGTCTCGGTCTCTTCCTTGAAGGTGGTCTTGATGACGCCGGCACGGGTGCCGCCGATCGCCTTCGCGTAGGAGAGAGCGAGCGCCTGGCCCTCGCCGGTCGGGTCCTGCTCGATCGCGATCAGGGCCGGGACGCCCTTGCCGTCCACGTACTGGCGGCGGACCAGGTGGCCCGGGCCCTTCGGGGCGACCATGGCGATGGTGACGTCGGCCGGGGGCTTGATCAGCTCGAAGCGGATGTTCAGGCCGTGACCGAAGAAGAGCGCCTTGCCGGCGGTCAGGTTCGGCTCGATCGACTCGGCGTAGATCTTGCGCTGCGCGGTGTCCGGCGCGAGCACCATGATCACGTCAGCCCACGCGGCGGCCTCGGCCGGGGTCTTCACGGTCAGGCCCTGCTCCTCGGCCTTCGGACGGCTCTTGGAGCCCTCCTGCAGACCGACGACGACCTCGACACCCGAGTCACGCAGCGACAGCGAGTGCGCGTGGCCCTGGCTGCCGTAGCCGATGACGGCGACCTTCTTGCCCTGGATGATCGACAGGTCGGCGTCGTCGTCGTAGAAAACTTCGGCGGTCATGACTTCCTTCTTCTCTCGTCTTGCTCGGTGTCAGGCGGCGCGTAACGCCGGGCCCGTGGTGATGGAGCGGGATCCGCGGCCGATGGCCACGAGGCCCGACTGGACCATCTCCTTGATGCCGTACGGCTCGAGGTCGCGCAGCAACGCATCCAGTTTGTCGGGATTACCGGTGGCCTCGATCGTCAGGGTGTCCGGAGCGACGTCGATCACTCGCGCCCGGAACAGCTCGACGGTCTCCAGCACCTGGCCACGCTGCGCCCGATCGGCACGCACCTTGACCAGCAGGAGTTCGCGCTGGACCGACTGGGACGGGTCCAGCTCCACGATCTTGAGGACGTTCACCAGCTTGTTGAGCTGCTTGGTGACCTGCTCCAGCGGGGAGGAGTCCGCGTTGACCACGATCGTGATGCGGCTGACGTCCGGGTTCTCCGTCTCGCCGACCGCCAGGGAATCGATGTTGAAGCTGCGCCGGGAGAACAGCCCACTGACCCGGGCCAGCACGCCGGGCTTGTTCTCGACCAGCACGCTCAGCGTGTGCTTGTTCGTCATCAGAGGTCGTCCTCGTCGAAGGTCGGGCGCACGTCCCGGGCGAACAGGATCTCGTCGTTGCTGGTGCCGGCCGGGACCATCGGCCAGACCATGGCGTCCTTGCCGACGGTGAAGTCGATCACCACCGGCGCGTCGTTGATCTCCATGGCCTGCTGGATGACCTTGTCGACGTCGTCCTTCGACTCGCAGCGCAGGCCGACGCAGCCCAGCGCCTCGGCCAGCTTCACGAAGTCCGGGATCCGGTGCTTGTGGGTGCCCAGCTCGGTGTTGGAGTAGCGGCCGTCGTAGAAGAGCGTCTGCCACTGCCGGACCATGCCCAGGTTGCCGTTGTTGATCACGGCGATCTTGACCGGGATGCCCTCCAGCGCGCAGGTGGCCAGCTCCTGGTTGGTCATCTGGAAGCAGCCGTCGCCGTCGATCGCCCAGACCGGGGTCTCCGGCCGTCCGACCTTGGCGCCCATCGCGGCCGGGACGGCGTAGCCCATCGTGCCGGCGCCGCCCGAGTTGAGCCAGGTGCCCGGCTTCTCGAACTTGATGAACTGGGAGGCCCACATCTGGTGCTGGCCCACGCCGGCGCAGTAGATCGCGTCCGGGCCGACCAGCGCGCCGATCCGCTCGATCACGTACTGCGGGGCGAGCGTGCCGTCGGTCGGCTCCTCGTAGCCCAGCGGGTAGCGCTCGCGCAGCTCGTTCAGGGTGTTCCACCACGGCGCGTACTGCTCGACGCCGCCGGCCGTGGCGGAGACCGCGGCGATCAGCTCGTCGATCACGTGCCGGGCGTCGCCGACGATCGGGACGTCCGCGTGCCGGTTCTTGCCGATCTCGGCCGGGTCGATGTCGGCGTGCACCACCTTGGCGTCCGGCGCGAACGAGTCCAGCTTGCCGGTGACCCGGTCGTCGAAGCGGGCGCCGAGGGTGACCAGCAGGTCCGACTTCTGCAGCGCGTAGACCGCGGGGACGGTGCCGTGCATGCCGGGCATGCCCAGGTGCTGCGGGTGCGAGTCGGGGAACGCGCCGATGCCCATCAGCGTGGTGATCACCGGGATGCCGGTGAGCTCGGCCAGCTTGCGCAGCCCGTCGGTGGCCGCGGCCTTGAGCACGCCGCCGCCGACGTACAGGACCGGGCGCTTGGCCGCGGCGATCAGCCGGGCCGCCTCGCGGATCTGCTTGCCGTGCGGGTGCAGGGTCGGGCGGTAGCCGGGCAGGTCCAGGGTCGGCGGCCACTGGAAGGTGGTCTGCGCCTGGAGCACGTCCTTGGGGATGTCGACCAGGACCGGGCCGGGACGGCCGGTGAGCGCCAGGTGGAACGCCTCGGCCAGGATCCGGGGCAGCTCCTCGGCGGTCTGGACGAGGAAGTTGTGCTTGGTGATCGGCAGGGTGATGCCCTGGATGTCCGCCTCCTGGAAGGCGTCGGTGCCGATCGCCGGGCGGGCCACCTGACCGGTGATCGCGACGATCGGGACCGAGTCCATGTACGCGTCCGCGATCGGGGTGACCAGGTTGGTCGCGCCCGGGCCACTGGTCGCGATGCAGACGCCGACCTTGCCGGTGGCCTGCGCGTACCCGGTGGCGGCGTGACCGGCGCCCTGCTCGTGCCGGACCAGGATGTGGCGGACCGTGGAGTCGAAGAGCGGGTCGTACGCCGGGAGGATCGCACCGCCCGGGATGCCGAACGCGACCTCAACGCCGAGCGCCTCGAGGGACCGGACGAGCGCGCCGGCACCCGTCGTGGCTACCGGTGCCGTGACGGCCGGAGCGGTGTTCGCGGCCGCCGCGACGGTGGCCGGAGTGGCTCGATGGGCGAGGGTTTCTGGCGTGGGTCTCGTCATGGCAGTTAGACCTTTTCGGGTTGGCATCCGGCGGTACTTGAATCAGCCCAGTCTTTGAGCAACAAAAAAGGCCCTCGTGCGTATGCACGGGACCTAGCGCACTCACCCCTCATCGGGATGGTGCGCTCAGATAAGTACTCGGGACGCGAAGCACATGCGGCTAACCTTGCCCCATCTCACGGCCTGAGTCAACTGATCCCACATTTTGATCGTCACCCGGGGCTACGAACTCCGGATCCGTCGGCAGCAACGCTCTGAGCTGCCTGATCCCAGGTCCGAGCCTAACCATCTGGCTACGCGCGGTCGCGTCTTTCGGCGGACTCGTACGCGGTGCCGGCAACGCCCGCGACACGTGCGAGCGGGACGACTTGAGCCGCGACTCGAAGTGCTCGGCCGGCACGCCCCAGCCGAAGAGCGAGCCCTGCCCGAGCCGGCAGCCCGCCTCCTCGACGACGTCCCGCTGCGCCGGGGTGCCGATCCCCTCGGCGAGCACCTCCAGCCCGAGCCGGTGGCCGAGCCGGACCACCACGTCGACCAGCGGGGCCGCCGTGCCGGTCCGGGACTCGGGCTCGGCGACCAGCGCGTGGTCGATCTTGAGGATGTCGACCGGGAGGGTACGCAGCTGGGTCAGCGACGAGTACCCGGCGCCGAAGTCGTCCAGCGCGATCCGGACCCCGGTCTCGCGCAGCTCGGCCAGCCGGCGGACCAGCTCGTCCATGTCGGTGGCGACGGCGTGCTCGGTGACCTCCAGGACCAGGCGCTGCGCCGGTACGCCGTACTCCGCCAGCACGTCCGCGACCCGCCCGGCGTAGTCGGCGTTGTGCAGCTCCTTCGGCGACACGTTCACCGAGAGCCAGATGTCGTGCCCGTCGGCGAGCCAGGCGGCCAGCTGCCGGCAGGCGTTCTCCAGCACCCACGCGCCGATCCGGTCGATCAGGCCGGACTCCTCGGCGACCGGGATGAACTCGTCCGGCCGGACCGCACCGAGCTCCGGGTGCGTCCAGCGGAGCAGCGCCTCGCCGCCGACCAGCCGGGTCGAGGGGAGCGCCACCACCGGCTGGAACACCAGGCGCAGCTGGTCGCGCTCGATCGCGTGCCGCAGCTCGCCGGTGAGCGTGCCGCGGCGGCGCAGCAGCTCGTCGTAGCCGGTGTCGTACCGCTCGACGCGGTTCTTGCCGCGCTGCTTCGCGTACCGCAGGGCCAGGTCGGCGTCGTGCAGCAGCTCGCCGGTGGAGGCCACCCCGACGCTGGCGGAGAGGAAGATCTGGCCGCCGTCGACCTCGTACGGCTCCCCGAGCACCGCGAGCAGCCGGTGCGCCGCCAGCACCGCCTCGTCCGCGTCGCCGCGCATCAGCACCGCGAACTCGTCGCCGCCGAGCCGGGCCGCCACGTCACCGTCCAGCAGGTTGCGCTGCAGGCGGGCGCCGACCTCGGCGAGCACCGCGTCGCCCACGTCGTGCCCGCGCAGGTCGTTGACGGTCTTGAAGCCGTCCATGTCGACGCCGATCAGGGCGGCCCGGTCCGGGCGTTCCCGCAGCGCCACCTGGAGGCCGCGGCGGTTGGCCAGGCCGGTCAGCGGATCGGTGTGCGCCAGGTCGCGGAAGTGCGCCTCGCTCTGCCGCAGGCGCACGGTGTACCGCCGGACGTCGTCGAGCGCCAGATACTGCCGGGCGACCAGGGCCAGGCCCTCGACGCTGAGGCCGAAGTACCCGTACGCGTCCATCGTCCCGCCGGCGGAGAGGTGATAGCCCAGCGCGGCGAGGATGCCCAGCATCGGGACCACCGCGTACGCCCCGCCGCGCTCCAGCACGTCGCCGCTGATCCGGACCGGCCGGTCGGCGGCGCGGACCGCCCAGGCGACCAGGATCAGGCCCGCGCTGAGCAGCAGCACCGCGGAGAGGACGAGCCCGTCGCGCTGCCGGCAGATCCCGCCGGAGATGCCGGTCGCCGCGATCGCCATCACACTCACCCCGGCGCCCACCCGGACGGTGTGCCGCCGGGGCCGGTGCGCGTGCAGGCCGAGCACCCCGGTCAGGCCGAGCGCCAGCACCGCGAGGATCGCCGGGATCAGCACGGCCGGGCACTCGTTCGGCGTGGCGCCGCCGAGCAGGTGGGTCGGGTGGGCGATCAGCACCCAGCCGACGAAGAAGATCGCGGCGGCGATCACCAGACCGTCCAGCACGTGCCGGACCGCGGCGGCCGGACCGCGCGCGGCGCCGGGCAGCGCCACCGTGCCGGCCAGCAGGGTCATCGTGCCGATCCCCATCCCGATCGCGACCAGCGTGGCGAGCGACTGGGAGTGCATCTCCTGCATGCTGAGCAGCGCGGACGCGCATCCGGCCAGGGCCGCGCCGGTGGCGGTCGCGCCACCGGCGGCGAGCAGCAGATGCGCCCGGCGGGCCGCCCCGGTGTGCCGGCGGCCGGACTGCCCGAGGAACGCCACGGCCGGCACGGCGGCGAGCAGGCCCGCGAGGCCCGCCAGCTCCATACCGGACGGTGAGTGCACGGACACACTGTGCCGGATCTTCCGGATTTCCGCACCCCCCGGTGTCCCGAGCTGTGGACGTCACTCGCCGTGAGGGCCGGGACCGGTGGCACACTGGGTGACATGCCTGAGCTGCGCTCCCGGACCTCGACCCACGGTCGAACGATGGCCGGTGCCCGCGCCCTGTGGCGCGCCACCGGCATGACAGACGACGATTTCGGCAAGCCGATCGTCGCCATCGCCAACAGCTACACCCAGTTCGTACCGGGGCATGTGCACCTCAAGGACCTCGGTGGCCTCGTCGCCGAGTCGATCGCCGCGGCCGGCGGCGTCGGGCGCGAGTTCAACACCATCGCGGTCGACGACGGCATCGCGATGGGCCACGGCGGCATGCTCTACTCCCTGCCCAGCCGCGAGCTGATCGCCGACGCGGTGGAGTACATGGTCAACGCGCACTGCGCGGACGCCCTGGTCTGCATCTCGAACTGCGACAAGATCACCCCCGGCATGCTGATCGCCGCGCTGCGGCTCAACATCCCGACGGTCTTCGTCTCCGGCGGCCCGATGGAGGCCGGCAAGACGATCGCCATCGAGGGCATCGTGCACGAGAAGCTCGACCTGGTCGACGCGATGAGTGCCGCCGCCAACGACAACGTCACCGACCAGCAGCTGGACACCATCGAGCGGTCGGCCTGCCCGACCTGCGGCTCGTGCTCCGGCATGTTCACCGCCAACTCGATGAACTGCCTGACCGAGGCGATCGGCCTGTCGCTGCCCGGCAACGGCTCGACGCTGGCCACCCACGCCTCCCGCAAGGCGCTCTTCGAGGAGGCCGGCCGGCTGATCGTGGAGATCGCCAAGGAGTACTACGAGAAGGACGACGAGTCGGTCCTGCCGCGCTCGATCGCGAACCTGAGCGCGTTCGAGAACGCGGTCGCCCTGGACGTGGCGATGGGCGGCTCCACCAACACGGTGCTGCACCTGCTGGCCGCGGCCCGCGAGGCCGAGCTGGACTTCAGCGTGGCGGACATCGACGCGATCTCCCGCCGGGTGCCGTGCCTGGCCAAGGTCGCGCCGAACAGCCCGAAGTACCACATGGAGGACGTGCACCGGGCCGGCGGCATCCCCGCCCTCCTCGGTGAGCTGCACCGCGGCGGCGCGCTGAAGACCGACGTCCGCTCCGTGCACTCCCCCTCGCTGGACGCCTGGCTCGGCAAGTGGGACATCCGCGGCGCCTCGCCGTCGGCCGAGGCGCTGGAGCTGTTCCACGCGGCACCCGGCGGGGTGCGGACGACCGAGGCGTTCTCCACGCAGAACCGCTGGGCGAAGCTCGACACCGACAGTGAGGGCGGCTGCATCCGGTCGGTCGAACACGCGTACACGGTCGACGGCGGCCTGGCCATCCTCTTCGGCAACCTGGCCCCGGACGGCTGCGTGGTCAAGACCGCCGGCGTCGACGAGTCGATCTGGAAGTTCACCGGCCCTGCCCGGGTCTACGAGTCCCAGGACGACGCGGTCGCCGGCATCCTCGGCAAGGAGGTCGTCGAGGGCGATGTCGTGATCATCCGCTACGAGGGCCCGCGTGGCGGTCCCGGCATGCAGGAGATGCTCTACCCCACCTCCTTCCTGAAGGGGCGGGGGCTCGGCAAGGCCTGCGCGCTGATCACCGACGGCCGCTTCTCCGGCGGCACGTCCGGCCTCTCCATCGGCCACGTCTCCCCGGAGGCGGCCGGCGGTGGCCTGATCGCGCTGGTCCAGACCGGCGACGAGATCACCATCGACATCCCCGGACGGAGCATCACGCTCAACGTCCACGACGACGAGCTGGCTCAGCGCCGCCACGAGGAGGAGCGGCGCCCGAAGCCGTACTCGCCCGTGTCGCGTCAGCGTCCGGTCAGCGCGGCGCTGCGCGCCTACGCCTCGATGGCCACCAGCGCCAGCGACGGCGCCTACCGCCGCGTTCCGGAATAGGGACCGCTTTCCCGTACGCCCCCGGGGCCGGACGACCGCGACAGCGGGGTCCGGCCCTCGGCTTGCCCGGCCGTCACATCACCCGGCCGTCACATCACCCGGCCGTCACATCACCCGGCCGTCACCGTGATCGGGCGGCTTCGGGGCGTGCAGCTTAACCGGTCAAGTACACTCCGGGGCGAACGGCGGACGCAGACCGGGGCAGCGCCGTTAAGCTCAGCACCGCCGTGACGCGGGTCCTTCGGGGCGACAGCGGCGGCGCGGACGGAGGAGACTGAGTGAAACGGCCCACGATCGCGGACATCGCCCGGCGCGCCGGGGTGTCCAAGGGCGCCGTGTCCTACGCGCTGAACGGCCAGCCCGGCGTCTCCGACGCGACCCGCAAGCGGATCATCGCGATCGCCCAGGAGATCGGCTTCAACGCGAACAGCGCCGCCCGCGCGCTCTCCGGCGCCCGCGCCCGCGCCGTCGGCTTCACCCTCTGCCGCCCCGCCCGGATCCTCGGTATCGAGCCCTGGTTCATGGGCCTGATCAGCGGTTTCGAGGCCGAGCTCGGTGCCCGGTCGTACGCGCTGACCCTGCAGGTGGTGGCCACCCCCGAGCAGGAGGTCGAGGTCTACAAGCGCTGGTGGGGCGAGCGCCGGATCGACGGCGTGATCGTCACCGACCTGCGCGAGAACGACCTGCGCATCCCGGTCCTGCAGCAGCTCCAGCTCCCGGCCGTGGTGATCGGCGGCTCCGGCGAGTCCGGCACGGTCACCCAGATCTGGTCGGACGACGGCGGCGCGATCACCGAGGCGGTCCGCTACCTGGTGGCGCTCGGGCACCAGAAGATCGCCCGGGTCAGCGGTGTGCCGGACCTGCTGCACACCCAGGTGCGGACCCGCGCGTTCAACGACGTCTGCGCCTCACTCGGCCTGGGGGACGCGATCACCGTGCCCGCCGACTACACCGGCGAGGAGGGCAGCCGGGCCACCCGCCGGCTGCTGATCGGCGGCGACCGGCCGACCGCGATCATCTACGACAACGACGTGATGGCGGTGGCCGGGCTGGCCGTGGCGCAGGAGATGGGCCTCTCGGTGCCGGGCGACCTCTCGATCGTGGCCTGGGACGACTCGCCACTCTGCAGCCTGGTGCACCCGCCGCTGACCGCGCTCAGCCGGGACGTCTCCGGGTACGGCGCGCAGGCGGCCCGTGAACTGCTGCACGCCATCGACGGCCGGAAGGTCGGGAACGTCAAGGCGCAGACCGCGCATCTCACGCCACGGGGGTCGACGGCTCCGCCGCGTACGTAAGAAAGCTGTCAGGAAAGAAGAAGCCGCAGCCTGTGCGCCCCCGTAGCGTGGCTGCCATGACGCACATCGCCGACAGTCACGACCTGATCCGCGTGCACGGCGCGCGCGTGAACAACCTCAAGGACGTCAGCGTCGAGATCCCGAAACGGCGGCTGACCGTCTTCACCGGCGTCTCCGGCTCGGGCAAGAGCTCGCTGGTCTTCGGCACCATCGCGGCCGAGTCGCAGCGCATGATCAACGAGACGTACAGCGCGTTCGTGCAGGGGTTCATGCCGAACCTGGCCCGGCCGGACGTGGACGTCCTCGAAGGGCTGACCACCGCGATCATCGTGGACCAGGAGCGGATGGGCTCGGACCCGCGCTCCACGGTCGGCACCGCGACCGACGCCAACGCGATGCTGCGGATCCTGTTCAGCCGGCTCGGGAAGCCGCACATCGGGTCGTCGCAGGCGTTCTCGTTCAACGTCGCGTCGATCTCCGGCGCCGGGGCGGTCACCCTGGAGAAGGGCGGCGTCACCACCAGGGAGCGGCGCAGCTTCAGCATCACCGGCGGGATGTGCCCGCGCTGCGAGGGGCGTGGCGCGGTGACCGATTTCGACCTGACCGCACTCTACGACGAGGAGAAGTCGCTCAACGAGGGCGCGCTGACCATCCCCGGGTACAGCATGGAGGGCTGGCACGGCCGGATCTTCCGGGGCAGCGGCTTCTTCGACCCGGACAAGCCGATCAGGAAGTACACCAAGCGCGAGCTGGCCGACCTGCTCCACAAGGAGCCCACCAAGATCAAGGTCGACGGCATCAACCTGACCTACACCGGCCTGATCCCGGCGATCCAGAAGTCGCTGCTGGCCAAGGACCGGGAGGCGATGCAGCCGCACATCCGGGCCTTCGTGGACCGGGCGATCACGTTCACCACGTGCCCCGAGTGCGACGGCACCCGGCTCAGCGAGGGCGCCCGCTCCTCCAAGATCAAGGGGATCAGCATCGCGGACGCCTGCCGGATGCAGATCAGCGACCTCGCCGCCTGGGTCCGCGACCTCGACGAGCCCTCGGTGAAGCCGCTGCTCGCCAAGCTCCGGCACAGCCTGGCGTCGTTCGTCGAGATCGGCCTCGGCTACCTCAGCCTGGACCGGCCCTCCGGCACGCTCTCCGGCGGCGAGGCCCAGCGCACCAAGATGATCCGGCACCTCGGGTCGTCGCTCACCGACGTCACGTACGTCTTCGACGAGCCGACCATCGGCCTGCACCCGCACGACATCCAGCGGATGAACGAGCTCCTGATCCAGCTCCGCGACAAGGGCAACACGGTCCTGGTCGTCGAGCACAAGCCGGAGGCGATCGCGATCGCCGACCGGGTCGTCGACCTCGGCCCCCGAGCCGGCACCGCGGGCGGCGAGGTGGTCTTCGAGGGCACCGTCGAGGGGCTGCGCGCCAGCGGCACCCTCACCGGCCGGCACCTGGACGACCGGGCCCGGCTCAAGGCCACGGTCCGTACGCCCGCCGGGAAGCTGGAGATCCGCGGCGCCGCCACCCACAACCTGCGGAACGTCGACGTCGACATCCCGCTCGGCGTCCTGGTGGTGGTCACCGGGGTGGCCGGCTCCGGCAAGAGCTCGCTGATCCACGGCTCGGTCGCCAAGCGCGACGGCGTGGTCGCCGTCGACCAGACCCCGATCCGGGGTTCGCGTCGCAGCAATCCGGCCACGTACACCGGACTGCTGGAACCGATCCGCAAAGCCTTCGCCAAGGCCAACGGCGTGAAGCCGGCCCTGTTCAGCGCCAACTCCGAGGGCGCCTGCCCGACCTGCAACGGCGCCGGCGTGATCTACACCGACCTGGCGATGATGGCCGGCGTCGCCAGCCCGTGCGAGGAGTGCGAGGGCAGGCGCTTCCAGGCCTCGGTGCTGGAGTACCACCTCGGCGGCCGCGACATCAGCGAGGTCCTGTCCATGCCGGTCACCGAGGCGGAGCAATTCTTCGGTACGGGTGACGCCCGGGTCCCGGCCGCGCACGCCATCCTCACGCACCTGGTCGACGTCGGTCTGGGCTACCTGACCCTGGGCCAGCCGCTGACCACCCTCTCCGGCGGCGAGCGGCAGCGCATCAAGCTGGCCACCCGGATGGGCGAGAAGGGCGGCGTCTACATCCTCGACGAGCCCACCACCGGCCTGCACCTGGCCGACGTGGAGAACCTGCTCGCCCTGCTGGACCGCCTGGTCGACGCCGGCAAGTCGGTGATCGTCATCGAGCACCACCAGGCGGTGATGGCGCACGCCGACTGGATCGTCGATCTGGGGCCGGGCGCGGGCCACGACGGCGGCCTGGTCGTCTTCGAGGGCACACCCACCGACCTGGTCGCCGCGAGGTCCACGCTCACCGGGCGGCACCTGGCCGAGTACGTGGGGAGCTAACCGATGCGGTGGGTCTCCAGGTAGGCCTCGATCCGCTCGGCCGGGGCCGGTGGCGCCAGCGCCAGGCCCTGGCCCCAGCGGCAACCCGCGGCGGCGGCACGGTCGATGTGGGCCGCGGTCTCCAAGCCCTTCGCGACGATCTCCAGGCCCAGGCGTTTGCCCAGGCTGACCACGACGTCGATGATCGCGGGGCTGCCGCCCGACACCGCCTCGGACGGGGTGGCGGCCAGGGCGGCGCTCAGCTTGAGCATGTCGACCGGGAGACGGCGCAGGTGGGAGAGGGAGGTCTGGCCCGAGCCGAAGTCGTCCAGGGCAGCCCGGACGCCCAGCTTGCGGAGGCCGGTCAGCGCGGCGACTATCGCGGGGACGTCCTCGGCGATCCAGGTCTCGGCGACCTCGACGACCAGGCGTTCCGGGGCCAGGCCGTACCGGAGAAGGGTCTCGGAGACGTGCTCGGGGAAGCGGGCCGTGAGCAGCTCGCGCGGGCCGATGTTGACCGAGAGCCAGAAGTCGTCGTTGCCGGACCAGCCGGTCAGGCGGCGGCAGGCGGTGTCCAGGACCCACTCGTCCAGCTCGGCGGTGATGCCGAGGGACGCGGCGATCGGGAAGAGCTCCTCCGGCAGGATCGTGCCGAGCTGCGGGTGCCGCCAGCGCAGCAGCGCCTCCACCCCGGCCGGGCGGCCGTCCGACAGGCCCGCGACCGGCTGGAAGACCAGGTCCAGCTCGCCGCGGGCGGCGGCACCGAGCAGCTGCTGCTCCAGCTCCATCCGGCGGTGCAGCTGGATCTCGACGTCCGGGTCGTACCACTCGACGCGATCGTGGCCGATCTGGCGGGCGCGCTGCCGGGCCAGGTCGGCGTGGCGGAGCACCTCGTCCGAGTCGTCGCCGCCGGAGAGCTCGGCCAGGCCGACGCTGGTGTGCAGCTCGACCCGGGAGCCGGGCAGCGGGTACGCCTCACCGAGCGCCGCCACGATCCGGGTGGCGAGGGCGTACGCCGGAACCGCCGACTCGGTGGTCAGCACCGCGAACTCGTCCCCGCCCAGCCGGGCCGGCACGTCCTCGCCGGTGACCAGGGCGCGCAGCCGGCGGGCCACCTCGACCAGCACCGCGTCGCCGGTCTCCCGGCCGTGGGCGTCGTTGACCTCGGCCACCCCGTGCAGGTCGATCACGAGCAGGGTGCCGTGCTGACCGGCCCGGCGGCGGTGGGTGAGCAGGTCGCGCATCAGCGCCCGCCGGTTCGCCAGACCGGTGAGCTGGTCGAGATAGGTGAGCCGGGTCAGCGCGCGCTCCAGGTGGACCCGCTCGCCGACGTCCCGGACGTGCACCACCAGGGCGGCCACCTCGGGTACGGCCCGCTGGTCGGAGATCGTCGACTCGGTGTCCCGCCACAGCGCGGCGCCGTCCCGCAGCCGGGCCTTGACCAGCACCGGCGGGCCGCCCTCGTGCTCACCGGCGAGCACCGATCCGATCACCGCGAGCGCGTCGGCGGCGTCGTCGGGGTGGATCAGCTCGCGGTACTCCCGGCCCACCACCACCTCGTCGCGGAGCCCGAAGAGCCGGGCGGCGGCCGGGGACTGCCAGCGGACCCGCAGCCGTTCGTCGAGGACCAGCGTGAGGTCGGTGGCCCCGGCGACCAGGGAGCGGAAGTGCGCCTCGGTGACGCGCAGGCGGCCCGCGTACCGGCGGATGTCCCGGACCACCAGCACCTCGCGGGCGGCGAGCACGCTGACCATCACGAGACCGAAGATGATCGCCTCGTTGTCGAAGTCGCGGACGGTCACCAGGTGCCACACCGCGGCGACCACCCCGACGGCGGCCGGCACCGCCAGCAGGGGGTAGCTCGCCAGGTACTGGTCCGGGTTGCGGGGCTCGGCGGGCGGCAGCGGCACGTCGCGGCGCGCGCCGCCCAGCACGGCGGCGGTCAGCCCGGCCACCACCGGCAGGCCGAGCAGCGGGACCGCCGGGCCGGTCACCCCGAGGGCGAGCAGGTCGGCCAGCGCCCCGAGCGCGGCGAGCACCACCGCGGCGCCGGTGCCGCACCAGACCGCCGGGCGGACCCGGGGACGGGCGCGGAGCACCACCACGGCCACGATCGAGACGCCGCCGGCGGCGATCAGCACGGCGGGCACCGCGGCCGGGCGCGTCTCACCGTCCGGCGGGATCAGGTACGCGGCGAAGCCCACACTCACGCCCAGGCCGACCCCGTCGTACGCCCGCCGGAACCGGACCTTCCAGTCGGTGGCCGCGCCCGGCAGCAGCGAGGCGCCGAGCACGTAGCAGGCGGCGGCGACGCCCAGCCCGGCGGTGAACCAGCCGATCATGTGCGGCGGCGCCCACCAGGGGACCAGCATGGTCAGGGTGGTGGCGAGCGCGCCCATCCCGACGAACCCGGCGCCCCGGCAAGCCGCGAACGCCTGCTCGGCGTGGTGGATCGCCAGTGCCGTGCGGACCAGGACGACGGTGGCGGAGAGCCCGGCCAGGCCCACTCCCGCTGCCAGCGCCACGACGCCGGGCAGCAGTCCCCCGGCACCCGCGCACAGCACCGCGGCCGCCGCCGAGGCGACGGAGAGCGGAATCGTACGGGACACGGCCACGACGACGAGGTCCTCTGCGTTCGGGGCGGGAACAAGAGGCGGGCACCCGGTCAACGACCCGGCGCGGGCGCGGTTACGGCGCCCTACCCGGATCGTCGACCATGGACTGTCGCCGGTCAACTCGGACCTGCGTGAACACGCCAGGTCAGGGGTGGGATGATGGGGTACGTGAGCAGTCGTCCCGTCCTCCGTGTCCGCAAGTCCGGCGCTGTGCTGGTCGCGGCCGGCATCGCGTTCGTCGGCACGGCCCCGCTGGCCGGTTCCACCTGGGCGCTGGCCCCGCTGCTCCTGATCCCGGTCGTGTTCCTGCTCTGGGCCTGGCGCGCCGGCACCGACGTCTTCCCGGACGAGCTCCGGGTCCGCGCGCTGGCCGGCGGCACCACGGTGCCGTGGGACCGGATCGCCGAGCTGGCGCCGGACCGGTCCGGCCAGGTCTCCGCGCTGCTCGACAACGGCAACACGATCCGCCTGACCGGCGTGACCCGGGAGAACCTGCCGCTGGTCCTGGCCGCCGCGGGCCACGCCCCGGAGAAGCCCGCCGAGACCACGGAGGCCCCGGCCGAGCAGTGATCGGCGACCCGAGCCACGCCGGTGGATCGGTCCCGGGCGGAACTGTCAGGGAGCGCGGCTACCCTGGTCGGCAGCAAAGCTGAGGGGGTGTGTTGCTCGTGCGTTTCCGCCGGGGCCGGGCCGCGGTCGCGACACTCGGCACCGTGCTGGTGCTGAGTTCAGGGTGCAGCTTCGGGCCGCCCGACGCCGACGAGGCCGGGGCACCGCCCAATCTGCCCGGCCCGTCCGTCGCCGCCACCGCGAGCGCCGACCCCAACGAGCGTGAGGTCGCGGTCACCGTGCTGGCCAAGGGGCTGGAGGTGCCGTGGGGCATCGCCTTCCTGCCCGACGGCGCGGCGCTGGTCACCGAGCGCGACACCGGCCGGATCCTCAAGGTGGGCCCGGAGTCCGACGCCGACGGCCTGACCGTGACCGAGGCGGCCCGGCTGGGCGAGGTGCGCGCCTCCGGCGACGGCGGCCTGCTCGGCATCGCCGTCTCGCCGGACTACGCGACCGACAAGACGGTCTTCGTCTACTACTCCACCGCGAGCGACAACCGGATCGGCAAGCTGACGCTCGGCGGCTCCCTGCAGACGATCCTCACCGGCCTGCCCCGCTCCACCGATCAGAACGGCGGCGCGCTCGCCTTCGGCCCCGACGGATTCCTGTACGCGGGAACCGGCGACGGCACCCCATCCGGCTCGCAGGCCCCGAGCGCCAAGAGCCTGGGCGGCAAGATCCTGCGGATGACCACGGCGGGCAAGGCCGCGCCGGGCAACCCGGTCAAGGCCTCGCTGATCTGGGCCTCGGGCTTCCGCAACGTGCAGGGGCTGGCCTGGGACCAGAACAAGCGGCTCTACGCCACCGACAGCACCCAGCCCGAGTACGGCGAGCTCAACGTGGTCGTCAAGGGGAAGAACTACGGCTGGCCCAAGGCGGACGGGCCGGGCACGAACGCGGCGTACACGAACCCGCTCGCGTCCTGGCCGAGCGCGGAGTCGACCTGCGGCGGCGTCGCCACGGTGGAGAGCATGGTGGCCACCGCCTGCCTGCTCGGCAAGCGGATCTACCTGCTCACGGTCACCGGCAACGGGACCGTGCTGGGCACCCCGCAGCAACTGCTCACCGGCAAGTACGGCCGGCTGCGCGCGCTGGTCGCCGCGCCGGACGGCTCGCTCTGGGTGAGCACCTCCAACCAGGAGGACGCCGGCGAGCCCGACCCCGAGGACGACCGTCTGATCCGGCTGGTCTTCTCCGACGGTGGCGCCGGCCGGAGTTGACGGGGATGACTGTTTCACGGTTCACCGGGTGGGGCAGGTGAGGCCCCGATGACTGATGCGCTTGTCCGACTCCGCTCCTTCGGCGGGGCGATCACCCGGCACGGCCGGACCGTCGGCCACGGGAGTGTCCGGGTCTGGCGGCACCGGTGGGCTCACCGGATCCGGGTCGCCGTCGCGGTCGGCCTGGTCAGCCTCTGCTCGGCGCTGATCGGCGTCATGCTGTTCGCGCACGCCGACATCAACGTCGGGCCGTTCAAGGCCGAGATGTCGATCCGGCCGTCCCTGGTCGGCGGCACCGAGGTGAGCATCCCTCCGCTCGGCTCGCTGCACCTGGACAGCCACCGCGGCACGCTGCATCTCAAGGTGGCCCTCGGGTCACTCGACCAGAGCCGTACCGAAGAACTGATCGACAATCCGACGGCGATCAGCTCGGCCGGCGACCGCGCGGTCGAGGAGGTGGTGGACGGCGTCTCCAAGCTGGCCCTGCGGCTGGTCGCGCTCGCCGTGCTGAGCGCGATGCTCGCCGCCGCCCTGATCTTCCGGAACGTCCGCCGGGTCGCCGCCTCCGGGGTGACCGCGCTGGTCGCCGCGCTGGGCAGCCTCGGTCTGGCCGCCGCCACCATCCGCCCCGACGCGATCAGCGAGCCGCGCTACGAGGGGCTCCTGGTCAACGCCCCGGCGGTGGTCGGTGACGCCCGCCGGATCGCCGACAACTACGGGCGGTACGCCGAGCAGCTCCAGCAGATCGTCAGCAACGTCAGCCGCCTCTACACGACGGTCTCCTCGCTCCCGGTGTACGAGCCGGCCGGCAACACCACCCGCCTGCTGCACGTCTCCGACCTGCACCTGAACCCGGCGTCCTGGGGGCTGATCCGGACCGTGGTGCAGACCTTCGACATCGACGCGGTGATCGACACCGGCGACATGGTCGACTGGGGCACCGGCGCCGAGACGTCGTACGTCTCCTCGATCCCGTCGGTGGGCGTGCCCTACATCTACGTCCGCGGCAACCACGACTCGACCGCGATCCAGGCCGCGGTGGCGAAGCAGAAGAACGCGGTCGTCCTCGACGACGAGCTCTACACGATCGACGGCGTCACCGTCGCGGGCATCGGCGACCCGCAGTTCACCCCGGACAAGAGCGAGACGAACGCCAACGGCGACAACGCCGGCGTCGAGCTGCTCACCGAGGCCGGTCAGACCCTGGCGACCACGATCCGCGACTCCGGCAAGAAGGTCGACATCGCTCTGGTCCACGACCCGGCGATGGCCCAGCCGCTCTCCGGTGTCGTCCCGCTGGTCCTGGCCGGGCACAAACACTCGCGCTCGGTGAGCATGCTCCCGGCCCCCGTCGCGCCCACCCCGGACCCGTCCGCCTCGGCGCCGGCCTCGCCCGCCCCGTCCGCCTCCACCGCCGCCGAGCCGATCATGTCGACCCGGCTGATGATCGAGGGCTCCACCGGCGGCGCCGGGCTGCGCGGGCTGGAGGGCGAGGAGCCGACACCGCTCTCCCTCTCGGTCCTCTACTTCGACGAGAACCACGAGCTCAAGGCGTACGACGACATCCAGCTCGGCGGCACCGGCGAGTCCAACATCGAGATGCAGCGCAACGTCGTCGGCGTCGGCCCCGACGAGACCCCGAGCCCGTCGGCGTCGGCCTCCCCGGCGTCCAGCCCCTCGGGACGGTAGGACCTCCCGTACTCGATGATCGATTAACGTCTCCCCATCGTCACCGGGCGCATCGATCAACGGGGAGAGTCCATGAAAGACAACCGGGACACGGCGCTCAAGCCACCGGCAAGCTGGGAGTTCGGCACCAGGGCCGTGATGGCGGCGATCGGCGCGGCGGGCGGGTTCGCAGTCCTGCTCTTCGCCTGCGACCTGGCGCTGCGTCACTACCTGTCGACCGGCGACCCGGCGGTCTCACCGCTGCTGATCTGGGTCGTCGAGAATCCCACCGACATCCAGCTGCTGCACTTCCTGTTGCTCGGCGCCTACCTGGGCGGCTTCTACCTGTGGCGGCACCGAACCCGGGAGATGCTCGTCTACTTCGTTCCCGCGGACACCGCGACCCCGGTCCGGCACTGGTCGATCCCGGTCTGGAGCGCATCGGTCTTCGCGGCCTTCCTGATCCGCCTGAACGACCCCGGCGCGGGCTCCGACGCGCTCTTCGCCCTGCAGGTCGACGCGATCCAGGAGGCGGTCCGGATCGGCGGCATCACCGTGCTGCTGTTCGGTGTCTGGACCATCCGTGATCAGGTACGGCAGGCGATCGTCGACTCGCGGGCACCACGACCGCCCGCGCACCCGCCGATCGTCGCCGCCGAGTTCACCGAGGGGGTCGCCGACGACGGCTGGTGGTGGCAGGTCCGGGAGACCGTCCACGAGCAGGATCTGGTCATGCTGGTGAGCACCGGCGAGGCGGAGCACCGGTGGCTGTTCGTGCCGAAGGGCGGCGATCCGGCCGCGGTCCGTGCCACCGTGCCGGCCGGCGCGACGATCACCGCCTTCCCCGAGCCGCCCGCGGGCGGGGGCACCGAGGAGTGGACGGCGCCGGAAGCCGAGGAGTTCCACGGCCTGATCAAGGAGGCCGGGAGCGGGGAGCTCCGGTATCGGCGGGTCAGCCCGGACGAGGTCCCCGAGTTCCTGGCCGAGGCGCGGTCCGCGCTGCGCTGGGCGTTGTACCCCACCGACACCCCGGACTCGGTGGTCGCCGTCGCCCCCAGCGTGTGAGGCTCGGGTGCGCTGAGCACCCGAACCTCACACACCGGAGGGCGTACCAGAGATCAGGAGACGCCGAGGCGCTCCAGCAGCAACTCGCGGACGGTCTTGGCGTCCGCCTGGCCCCGCGTGGTCTTCATGACCGCGCCGACCAGAGCGCCCGCCGCCGCCACCTTGCCGTCGCGGATCTTGGCGGCGATGTCCGGGTTGGCGGCGATGGCCTCGTCGACTGCGGCGGTCAGCGCACCGGTGTCGTTGACCACCTCCAGGCCACGCGCGGCCATCACCGCGGCCGGGTCGCCCTCGCCGGAGACCACGCCCTCCAGCACCTGGCGGGCCAGCTTGTCGTTGAGCTTGCCCTCGTCGACCAGCTTCTGCAGCGCGGCGACCTGCGCCGGGGTCGCGCCGACCCCGGCCAGCTCGATGCCGAGCTCGTTGGAACGACGGGACAGCTCGCCGAGCCACCACTTGCGGGCGCCGGCCGGGGACGAACCCGCGGCGATGGTCTCCTCGATCAGCTCGACGGCGCCGGCGTTCGCGGCCGACTGCATCTCCTGCTCGGAGATGCCCCACTCCTCGCGGAGACGGGCCCGCTTGACGCTCGGCTTCTCCGGCAGGCTCGCCTTGAGCTCGGCGACCCAGGCCGGGTCCGGCGCGATCGGCACCAGGTCGGGCTCGGGGAAGTAGCGGTAGTCGGTCGCGGTCTCCTTGGAGCGCCCGGCGCGCGTGTCACCGGTGGTCTCCTGGAAGTGCCGCGTCTCCTGGAAGATCTTGCCGCCCTCGTCGAGGATGCCCGCCTGGCGGATGATCTCGGAGCGGACGGCGCGCTCGACCGAGCGGAGCGAGTTGACGTTCTTCGTCTCGGTACGCGTGCCCCACTCGTCGCCGGGCAGGTTCAGCGAGGTGTTGACGTCGCAGCGCATCGAGCCCTGCTCCATCCGGACGTCGGAGACGCCGAGCGAGCGGACGATGTCGCGGAGCTCGGCCACGTACGCCTTGGCCACCTCGGGAGCGAGCGTGCCGAGGCCGGGGACCGGCTTGGTGACGATCTCGACCAGCGGGATGCCGGCCCGGTTGTAGTCGACCAGCGACTCGGTCGCACCGTGGATGCGGCCGGTGGCGCCACCGACGTGCAGCGTCTTGCCGGTGTCCTCCTCCAGGTGCACCCGCTCGATGCCGATCCGGTACTCGACGCCGTCCACGGTGACGTCGACGTAGCCGTCCACGCAGAGCGGCTCGTCGTACTGCGACGTCTGGAAGTTCTTCGGCATGTCCGGGTAGAAGTAGTTCTTCCGGGCCATCCGGCACCACTCGGCGATGTCACAGTTCAGCGCGAGGCCGATCCGGATCGTCGCCTCGATGCCGGCCCGGTTCGCCACCGGCAGCGCGCCGGGAAGCGCCAGGCAGACCGGGCAGACCTGGGTGTTCGGCTCGGCGCCGAAGTCGGTCTTGCAACCGCAGAACATCTTGGTCGCGGTGCCCAGCTCGACGTGCGTCTCCAGGCCGATCACCGGCTCGTACCGGGTGAGGATCTCCTTGTAGCTCATCGTCGGCTCCATCGGATCGGTTAAGCAGGGCAACATTCCTAGATTAATAGGCCGGTCGTACGCGTCTCGCACGGGTGTCATGACACGTCACCGGCGATAGCCGAGCTGGGCGAGAGCGCTCGTCGTCCGATCGCGGACGGCGGCGAACGACGGCACCGTCCGCAGCACGTCCAATGAGATCGACTCGGCGAGCTCCTCGTAGAAGTCGTCGATCGGCCGGGCCAGCCGCCTCACCAGGCGGCCGATGGGATCCTTCGGCTCGGGGATCCTCTCGACGTCGCGCGGTCGCGCCGGGACGCCGAGCTCGGTGTCGGTCCACCGGACACCCAGCACGTCCCGGAGAGCATCGCCGTCGGCGAGCACCCACGCCTCGGTCTTGCGGATCGGGATCACCGGGATCAGCCGTTCCGGCCAGCCGGGATCCCAGGCGCCGAGCAACGGGCCGATCCACTCCCGGTTCACCCGGTCGGTGTTGCCGTCCTGGTCACGGTGCACGAAGACCAGGTGGAACTCGCCACGGTGCCCACGCACCAACTCGATGATCTCGGGAACCGTGGACGGTCGTGCTCCCCCACGAAGCGCGGTGACCGCGTCGACGTCCACGGAGTCGGCGAACTCGGTGCCGCAGACGTCTTCGAGGACCCGGCGCAGGAGGAACGGCAGAAAACGATCATCCGAGTTTCCCTCGGCGATCAGGGCCGACGTGAGGAAGCGCATCAGGCCTCCAGCACCTGGCGAACCTCGAACTCGGCGATCTCCGCCGGGCTGATCAGGCGCTCGTTCGGATCCCGGGCGTCCTGATCCGCCAACGACGGGCGTTCCCCGCTCCCGATCAGCCGGGGCTGGGTGATCCGGCTGCGGGACCGGCCCGGGAAGACCCGGGTGACCGTGGTCAGAAAGACCGCGTCCGCGCTCGGATCCAGCGCCCGCAGGATCGCCGGGGAGTGGCTGCTCAGCAGCAGTTGGACCAGGGGCGCGGCGGGATCGGACGACCGGCGCTCGACGGCCCGCTCGACCACCGAGTGCAGACGCCGCACGAGGGTGACGAGACGCTGCGGGTAGATGCCGTTCTCCGGCTCCTCGAAGCAGAGCAGGCCCGAGTTCGCCGGGTCGTAGGCCGCGGTGAGCAGCGCGGCGGCCCGGAGCGTGCCGTCGGACGCGACGCGGGCGGAGACCGGCTCGCCGCCGCCCCGCGCACGGAACTCGACCTCACGGCGACGCCGCTTCGTGTCCTCGTCGACCCGGATGCCGCTGACATCGGAGATGACGCCGGCCAGGTCGGCGGAGATGTCGCCGAGAAGGCCCTTCGGCCGATCCCCGCTCCCGGTGGTCTCGGCGATCCGGTGCAGGGTGTTGGGCAGGTGAGCCCCGTCCGCGGCGAGTTCCGCCGGGTCGTCGAAGCCGTCCGGGCGCCGCAACGCGGCCGGATCCAGGTGCAGATGCCGCCAGGAGGAGAGCTCGCGCTTGAGCGCGAAGAGCGTCGCCGACTCGCTGACCGTGCCGATGACCGACAGCACCGTGGACACCGCGCCGGTCGCCGGCAGCGACACCACCGCACCCTCGGCATCCCGCCGGATCAGGAAGGTCGTCCCGACCGTGTCGAGGAACGGCCGGTCACGACCGGACCCGGAAGGAATCGGGCGGGCGGACTCCTCGGCGACGAACAGCCGTGCCGAGCGCTGCTCGATCACGAGTTCGTAGCGCACCCGCGTATCCGGCAACGCCGCCGTCGCGCCGAAGTCGTCGGTGACCTCGCGGTCGAGCGTCACCTCGACCGCGAATCGCATCCGCGTCTCCCGGCGGCCCTCCGTGTCCTGGTGGAACAGCTCCGGCAGCTCGCCACGAGCATGCGGAGCGGCTTTCGCCAGCGGCTCGTGGGCCAGCCGGGAGAGGAACCGGAGTGCGTCGAACAGGTTGGACTTGCCCGCGCCGTTCCGCCCCAGCACCACCAGGAACGGTGGCAGGTCCAGGGCGAAATCGCGGAACGTCTTGAACCCGTCGATCTCGATACGAGTCAGCACTCCGGTCCTCTCCGATACTCAGAGGGCCGGCGGGGTGAAGGTGCCGACGGCGGACTCGAGAGCACCCGCGACCCGGTACATCCGGTCGTCGGCCAGGGTGGGCGCCATGATCTGGAAACCGACCGGCAGGCCCTCGGAGAGACCGCACGGGACCGAGATGGCCGGGCCGCCGTACAGGTTCGTCGGGATGGTGAAGAGGTCGGCGAGGTACATCTGGTACGGGTCCGAGGTCCGGGATCCGAACGGGAACGCCGTGAACGGGGTGGTCGGCGAGACGAGCACGTCGACCCGCTCGAACGCCGCCTGGAAGTCCCGGGTGATCAGGGTACGGACCTTCTGCGCCTGCCCGTAGTACGCGTCGTAGTAGCCGCTCGACAGCGCGTACGTGCCGAGGATGATCCGGCGCTTGACCTCGGGACCGAAACCGGCCTCCCGGGTCAGCGACATGACCTCCTCGAGCGACCGGCTGCCGTCGTCCCCGGCACGCAGGCCGTAGCGCACGCCGTCGAAGCGGGCCAGGTTGGACGAGGCCTCGGACGGGGCGATCAGGTAGTAGGCCGGGAGGGCGTACTGGAAGTTCGGGCAGGAGACCTCGACGACCTCGGCGCCCAGCTTGACCAGCGCCTCCAGCGACTCCCGGAACGCGGCGGTGACGCCGGGCTCGGAGCCGTCCGCCGCGAACTCCTTGACCAGGCCGAGCTTGACACCGGTCAGGTCGCCGAGCAGACCCTGGCGGGCGGCGGCGACCACGTCCGGCACCGGCTGCGGGATCGAGGTGGAGTCGCGCGGGTCGTGCCCGGCGATCGCCGCGTGCAGCAGGGCGGTGTCCTCGACGTTGCGGGCGCAGGGGCCCGGGGTGTCCAGCGACGAGGAGAACGCGATCAGGCCGTACCGCGAGGTGCCGCCGTAGGTGGGCTTGGCGCCGACCGTGCCGGTGACGGCGCCCGGCTGGCGGATCGAGCCGCCGGTGTCGGTGCCGATGGCGAGCGGGGCCTCGTAGGCGGCGAGCGCCGCGGCCGAGCCACCGCCGGAGCCGCCGGGGATGCGGCCCAGGTCCCACGGGTTCTTGGTGGGGCCGTACGCGCTGTACTCCGTCGAGGAGCCCATCGCGAACTCGTCCATGTTGGTCTTGCCGAGCATGATCGTGCCGGCCTCACGCAGCCGGGAGACGATCGTCGCGTCGTAGGGCGGCTTCCAGCCCTCAAGGATCTTGGAAGCGGCGGTGGTCGGCACGCCCTTGGTGGCGATGACATCCTTCACCGCGACGGGCACACCGGCCAGCGGTCCGGAAATTTCGCCCCTGTCCACCTTTTCTGCCGCTGCGAGAGCCCCCTCACGGTCGACGTGCAGGAACGCGTGCACCCGCTCGTCGACAGCCTCGATACGGTCCAGGTGCGCGGTCGCCACCTCGACGGCGGAGACCTCCTTGGAGGCGATCAGCGCGGCCAGCTCAGCTGCGGACTTCCTGGTCAAATCGGACACAGTCACTCCTCCTCGTCCAGGATGCGCGGCACCCGGAACCGGCCCTCGTACGCGTCCGGGGCGCCGGAGAGCGCCTCGTCCTGCGTCAGGCTCGGCGCCGGGACGTCGTCGCGGTACACGTTGGTCAGCGGAACCGAGTGCGAGGTCGGCGGGATGTCATCCGCGGCCACCTCACCGACCCGGGCGACCGACTGGAGGATCACGTCGAGCTGACCCGCGAATCGATCCAGTTCCTCTTCGGTCACGGCGAGCCGCGACAGGCGCGCGAGATGCGCTACCTCTTCGCGGGAGATGGCGGCCATCCTGCCCCCTCATTGTTCGACGGAATACCAGCGAGCCCCGAGTCTATTTCGCCGCGTTTCCCGGGCCGGACCGGGCGGTACCGGTTCAGCCACCCGGTCAGCTCGGCGG
Source organism: Actinoplanes sp. NPDC051851 (assembly GCF_040681165.1). NCBI lineage: Bacteria > Bacillati > Actinomycetota > Actinomycetes > Micromonosporales > Micromonosporaceae > Actinoplanes > Actinoplanes sp. NPDC051851. The sequence continues at coordinate 20,518 of NZ_JBFAYF010000064.1, read as the reverse complement.
CCGGCATCGGGCGGGCGTGGAACCACCCCTGCGCGGTGTGGCACCCGGCGGCCGCGAGCAGCCGCCAGGTCGCCTCGTCCTCCACGCCCTCGGCGACGGCCCGCAGACCGAGCGCCCCGGCCAGCCCGATCACCGAGCGGACGATCGCGGCGTCCCCCCGGTCGGCGACCATGCCGAGCACGAAGGACCGGTCGATCTTCACCTCGGCGAGCGGCAGACGGCGCAGATGCTGCAAGGATGAGTACCCGGTGCCGAAGTCGTCCAGCGATATCGCGACGCCCATCCGGTCCAGCCGGGTCAGCGTCTCCAGCACCCGGTGCGGGTCGGCCATCAGCGCGCTCTCGGTGATCTCCAGCTGGAGCAGGTCGGCGGGGACCTCGTGCTCGCGGAGCAGCCGGCTCACCCGGTCGGCCACGTCACCGGCGTGCAGGTCGCGGGCGCTCACGTTGACCGCGGCGCGCAGCGGCGTGCCCCGTTCCCGCCAGGCGGCCAGCTGCGCCACCACCTCGTCCAGCACGTGCGCGGTGAGCAGGCGCATCACCGGGGTCGGCTCGGCCACCCGGAGCAGCTCCTCCGGGCCGACCACGCCGCGCCGCGGGTGCCGCCAGCGCAGCAGCGCCTCGACGCCGACCACCTCGCCGGTCGCGATGGCGATCTGCGGCTGGTAGTAGAGCTGTATCCCGGCGCCGTCGTGCCGCAGCGCGTCGCGCAGGTCGGCGAGGAGCGCCAGCCGGTCCGGCGAGTGGTGCGGCGCGTCCGGGCCGTGCACCGCGATCTGGTCGCCGCGCTGCTTGGCCTCGTACATCGCGGTCTCCGCCTCGCGCAGCAGGGTGGCGCCGTCCCGGCGGCCGGACTGCAGCGCGATGCCGATCGAGGCGGAGAGCTCCACCGGCGTGCCGTCCAGCGGGAACGGACGGCTCAGGGTCTCGGCCAGGTGCTGCGCGATCCGGCGGGCCGACGCCGGGCCCTCGACCCGGGTGGCGAGCACCGCGAACTCGTCGCCGCCGAGGCGGACCACCAGGTCGTGCTCGGGTACGACCGCGGTGAGGCGGTCCGCGACCCGGGCCAGCAGGCGGTCGCCGGCCGGGTGACCGAGCGCGTCGTTGACCGTCCGGAACCGGTCCAGGTCGAGCAGGAGCAGGGCGCGCTGCCGGTCCGGGCCGCGCTCGGCCATGGTGGTCTGCAGGGCGCGGCGGTTGGGCAGGCCGGTGAGCGGGTCGACCCGGGTGGCCCGCTCCGAGTCGCCGGCCCAGCGGACCGTCCGGTGCACGGCGTGCAGCGCGAGCAGGGCGAGCGGCAGCAGCGCGAGACTGACCCGGGCGGCGACCAGGATCACCGGGCCGAGCAGCAGCAGCGAGGCGGTCGCCAGCAGGTCGGCGCGGGTGCGGCGCCTCCTGCGGGTACGCCGGTCCGCCGTCCACCGCCGGACCACGGCCGCCACCGCGTACCGGGCGGCGATCCACGCGCCCGCCGCCGCGCAGGCCACCGCCGCGTCCCGCCAGTCCGGCCGGGCGCCGATCGGCGGCACCGCCAGCCCGGCGACCGCGGCCGCGGCGCCGAGGGCCGCGGTGTGCTGGAGCGCGAGGTGCACCCAGCGGCGCACCGGGCTGCGCATCCGCGCCCCGGCCACGGTGATCGCGGCCAGCTGGACGACGAGCGCCGGGGCGAGCCCCCGGTCCAGCACGATCGCGAAGGTGAAGCAGATGGACGGCAGGATCACCGCCCGGACCCGCCGGTCGGGCACCGGGTGCGGGCGGGCGTCGACCAGGAGCGCCAGCAGCGCCATCACCCAGTACGCCGCGGGCAACCCCCGGAACGCGCCCGGGTCGGCGGCCCAGAGCACCAGACCGGCGGCGGTGGCCAGGCCCGCCGTGACGATCAGCGCACGGCGTAGCCGGGGGCCGGGCGCAGCCGTACGCGGGCGGGCGGCATCCATGCGTCCTCCAGGCTGGCCTTGATCACTGAACGCCTACACCATAGATCCAAAATGGTGCCTTTCCAGCAAAAGCACTTAGCCGGATTTCTGGTCTTATAGGCGATCAAACGATCATTTCACCCGCTGGCGTGACGTCGATCCGCGTTTTTCGGCTCTCCGCCGTCAGCCCTCCGCGGGCGCCACCGGTGCCACCTCGGCGACCGCCCGGGCCGCCTCCGGGCCGTCGGCGAGCAGCACCCCGAAGCCCGCCTCGTCGAGCACCGGGACCTTGAGCGCGAGGGCCTTGTCGTACTTGCTTCCGGGGTTGTCGCCGACCACCACGAAGCCGGTCTTCTTCGAGACCGAGCCGCTCACCTTGCCGCCGCGCGAGGTGACCGCCTCGGCCGCCTGGTCACGCGTGTAGCCCGCCAGCGTGCCGGTGACCACCACGGTCATCCCGTCCAGCGGGCGCGGGCCGGTCTCCACCCGTTCGTCGGCCATCCGGACGCCGGCCTCGCGCCACTTGCGGACGATCTCCCGGTGCCAGTCGACGGTGAACCACTCGCGCAGGCTGTCCGCGATGATCGGGCCGACGCCCTCCACCTCGGCGAGCGGATCGACCACCCTGGGCTTCCGCTTCGCCGGCTCGGCCTCGGCCGCGACCTCGGCCTCCGCCTCGGCCTGAGGTGCCGGAACGGCCAGGGGCCGGGCGACCTCCTCCTCGATCGCGGTCATCGAGCCGAACTCGCGGGCCAGCGCCTGCGCCGCGGTCGGGCCGACGTGCCGGACCGAGAGCGCGACCAGGATCCGCCAGAGCGGCCGGGACTTCGCCTCCTCCAGGCTTCGCAGCATCTTGCCGGCGTTACTGCCCAGCTTGCCGCTCTGGTTGACGAAGAACGGCACCCGGAGCAGGTCGTCCTCGGTCAGCGCGAAGAGGTCGCCCTCGTCGAAGAGCACCCCGGAGTCGAGCAGCGCCCGCGCCGCCTTCTCGCCGAGCACCTCGATGTCCAGCACGTTCCGGCTGCCGACCGAGCTGAGCCGCTCCCAGCGCTGGCCGGGGCAGGCCCGCGAGTTGGGGCAGCGGATGTCGACGTCGCCCTCCTTGGCCGGGGCGAGCGGGGTGCCGCAGGAGGGACAGTCGGCCGGCATCACGAACGCGCGGGCGTCGGCGGGCCGCAGGTCGATCACCGGACCGAGGATCTCCGGGATCACGTCGCCGGCCTTGCGCAGCACCACGGTGTCGCCGATCAGCACGCCCTTGCGGGCCACCTCCTGGGCGTTGTGCAGGGTGGCCTGGGCGACCACCGAGCCGGCCACCTTCTTCGGCTCGAGGATCGCGTACGGCGTGACACGGCCGGTGCGCCCCACGTTCACCGCGATGTCGAGCAGCTTCGTGGTGACCTCCTCGGGCGGGTACTTGAAGGCGATGGCCCATCGCGGCGCCCGGCTGGTCGACCCGAGACGGCCCTGGATCGCCACCGCGTCCACCTTGACCACCACGCCGTCGATCTCGTGCTCGACGTCGTGCCGGTGCTTGCCGTAGTAGTCGATGAACTCGCGCACCCCGGCCATGTCGTCGACCAGCCGCCACCGTGGGCTGGTCGGCAGGCCCCAGGCCTTCAGCGCCTCGTACGCGTGTGACTGCGACGCCGGGGTGAAGCCGTCCCGCGCGCCGATCCCGTGCACCACCATCCGCAGCCCGCGGGACGCGGTGACCCGCGGGTCCTTCTGCCGGAGGCTGCCGGCGGCGGCGTTGCGCGGGTTGGCGAACGGCGCCCTGCCCTGCTCGACCAGGGACGCGTTGAGGTCGGCGAACGCCTCGGCCGGGAAGTAGATCTCGCCCCGCACCTCCAGCAGGTCGGGGACGTCGTCGCCGGCCAGCCGCTCCGGGATCTCCCGGATGGTCCGCACGTTGGGCGTCACGTCCTCGCCGGTGCGCCCGTCGCCGCGGGTGGCGCCCCGGACCAGCCTGCCCTTCTCATACGTCAGGTTGATCGCGAGCCCGTCGACCTTGAGCTCGCAGAGGAAGCGCACCGGCCCGCCGGCGTCGCGCACGGTCCGCTCCGCCCAGCCCGCGAGGCCGTCCAGGTCGAAGACGTTGTCCAGCGACATCATCCGCTCGGCGTGCTCGACCGGGGTGAAGAGTGTGGAGAAGCTGCCGCCCACGTTCTGCGTCGGGGAATCCGGCGTCCGCAACGCGGGGAACTCCGCCTCCAGCGCCTCGAGCTCGCGCAGCATCGCGTCGAACTCGGCGTCGGCGATCGTCGGTGCGTCCAGCACGTAGTAGCGGTACTGATGCCCGCGGATCTCGTCGGCGAGCTCGGCGTGGCGAGCGCTGTCCTGCGGCGACGGGTCCCGGCCCGCGGCCGCCACCTGCTCGGAAGTCGGGGCTGCGTCTGACATACGAGGCACGGTAGTCGCACCCCCCGACAAATCCGGGCTCAGACCTCGGCGATCCTTCTCGCCGCCTCCGCGCAGGCTTTCAAGAGCTTTCTCGCGTACGCCGGAGAGGAGCCCGCCAGTCCGCAGGCGGGCGTGACGACCACCTGCCGGGGCAGCCGGGCGGCCGGGAAACCGAGCCGGGTCCAGAGGGTGCGCACCCGCTCGGCGATCTGCTTCGAGTCGGGACGCGTCCCCGCGGCCGCCAGGGTGGGCGCCGCCCCCACGAAGAGTCCCAGCCCCGCCTCGATCGCCTCGCCGACCGGGTCCAGGTCCTTGAGCAGCGAGAGGTCGAACGCCACCGCCGCGGCCCCGGAGTCCCGGACCACCTGGAGCGGCACCGCCGGAGCGCAGCAGTGCACGACGACCGGAGCCCCGGACGCCTCCACCACGGTCCGCAGCCGCGCCGCCGCGTCCGGGGTGTCCACGGGCTTGTACGCCCCCAGCCCGCTCTCCGTCGGCACCCGCCCGGCCAGCACCGACGGCAGCGACGGCTCGTCCAGCTGGAGCAGCACGGTCGCGCCGGGCACCCGCTTGCGGACGTCGTCGACGTGCCGGCGCAGCCCCTCGGCGAGCGAGTCGGTGAGGTCCCGGACCGCGCCCGGGTCCCGCAGCATCCGCCCGCCGATCTGCAGGTCCAGGCTCGCGGCGAGCGTCCACGGCCCGGCGGACTGCACCTTCAGCGTGCCGGTGAAGCCGTCGGCCTGCTCGGTGAGCTGATCCAGGTCTCGTTCCCGCAGGTCGGCCGTGCGCCGCGCGTCCTTACCGGGCCGGGCCGCGACCTGCCAGCGCCCGGCGTAGAGCTGCACCGGGAGCTCGACCAGGAACCCCGCGGTCCGCCCGATGATCTCGGCGCCCGGCCCGCGCTCCGGCAGCTCGGGCAGGTGCGGCAGGTCGGGCAGCTCGCCGAGGACGATCCGCTGTGCCTCGGCCACGTCGGTGCCGGGCAGCGAGCCGATCCCGGTCGCGGCCCCGGCCGGCCAGGGGAAGTCAGACATGCGCCGACGCCTTGACCCCGGCGGTGATGGTGGCCGAGCCGAGAACGATGTCGCCGTCCGGGTCGGGCCGGTACGCCACGATGGCCTGCCCGGCGGCGACACCCCGGGCGGGGGTGGCCAGGCGGGCCTCCAGCACGTCGCCCGTCACCGAGACCCGGGCGGCGTGCACCGATCCGTGGGCACGGAGCTGCACCTCGCAGTCGGACTCGTGCGAGACGTCGTGCCAGATCGGGCGATCGGCCGTCACCACGTCGACCTCGAGGTCCTCGCGCGGGCCGACGGTCACCGTGTTCGTCACCGGAGTGATCGAGAGAACATAGCGGGGCCGGCCGTCGGCGGCGGGAACCCGCAGGTCGAGGCCCTTCCGCTGGCCGACCGTGAAGCCGAAGGCGCCCTCGTGGGTACCGAGCGTCTCCCCGGTCCGGCCGTCCACGATGTCGCCGGGCGCGTTCCCGAGATGCGAGGCCAGGAAGCCCCGCGTGTCACCATCCGCGATGAAGCAGATGTCGTGCGAATCGGGCTTGTCGGCCACCGCGAGCCCGCGCTCGGCCGCCTCCTGGCGGACCCGCTCCTTGGTCGAGTCGCCGAGCGGGAAGACCGCCCGGTCCAGCTGCGCCCGGTTCAGCACGGCCAGCACGTAGGACTGGTCCTTGGCCAGGTCGACGCTGCGCCGGAGCAGACCGTCCGTGCCGAGACGGGCGTGGTGCCCGGTGACCACCGCGTCGAAGCCGAGCGCCACCGCCCGGTCCAGCACGGCGGCGAACTTGATCTTCTCGTTGCAGCGCAGGCAGGGATTGGGGGTACGGCCGGCCGCGTACTCCGCGACGAAGTCGTCGACCACGTCGGCGTGGAACTCGTCGGCCATGTCCCACACGTAGAACGGGATCCCGATCACGTCGGCCGCCCGGCGCGCGTCCCGGGAGTCCTCCAGCGTGCAGCAGCCCCGCGCGCCGGTCCGGTAGGTCTGGGGATTACGCGCCAGCGCCAGGTGCACGCCGGTCACGTCGTGCCCGGCATCCTTCGCACGGGCGGCGGCAACGGCGGAGTCGACACCACCGGACATGGCCGCAAGAACTCGCATGCGTTCCAGACTATCTGGGGGTCTTCCAGGCTCCGGCCCGGCGGGCCCGCTCCACGGCGCCGGGCAGCGCGGCCAGGAGGGCGTCGATGTCCGCACCGGTGCTGTCGTGCCCGAGCGTGAAGCGCAGAGAGGAGCGTGCCCGCGCGTCGTCGGCACCCATCGCCAGCAGCACGTGGCTCGGCTGGGCCACCCCGGCCGAGCAGGCCGAACCGGTCGAGCAGTAGACCCCCTGCGCATCCAGGAGCAGCAGCAGGGCGTCCCCCTCGCAGCCGGGGAAGGAGAAGTGCGCGTTGCCCGGCAGCCGGTGCTCCGGGTCGCCGTTGAGGATCGCGTCGTCGACCGCGCCCCGGACCCGCTCGATCAGCTGGTCCCGCAGCGCGGCGACCCGGGCCGCGGACTCCTCCTGAGTACGGACCGCGGCCTCGACCGCCACCGCGAACGCCACCACTCCGGGGGTGTCCAGGGTGCCGGAGCGCACATCCCGCTCCTGGCCGCCGCCGTGCAGCAGCGGGGTGCAGGCCACGTCCCGGCCGAGCACCAGCGCGCCGACGCCGACCGGTCCGCCGAGCTTGTGCCCGGTCAGGGTGAGCGCCGCGGCGCCGCTCGCCGCGAAGTCGACCGGGACCTGCCCGGCCGCCTGCACCGCGTCGGTGTGGAACGGGATGCCGGCCGCCGCCGCCACCGCGGCCAGCTCGGCGATCGGCTGCACCGTGCCGACCTCGTTGTTCGCCCACTGCACGCTGACCACGGCGATCTGCTCACCGTGCAGCCGGATCAGCTCGGCGAGGCCCTCCGGGGCGACGCGACCGGCGGCGTCCACCGGCAGCAACGTCACGTCGGCGCCCTCGTGCGCACCGAGCCAGTCCACCGCGTCCAGCACCGCGTGGTGCTCGACCGAGGAGGCGACCACCCGGGTCCGCCGCGGGTCGGCCACGCGCCGCGCCCAGAAGACGCCCTTGGTGGCCAGGTTGTCCGCCTCGGTCCCGCCGCTGGTGAAGACCACCTCGGAGGGGCGCGCCCCGATCACCGCCGCGATCCGCTCCCGTGACTCCTCGACCAGCCGTCGCGCGCCACGGCCGGCCGCGTGCAGGGAGGACGGATTGCCGATCTCGCGCGCCGCCGCCGCATAAGCGTCCAGCGCCGCGCTCAGCATCGGCGTGGTCGCCGCATGATCGAGGTAGGCCATCCCACCCACTCTAGAACTCCTCTCCGGCGCCGCCCCTCGGCGTCCCACCGACAGGACAGCGGGCGTTCGGGCGTACCCGCCGAAGGGAGACGGCCCGGCGCAGAACGCCGGGCCGTGACCAGGAACGGGTGTTACTTGCGCTTGCGGATCTCCTCGGCGGCCTGCGGTACGACCTTGAAGAGGTCGCCGACGACGCCGAAGTCGGCCAGCTCGAAGATCGGGGCCTCCGCGTCCTTGTTGACCGCGACGATCGTCTTCGAGGTCTGCATGCCCGCGCGGTGCTGGATCGCGCCGGAGATGCCCAGCGCGACGTAGAGCTGCGGGGAGACCGTCTTACCGGTCTGGCCGACCTGGAACTGGTGCGGGTAGTAGCCGGAGTCGACCGCGGCACGGGACGCGCCGACCGCGCCGCCGAGCAGGTCGGCGAGCTCCTCGACCACCTTGAAGTTGTCCGCGTTGCCGACGCCGCGGCCGCCGGAGACCACGATGCCGGCCTCGGTCAGCTCCGGGCGCGAGCCCTTCTGCTCGGCGACCCGCTCGACCACGGTGGCCAGCTTGTCCTTGTCGCTCACCGACACGGTCAGCGCCTCGGTGGACGGGGTGGCCGGCGCGGCGACCGGAGTCGTCGAGTTCGGCCGGATGGTGACGATCGGCAGGCCCTTGGTCACCTGGGACTTGACGATCGTCGAGCCCGCGAAGACCACCTGGGTCGCGGTGCCGTCGGCGGCCAGGTCGACCGCGTCGGTCAGCAGGCCGTTGTCCAGCTTGACCGCCAGGCGACCGGCGATCTCCTTGCCCTCCTGGGTGGACGCCAGCAGCACCGCCGCGGGCGACACGCTCTTCACCAGCTCGGCCACCGCGGTCGCCTTGGGGGCGGGACCGTGGTCCTCGACGTCCGCGCCGGACGCGGTGTAGATCTTCTCGGCGCCGTACTCGGCGAGCTTCTCGGTGTCGGCGCTGCCGAACACCACCGCCGAGACGCTGCCCAGCCCACGCGCGATGGTGAGCATCTCCAGCGTGACCTTCTTGACGCCGGCCTCGACGACGACCAGTACCTCAGCCATGTCTCTCTTCCCTCTCCCGGCTCAGACGAACTTCTCGGTGGTGAGGTACGCGACGAGCTGCTCGCCGCCGTTGCCCTCGTCGACGACCTTCGCGCCACCGGTCCGCGCCGGGCGCTTCGTGAACTCCAGGACCCGGCTGGTCGCGCCGGCCGCGCCGACCTCGTCCGCCGCCACGCCCAGGTCACCCAGGGAGAGCGCCTGCACCGGCTTCTTCTTCGCGGCCATGATGCCCTTGAAGGACGGGTACCGCGGCTCGTTGATGGTGTCCCAGACGCTGACGATGGCCGGCGTGGCGGCGGTGACCACCTCGTAGCCCTCGTCGGTCTGCCGCTCGATGGTCAGCTGCGAACCGTCCACGGTGAGCTTGCGCGCACCGGTCAGCGCCGCGATGCCCAGCCGCTCGGCCAGCATGTGCGGGATCACCTGGACCCGGCCGTCGGTCGACTCGGCGCCGGAGAGGATCAGGTCGGCGTTGAGCGTGCTCAGAGCGGCGGCGAGCACCTTGGAGGTGGCCACCGCGCACGAGCCGTGCAGCGCGTCGTCCTGCACGTGAACGGCCTTGTCCGGGCCCATCGAGAGCGCCTTGCGGATCGACTCGGTCGCGCCGGACGGGCCGACCGTGAGCACGGTCACCTCACCGCCGTGCGCTTCCTTGATCTTCAACGCCTCCTCGATGGCGTACTCGTCCATCTCGTTGATGACGTTGCTCGCCGAGCCCCGCTCGACGGTGTTGTCGCTCGCGCTCAGGGTGCGCTCGGCACCGGAGTCGGGCACCTGCTTGACCAGTACGACGATGTTCATCGCGCTCCTACGACCCTCCTGTATTGAACGCACCGTTGCGATCGACCGGGCCACCGGCCGTCATGTTGCGGCCGGGGGTACATGTCGCAAAGGTTACCCGCCAGTAGCTTTACTGTTGCCGGGCACCCAGAGTGACACACCTCACCCATAGCACGATCACGATCGCTACAGTGAGTTGAAGGAGGTGTCATGACATGTCCGGCCGAAACGCCTCACTGCTGGACGGGTTGAGCCCGTCCGTGTCCCATCCTCTACCACCGCCACCTGAGCCGGGGCCACAGTCCCATGGCCGAGCGGCCCCGGAATCGCCGTGGTGCCGGTGCGGGCGACCCCGCGAAGCCTGCGTCAGTGACGAAGTCCGCAGTCTCTGGAGCCACATTCTCGACTGATTAGGTCAATAATCGGCTCGTGTTCGGTGGCCTGCTGCAGTGGTTCGACCCGGCGAGAGCGACGACCGTCGGCAGCCAGCCCGACTACCGCTTCTCGCTGGCCAACGAGCGCACCTTCCTGGCCTGGATCCGCACCGGACTGGCGCTGATCGCGGGCGGGCTGGCCTGCGCCCAGTTCCTGCCCCCGCTGCCGATCGCCCGGCTACGCGAGGTGATCTCGGTCGCCCTGCTGGTGCTCGGCGGCCTGGTCGCGCTCCGCGCCGTCGACCATTGGGCGCGGACCGAGCGGGCCATGCGCCTCGGCACCGACCTTCCCAAGTCCCGTTTCCCGGCGGTGCTGGCGATCGTGGTGGCCGTCGGCGCCGTGCTGCTGGTGGCCGCCGTGCTCTTCCGCGTCTTCTGAGCCCCGTGCGAGATCCCGGCCCCGTACGAGATCCCGGAGCGGCCCCGGAACGCACCCGCCTGGCCTGGCGCCGGACCGGCATGTCCGCCGCGGCCGTCGGGCTGCTGGAGATCCGCCCCGCCTTCGAACCCGGCGCCGGAGCCACGCAATGGCTGATCGCGGCCCTCGCGATGGCCGGCTGGGCCGCCATGATCGGCCTCTCCTTCGCTCGCGGGCACGCCCTGCGCGACGCCGCCCCGAAACCCGCCGGCGTCGCGGTGGAGGCCTACGCGCTGATCACCGCGGGCCTCGCCGTCATCGCCGGACTGGTTGTCATGCTCTGATCGTCGCCGGAGGAGCGCGGGAGGAGCATCATTGCGAGCATGGTCCGGTTGTTCATCCTTCTCGCCGCGGCTGAGCTCGTGCTGCTCATCCTGGCCCTCATCGGCAGTCTGTCGGCGGAGCGCGTCCGCAACCTGCCCCGGGCGCTCTGGGTGCTGATCGTCGTCCTCGTCCCGCTGGCCGGCCCGATCGCCTACTACCTCTGGGGCCGCCCGGTCGACCGGGCCACCCACCGCTCCACGCACCACCGCCCGTCCTCCCCGGACGACGACCCCGACTTCCTCCGCTCGATGGACTCCGAACAGTCCCGCCGCGACCGCGAGCTGCTGGCCCAGTGGGAACGCGACCTCCGCCGCGACGACGAACAGCAGCCCTGACCCCCGAGACCGCCTCGTTGTGCAGCGCCGCCGCCCCGGCACCCGCGAACGTGCCCTTCCTCCGCCCCCGCACCGGCACCCGTCCCGCTGCCGGCGGCACCGCCGTTCGAGGAGCAGCGAGGTCAGAGGCCGAGCAGGCCGGCGATGTCGCGGAAGACGTCGATGACGTCCTCCTGGAGCGGGGTGCCGTTCGCGTAGCCGTAGGCGAACACCAGCGCCGCCAGCGGCACGAAGACCATTGCCAGCACGCTGAGCAGCCATTGGAAGGCGCGCACGACGCGGCCGGGCCGGCGCTTCTTCGCCTTCCCGGCCCTCGCCGCCGCCTTCGCCGCGGCCTTTCCGGCCTTCTTCGCCGCTTTTCCGGTCGGCGGCTGCGGGCGCGCCGAGGCCACCGCCCGGGCGGCGGGCGGCGACACCGGGCGGGCCGCGCCCATCGCCGGGGAGACCGGGCGCGCCGGTGCCGGGCCGGGTTGATTCTGGGGTACGCCCACCCGCCCCTCATGCCGCGGCTGGACACCCACGCGACCGTTTCCGGACACCGCGCCGGACCGCTGCCCGGTCGACTGCAGACGATCCGGACCGGGCGGCTGCCGCGGCACGATCGGTGGGCGGTTGTCCGGTTTCGACAGGCCGGACGGGCTGCTGCCCTCGTACCGGGGCGGGCTGGTGGCGACGGTAGCGTCCGGGTCCGGCTGCCAGGTCAGCGGCTGGGCGTTCGGCCACGGGTCGACCGGCGGGCGCAGGTGCGGCGGAAGCGACTCGGGGTGCTCCCGCGAGCCGGCCGCCGGGCCGGAGTTCTCCCGTGAACCCGCCGGAGCGGAGTGCTCCCGCGAACCCGCCGGGCCGGAGTTCTCCCGTGAACCCGCCGCCGGGCCGGAGTGATGTCGCGAGTCGGTCGACGGGTCCGCGCCGACCGCGCCGCTGAGGTCGGGCCGTTTCCGGGGCTGCGTCTCGGCATCCCCGTCGATCCCGCCGAGATCGGGTCGCCTCCGCGGTTCGGTCTCCGCGTTCGGGTCGGGCCCGGACTCCCCCGGCGCCCGGTACGCCTCGGGCACCATCCGGTGCCCGGGTCCCCGATAGGGCTCCAGCACCGGATACGCCCCCGGCTCCTCGGGTCCCGGGGTGGGACCCGCCACGGCGGAGCCCGGAGCACGGCGCGGCAACGGCGTACCGGCGTCCGGCGCCTCCTCCCCGGGTACGCCCGGCGACGGCACGGAGGTCTGCGAGCCCGGCGCCTTGCGCGGCACGGAGGTCTGCGAGCCCGGCGCCTTGCGCGGCACGGAGGTCTGCGTGCCCGGTGCCTTGCGCGGCGCCGGAACCGGGATGACGGCCGACGTCGCCGGTGCGATCGACGGCTCCCCGTCCGTACCCTGCCGCACGGCCGGTACCGAGATGACGGCGGACGTCGCCGGCGACGGCGAGGCGGCGAGCGCGGGCACGACGACCGTCGCACCACCCGCGGGAGCAACGGCCTCCGGGGTGGGGACCTCGGGCACGGAGACCGCGGGCACGACCACCGTCGCACCACCCACGGGAGCACCACCCACGGGCTCCGGCGACGCGGCGGATGCCATCGCCGCCGCAGAACCGGTGGAGGTGGAAGAGACCGGAGCAGCGGGCAGCGCGGAGGCGGTGGAGGCACCGGCGGGCCCCGGCCACGCGGGCGAAACCGGGTTCGGGCCGGCCGGGGAGACGGGTGGCAGGTCGCGGGAGGGCAGGCGCATCTCGGAGGTCGGCACCGACGCCGCCGGCTCGCTGGAGAGCGCCGCCGTACCGGCCAGGACGCTGCCCTCCGCGACCACCAGCTCCGGCTGCTCGATGGCGACCGGCGCGTCGCCCAACTCGCGGTGCAGCAGCGTAGCGACCAGCGGGATCCGGCTCGCCCCGCCGACCAGGAAGACCCCGGCCAGCCGGCCCTCCGGCAGCCTGGCGACGTCGAGCAGGTGCTTGGTGATCCGTACGGTCTGCTCCAGCACCGGGCGGGCGACCTGTTCCAGCTCGTCCCGGGTCAGGTGGACCTCGGTGTCGAGCATCGGGACCACGAAGTCGGCGGACTGGGCCCGGGAGAGGCGCTCCTTGGCGATCCGTACGTCGTCCCAGAGCTGCCGCCGCGCCCGCCGCTCCTCGACCGTGCCCGGTTCGAGCAGCGACTGCCAGGCGTCCGTCCGCAGGTGCTCGACGATCGCCGCGTCCACGTCGAGGCCGCCCAGGTCGTCGCGCCCGTCGACGGCGAGCACCTCGAAGCCGGTGGCCGTACGCGAGACGAGGCTGGCGTCGAAGGTGCCGGCACCGAAGTCGTGCACCATGACGACCGAGCCGATCGGCACGTCACGGCCGAGCACCTCGGCGAAGTAGGTGGCGGCGGCGACCGGCTCGGCGACCAGGCGGGCACCGGCGAGACCGGCCCGCGCGGCCGCCTCGGCCAGCAGCGTGCGGCGGGTCGCGCCCCAGGTGGCCGGGCAGGTCAGGGTGGTCTCCGGGCGGTGCGGCCCGACGGCCCGGTGCCACTCCTCGGCGACCCGGGCCAGCACCGCGGTGATCAGCTCGATGACCTCGAACTCGCGCTCGCCGAGCAGCACCAGGCCGTCGTCGACACGGCGTTTCGGGTTCGGCTCGAAGCGGGCCGGGTCGAGCCGCGCGCTGTGCACGGCGTCCCGCCCGACCAGCAGCGTCCCCTCGGCCTCGGCGTAGACCGCGGACGGCAGCAGCGGCGAGCCGTCGACCAGGATCGGCCGGGCCCGCCCGTCCGGCCATCGCGCGGTGGCGACGGTGTTCGAGGTGCCGAAGTCGATGCCGAGGGCGTACCGCTTCGGATCACCCTGGTCGATGGCCATGTGAGCAGTCTAGGGGGTCCCTGTGACGGGCCTAGTTTCCCGTGAAGCCGGGCTTGCGCTTCTCGACGAACGCGGTGGTGCCCTCGACCCGGTCGTCGGTGGCGAAGAGGCCGGCGAACAGGTGCGACTCCAGCGCGAGACCGGCCGGCAGGTCCATGCTGAGGCCCGCGTCGATCGCCTGCTTGGCCGCCCGGAGCGCCAGAGCGGGCCCGGTGACGTACGGCCGCACCAGCTCGACGGCGGTCGCGTACACCCGGTCGGCGGGGACGACCCGATCGGCCAGGCCGATCCGCAGGGCCTCCTCGGCGTCGACCATCCGTCCGGAGAAGATCAGATCTTTGGCCTTGGCCGGGCCGATCAGCCGGGCCAGGCGCTGGGTGCCGCCGGCGCCGGGGATGATGCCCAGCTTGATCTCCGGCTGTCCGAGTCTGGCGTCCTCGGCCACCACCCGCCAGTCGCAGGCGAGAGCGAGTTCACACCCGCCGCCGAGGGCCCAGCCGGTGATCGCGGCCACCACCGGCTTGGGGATGCGCGCGACCGCGTCGAACGCGCCGGAGAGGGCGGCCGCCCGGCCCACCATGTCCTGGTACGTCACCGTGGTGAACTCGGTGATGTCGGCGCCCGCGGCGAACACCTTCTCCCCGCCCCAGACGATCACGGCGCGGACCTCGGCACTGCCGGCCGCCTCGGCCGCCGCGGCCCGCAACTCCTCCTGGACCTGGGTGTTGAGCGCGTTCATCGGTGGCCGCTCGAGGCGGATGACGCCGATCCCGTCCGCGGTCTCCAGCCGTACGAACTCCCCCACGCCGCCTCCTCCGTTTGCCCGCCAGCCTACGACGGGTACCGGTTAGATTGGGTCCCCTGGGGAGGAGAGATGACCACGTACTACCGGGATCCGGACGTGCTGATCACGTCGTCCGGCGTACACATGAACGGCCGCGAGTTCCGTCATCGCGACCTGATCCAGGTCTGGCACACCCGGGGGCGGCGCTCGTGGGGTGCGATCGCCCGGCGCGGCGCGCTCGGGATGGCGATCCTGACACCGCTGCTGGTGGCCGCGCTCGCGGTCGGGTTCGCGCTGATGATGGAGGCCGCGGTCACCACCACGATCTCGGTGGCGATCGGCGGCGTCCTGGCCGGGCTCGCGGTCGTGCCGGTGGCCGACCTGCTCCTGGAACGGGTCGACCGCAGCTATGACAGGGGCACCCGCAGCCTGGAGATCTGGGGACGGGTGCCGGACGGGGAGGTTCTGCTCTTGCGTACGGACAACGCACAGCGATTCGGGCGCGTCTACCGTGCCCTGCAGCGGGCTCTCGAGCCGGCGGTCCGCCGGTGAGGCGGGACGCCGCCGGACTCGCCGGGCTGCTGGCCACCACCGGGGTGCTGCACTTCGTGGCGCCCAAGCCCTTCGACGGGATCGTGCCGCGGTCCCTGCCCGGGTCGCCGCGCACGTGGACGTACCTGAGCGGGGTCGCCGAGATCGCGGTGGCGGCCGCGATCGCGCACCCGCGGACCCGCCGGGCCGGTGGGCTCGCGGCGGCCGCGCTCTTCGCCGCGGTCTTCCCGGCGAACGTCAAAATGGCGATCGACTGGCGGCACGCGCCGCCCGCCCAGCGCGCGATCGCCTACGGCCGTCTGCCCCTGCAGGCACCCCTGATCGCCTGGGCACTCAGGATCCGGCGATAAGGGCGTTCCCCGGGGTACGGCCGTCAAGAGCCGACCAATCCCACGATTCGCCGCGTCGGGGCCCCGTCGTTCGGCACGATCAGACCATCATGCGAGCAACGAAGCCCGGCGTCACCGAGGTCGAGACCCTGGACCAGGCGATACGCGTCGTCACCGAGGTCTGCGACCGGGCCCGCCACGGCGACCTGGAGGCCCGGGTGCCGCGGCTGGGCAGTCCCGCGCCCGGCGAGCCCGACCTGGCCACCGGGCTGCGCGCCGCGGTGAACGGCCTGCTGGACCAGGTGGACGCGTTCGTCCGGGAGTCCGGCGCCGCCTCGTCCGCGGCCGCCGAGGGCCGGTTCCACCGCCGCTTCCTGGCCCAGGGCCTGAACGGGATCTACCGGTCGGCGGCCCAGCAGATCACCCACTCCAACCAGGTGATGAGCCGGACCGCCGCGCAGTTCGCCGAAGCGGCCCGCGAGCGCCAGGCCCTCGCCGACGAACTGGAGTCGGCGGTGCTGACCGTTTCCGAACAGGTGGCCACCGCCGCCACCGAGATGGGCGCGTCCGCGAACGGGCTGGCCGACTTCGCCCGCGACGCGGTCACCGACGCCGAGCGCGGCATGGGCACCGTCGCCTCGCTGCGCGCCTCCTCGGACCAGATCCGGCACGCCGTCGACCTGATCAACAAGGTGGCGGCGCAGACCCGGCTGCTCGCGCTGAACGCCACCATCGAGGCGGCCCGGGCCGGTTCGGCGGGCAGCGGCTTCGGCGTGGTCGCCAACGAGGTGAAGAGCCTGGCGAACGAGACCAGCACCTCCAGCGAGGAGATCATGAGCCAGGTGGACGCGGTGCAGGCGGCCGCCGCCGACTCGATCGGCGTCCTGGAGGCGGTGACCAACCGGATCCGCGAGATGAGCGACCTCGTCGAGGGGATCGCGATCGCGGTGGACGGCGGGCCGCACCACGCACAGGACGGCGGGTTGTCCCAGCTGGCGGAGGTGCTACGCGCCGAGGTTTCGCGATTCGTCACCACGATTCGCAAGTCCTAAACCTACTTTTTCCGGCAATATCGGAAGCACTATGAAATCCACTCGCGTTCGCCCTACGGGCAAGGAGCGCACGTTCAGCGACAACGAGCTGATCGTGACCAAGACCGATCCGCGCGGGGTGATCACCTACGCGAACGACATCTTCCTGCGGATCTCCGCGCTCGACGAGGAGGACGCCGTCGGCCAGCCGCACAACCTGATCCGGCATCCGGACATGCCCCGGGCCGTCTTCAAACTCCTCTGGGACACCCTCAAGGAACAGCAGGAGATCTTCGCGTACGTCGTCAACCTGGCCTCCGACGGCGCGCACTACTGGGTCTTCGCGCACGTCACACCCTCGTTCGACACCGGTGGCCGGGTGATCGGATACCACTCGAACCGGCGGGTGCCGTCGCGCCCAGCGGTCGCCGCCGCCGACGAGCTCTACGGCGTGCTGCGCGCCGCCGAACGCCGCCACGACCGCCCGCAGGACGCCGTCGTCGCCGGGACAGCGGCCCTGGACCAGGTCCTGGCCGAACGCGGGCGGACCTACGACGAACTGGTCTGGGACCTCGCCGGCGGCCGGGGATGACCGCCCCGGAGCCGGAGGAGGCTCTCTTCGAGATCGCCGAGGTGTGCCGCCGCGCCGCCTCCGGCGACCTGGAGTCCCGGGTACCGCCGCTCGGCGAGTCCGAGGCGGCCGGCGAGGCCCGGCTCGCGATCAACGAGCTGCTGGACCGGACCGACGCGTTCGTCCGGGAGGCGGGCGCGGCCTCGGCGGCGGGCGCGAGCGGCGCGTTCCACCGGCGCTTCCTGGTGGCCGGGATGGGTGGGGCGTACCGGCGGGCCGCCGTGCAGATCAGCGACTCGATGGACGCGATGAGCGGCAAGGCCGGGGAGATCGCCGAGGCCGCCACCGCCCGGGTCCGGCTCGCCGACGAGTTGGAGACGGCCGTCCTCGCGCTCTCCACCCGGATCGCCTCGGCGGCCGGCGAGATGGGCCGCTCCGCGAACGGGCTGTCCGACTTCGCCCGGCGCGCGGTCGGCGACGCCGAGCAGGGCCTGGAGACGGTGACCGAGCTGCGCCGCTCCTCCGGCCAGATCCGGCACGCGGTCGACCTGATCAACCGGGTGGCGATGCAGACCCAGCTGCTCTCGCTCAACGCCTCGATCGAGGCGGCCCGCGCGGGCACCGCCGGTCGCGGCTTCAGCGTGGTCGCCAACGAGGTCAAGACGCTCGCGAACGAGACCGGCGAGTCCAGCGGCGAGATCATGGACCAGGTCGACGCGGTCCAGCAGGCCTCGGCCGACGCGGTCCGGGTGCTCCGCTCGGTCACCGAGAGCATCCGCGAGATGAGCGGCCTGATCGACGGAATCGCGACCGCGGTCGAGGGCGGCGAGAACACCGAGGAGAGCGGCCTGACCGAGCTGGCCGAGGTGCTACGGGCAGAGGTCACCCGCTTCCTCGTTCAGGCCCGTCAGCCCTGACCGTTTCTGCCCACGGCTTCAGCCCGGCCCCTCGGCCCACGGCCTCAGCCCTGATAGAGGGCGTCGATCTCCGCTCGCTCCGGCAGGGCGTTGCTGGCGCCGATCCGGCGGACGCACGCGGCCCCGGCGGCGTTCGCCCACCGGACGGCGTCGACCAGATCGCGCCCCTCGCCCCAGGCCACCGCGAGCGCGCCGGTGAAGGCGTCCCCCGCCGCGGTGGTGTCCGCGACCTCCACCGCGAAGGCGGGCACCCGAACGTCGCGGCCGTCGCGGTCCGCGTACCGGGAACCGGCGCCGCCGAGCGTGAGCACCACCCGCGGCACCAGCTCCAGCAGCGCGGCGACCTCCGGCTCGGCGCGGCCGGTGATGGCCCGCGCCTCCGTCTCGTTCACCACCAGCAGATCCACCCGGTCGAGCAGGCCGGCCGGCAGATCCCGGGCGGGCGCCGCGTTCAGGATCGTCCGGGTGCCGGCCGCACGACCGGCGGTCAGCGCGGCGGCCACCGTGGACAGCGGGATCTCCTGCTGGCAGAGCAGCACGTCGGCGCCGGCCACGGCGGCCCGCTCGGCCTCGCCCAGATCCAGGAACGTCTGGTTCGCGCCGGGGCTGACCAGGATCGAGTTCTCCCCGGCCCGGTCCACCATGATCACGGCGACACCGGACGCGCCGTACGCGGTACGCAGGTGTGACGTGTCCACGCCCGCGGCCGTGAGCCGGGCGCTCAGGGTGACCCCGAACGCGTCCGACCCGATCGCGCCGAGGAACGTCGTCGCGCCACCCGCCCGGCACGCGGCGATCGCCTGATTGGCGCCCTTGCCGCCCGCGGTCATCACGAAGTCGTCGCCGAGCACCGTCTCCCCCGGCCGGGGCAGCCGCTCGGCGAGCCCGACCAGGTCCATGTTGGCGCTGCCCACCACGACGACACGGGTCGTCACCTCAGCCGGCCCGGGCCGTGTACCGGTCGCCGATCCGGTCCACGACCAGCGGCAGCCCGAACGTCTTCGTCAGATTCTCCGCGGTCAGCACCTCGCCCAGCAGACCGGAGGCGACCACGGTGCCCTCGCGCAGCAGCAGCCCGTGCGTGAAGCCCGGCGGGATCTCCTCCACGTGGTGGGTGACCATCACCATGGCCGGCGCGTCCGGGTCCAGGGCCAGCTCGGTCAGGTGCTGGATCAGCGTCTCCCGGCCACCCAGGTCGAGACCGGCGGTCGGCTCGTCCAGCAGCATCAGCTCGGGGTCGGTCATCAGCGCCCGGGCGATCTGCGTACGCTTGCGCTCCCCCTCGGACAGGGTGCCGAACTCGCGGTCCGCCAGCGCGCCCATGCCCAGCTGGGTGAGAAGCTCCCGGGCCCGCGCCACGTCCTGCGGGTCGTACGTCTCCCGCCACCGGCCGACCACCGACCAGGCCGCGGTGACGACCACGTCGAGCACCTTCTCGTCCGGCGGGATCCGGTCGGCGAGGCGTCCCGTGGTGAGCCCCACCCGGGTACGCAACTCGTTCAGGTCGGTCCGCCCCAGCCGCTCGGCCAGCACGTACGCCGTGCCCCGGGTCGGATGCAGCTGCCCGGTGGCAAGGTTGAGCAGCGTGGTCTTGCCGGCCCCGTTCGGGCCCAGCACCACCCAGCGCTCATCCAGCTCGACCTGCCACGACAGGCTGTTGATCAGGTGATTCCCGCCGCGCACCACGGTAACGCGATCGAAGGCGATAACGGTGTCCTCGTCGGGCGGGTTCGGTACGGCAGCCTCCAGCACGCGTCCATCCAACCACGGGGGGAGGGGGCGGCCGGACGCCGTGCCGCCCGTTCCTCCTCGTGGTCGCCGATCGTGGTCTCGCGTCGTGTCGTTCCGGGGGGGTGTGGGGGCATCTGCGGAATGGGGCGGTCGGCTTTCTCGCCCTGTGACGGTTGGGGCGGAGGGTGGGCATGCAGGGCGGTGAGGCATTTATGCCCTGCATGCCCACCCTCCGCCCCAACCTTGCATGGTTTTCGCTTTCGCCAGGGGATCGGTTGCTCTCCGCTGGGTGCCTGGCACGGTCGGACTTCGCCTTCAGCGCCGTGGTCCGGCTACCGCGTGGTGGGTGCTCCAGGCGGCATGTCGCGCAGGCCGGCCACCTGCCGGGTCAGGCGAATAGACCGCGCCGGTCACCCCGGGGGGTTCCGAACCGTCCGAACTCGCTAGGTCGGCTCTCTCACCCTAAGCGTGCGAGACCTCCAAAGCCTTACAAGCCTTCGGCCTTCGAGCCTTACAAGCCTTTCAAGGCTTTCAAGGCTTTCAAGGCTTTCGAGCTTTGAGGGTGGGCGGCGCGGTCTATTCGCTTGAACCGGCAGGTGGTTGGCCTGCGTGAGGTGGGGGGCTGGGGTGGGCGCCGCGCGGTAGCCGGACTACGGGGCTGGAGGTGAAGTGCGGGGCCGGCCATGCACCCAGCCAGCAGGTACCACGGTGCAAGCGCAAGCCGAAACCATGCAAGGTTGGGGGGCTGCGGGCGGCGTCCGGCACCAGCACCTCGATCGGCTGGCCGAGCAGTTC
>NZ_JBFAYF010000063.1:0-51899 GCF_040681165.1 Actinoplanes sp. NPDC051851 | reverse complement strand
CCTCGCTCTCCCGGCTGGTCCACAGGGGTGTCCCGCTTCGCGTGAGACACCCCTGAGCACCAGCCAGAACCCGGACCCGCGTCGCTGTCCGGACCGGGTACGGTCTCGCGGCCGGATCGGGCGGTGACGCGGCCCGTACCCGGGTCAGCCGTTGCGCAGGTCGTTCAGGATGCGCTTGAGGACGGCCGGGGTGCGGTCCGGGGACGTGGCCTCGATGAAGAGGCGGCCGATCGCCGCGGCGTAGTGGTCGACCTCCTCGCGTTTGTCCAGGTAGAGCGCGCTGGTCAGGTGCTCTATGTAGACCACGTCGGCCAGTTCCGCGTGCGGGAAGCGCAGGATCGAGAAGGCGCCGCCCGCCGCCGCGTGGCCGCCGGTCTCGAACGGCATCACCTGCAGACGGACGGTCCGGGAGGACTCGGCGATGTGCAGCAGGCTCTCGACCTGCTCGCGCAGGACCGCCGTACCGCCGATCGGGCGGCGCAGCACGGCCTCGTCGAGCACCGCCCAGACCCGGGGAGCGACCGGCCGGTCGAGCACCTGCTTGCGGGTCATCCGCAGCCGTGCCCGGCGGTCGATCTCCTCGGCCGACGCGTTCTCGTGGCCCAGGCGGATGACCGCCCGGGCGTAGGCGTCCGTCTGCAGCAGCCCCGGCACGAACTGCACCTCGTACGTGCGGATGAGCTCGGCCGCCTGTTCCAGATCGAGATAGTTCTGGAACCACGTGTCGAGGACGTCCGCGTACTCCTGCCACCAGCTGGGTGCGTTCGCCTCCCGGGTGAGGGTGAGTAGTCGTTGCTGTTCGGCCGGGTCGTCGACGCCGTACAGCGCCAGTAGGTCGACGACGTCGCGTTCCTTGAAACTGACCCGGCCCAGTTCCATCCGGCTGATCTTGGACTCGGATGCCCGGATCTGCCATCCGGCCTGGTCGCGGGAGAGTCCCTTGCGCTGCCGGAGGGCACGCAGCTGCATGCCCACCTGCAATCGCCGTACTGTGGAGCCCCCGCTGTCCTGTTCCTCGCCCATGCTTCCTTTCCCCCCAGGGCAAGGCCGCAGCGTCAGGGCTTGCGGCCGACCGCGCAGTACTGAGATATCTCCGGAGCGTCCGCCGCCGTGGCGTCCGGCTTCCACCGGGTCACCGATACGACACCGGGCTCGATGATCTCCAGCCCGTCGAAGAGAGCCGCGATCCGCTCGGGGCTGCGCAGGTGGTACTTCGGGTTCGCCGAGATGTTCCAGATCCGGGTGGCCTCGCGCACCTCGGCGTCGGTGTCGCTGCCGTCGTACATCGCGAAGTAGCTGCCGGACGGCAGGGCGGCCAGGATCGTGTCGATGATCCGCTTGGCCTCCTCGTCGCTCTCCACGTGACCGAGGATGCCCATCAGCATCAGCGCGACCGGCCTACTCAGGTCCAGCGTGTCGGCGGCCTGCTTGAGGATCGCCTCCGGGTCGTAGAGGTCGGCGCTGACATACGCCGTCTTCCCCTCGGGCGTGCTGGTCAGCAGCGCCTCGGCGTACGCCAGCACGAGCGGATCGTTGTCGACGTACACGATCTTGGCGGCCGGGTTGGTCTGCTGCGCGACCTCGTGGGTGTTGTCCGCGGTGGGCAGGCCGGTGCCGATGTCCAGGAACTGGGTTATCCCGGCCGGGCCGGCCAGGTGACGCACCGCGCGAGCGAGGTACTTCCGGCTGAGCCGGGCGTGCTCGGCGAACTGCGGTAGTGATTGCACGATCTGGTCGCCGACCTGACGGTCGACCTCGAAGTTGTCCTTGCCGCCGAGCAGGTAGTTCCAGATCCGGGCGGTCTGGGGAATGTTCGTGTCCACCTTGGGGACGTCTTCCGCCACGCCACATCCTTGTGTTCGTGCGGATCACGAGTCCTCTGTGGATCCGCGCCGGGCAATTGGGCACAGCATACTCACGTCTAGTGGGCGTTGGTGAACGACCGTCATCGAAGTGGGGACCGGCAGGTCACACGGTCGGGGACGACGCGCCGCGAACGGCGTAGGCCTGTTTCGCGCCGCGGACAGCGTGCGCTTCGCGTATGGCGGACGGCGTGTGCTCGTCGCGCTGCGGACGGCGTACGGTCAGAAGCGGCGCAGCAGGTCGGCGTTGCTGGAGGTGGTCCGCAGCTGCCTCAGCAGCTGCGTCATGACCTCGCGCTTGTCGTGACCGGCGAACGCGCGGCGCAGCGCGGCCGCGACCACCCGCTCGGAGGGGCTGAGCAGGAGCTCGTCGTGGCGGGTGCCGGTGGCGGTGAGGTCGACGGCCGGGAAGATCCGGGCCTCGGCGAGCAAGCGGTCGAGTTTGAGCTCGGCGTTGCCGGTGCCCTTGAGCTCCTCGAAGATCAGCGTGTCGAGCGCGGAGCCGTTCTCCACCAGGGCGGTCGCGATGATCGTCAGCGAGCCGCCGCCCTCGATGGCGCGCGCGGCGCCGAGCAGGCGCTTCGGCGGGTACAGCGCGGTGCTGTCCAGGCCGCCGCTCAGCGTGCGCCCCTTACCGGCCGGCGCGATCAGGTTGTAGGCGCGACCGAGACGGGTCAGCGAGTCGAGCAGCACCACCACGTCCTCGCCCTGTTCGGCCAGGCGCTTGGCGCGCTCGATCGCCAGCTCGGCGACCGCGGTGTGCTCCTGCGGCGGACGATCGAAAGTGGCCGCCGCGATCTCCGCCTTGACCGTGCGCTGCATGTCGGTGACCTCTTCGGGCCGTTCGTCGACGAGCACCATGATCAGGTGGCACTCCGGGGCGTTGTGTGCGATCGCGTTCGCCACCTGCTGCAACACCGTGGTCTTGCCGGCCTTGGGCGGTGCCGCGATCAGCGCGCGCTGCCCCTTGCCGATCGGCATGGCCAGGTCGATGAGCCGGGTCAGCAGCTGATCGGAACCGGTCTCCAGCCGCAGGCGTTCCTGCGGGTGCAGCGCGGTGAGCCGGTAGAAGTCGGGCCGCGGTCCGGGCCGGCGGCCGTTGACCGCGGTGACCTGCAGCTGGGCGGGCCTACCCGGCCGGGTGACCCGGGCGAATCCGGTCACCCGGTCGCCGCGCCGCAGGTCGTGGCGGCGGATCTCGGCGATCGAGACCGGGATGTCGGCGCGGCCGGGCAGGTAGCCGTCGGCACGCAGCCAGCCACGGTCGTCGACGATGTCGAGGAGCGCGTCTACGCCGTGGGTCTCCTCCTGGTTTGCAGTGATTTCAGGGCTTTTTTGGGTACGGGTTTGGGTACGGGTGACCGTCATGATGGGACTGCCTTTCGCGATGCTCGTGCTCGCGGCGCGCTGCGGTGTCCGGAGATGCGCGGCTGCTCGCGGCGTGGTGTGGATGGCGGCGCTGGGCCTGCCGTGCGTTCACTCGCCTGAACGGCGTTGTGGGGATCCCGGGCGATGGATGCCACCGGCTTCCGGGTTGAGCCCACCGTAGCACTGTTCCTCGACCACGCCCAGTAGGCTCTGTCTCACACCAGCTGTGGGGAGGTGGCGGGACCATGCCGCTGTTGCGCCGGATGATCGGGTCGGTTCTGCGGCGGGTGCGCCTGCGCCAGGGCCGGACCCTGCGGGACGTGGCCGCCGCGGCCGGGGTCTCGCTGCCCTACCTGTCCGAGGTGGAGCGCGGCACCAAGGAGGTCTCGTCGGAGATCCTCGCCGCGATCTGCCGCGCGCTCGGCCTCTCCCTCGCCGACCTGCTCGACGAGGTGCGCCTGGAGCTGGCCCGGATCCCGCAGGCCGGCCGTCCGGAGGCCGACCGCTCGCCGGTCGCCCGTTCGCAGACCGCCCGTTCACAGGTCGCCCGTTCGCAGGTGGCCCGGCCCGCGCAGTCTCGCATCTCGCGGCCGGTCGCATCTCGCCCGAACGGGCCGACCTGTTCCGTCGGTCGGGGCCCGCGGACCGCCGTTCGATGCGGCCGATTGGGCACATCGGCCCCGTTGCCCGCGTCAGTACGATCATCGCCATGCCAGACCCCGGTGCTCCGCTCGACCACGCTGCCGACCTCGGCGAATCCGTCGGCGACTCGGCCACGCCGCTCGCCGGCGACTCGGTCGTGCCCTTCGCCGGTGACCCGGTCGCACCCGCCTCTGCCGAGGCTCCGAAGCGGCGCCGGCCTCTCTGGGTAAGGCTGCTCGTCGTCCTGGTGCTGATCCCGGTCGTGCTCGGCGCCGGCGTGGCGATCGCCGCCGGGATCTACTACCGGTCGGTCTCCGGCGACGTCGACCGGGTCGACGCGTTCGACAACGTGCCCGAGGCGGACCGCCCGACCAAGGACGCCTCGGCCGGCGACGCGATGAACTTCCTGGTCCTCGGCTCGGACACGCGCAACCCGGAGAACACCAGCGGCTCCCGGAGCGACACGATCATCGTGCTGCACGTCTCCGGCGACAAGAAGGCCGCGCAGATGGTCTCCATCCCCCGCGACACCTGGGTACACGTCCCGAAGTCCGCGGACGGCAAGCACGGCGACACCAACGCCAAGATCAATGCGGCGTACGCGTGGGGCGGCGTGCCGCTGACCGTACAGACCGTCGAGGACTACACCGGCATCCGGATCGACCACGTGGTGATGGTCGACTTCTCCGGCTTCAAGGAGATCATCGACGCTCTCGGCGGCGTCGAGATCACCGTCGACCAGCCGTTCGTCTCGACGCACTCGCTGGCCCCGGGCGGCGTACGCCAGTTCAAGGCCGGCACCCAGACCATGGACGGCGACAAGGCGCTCGACTACGCCCGCGAGCGGTACGCGTTCGCCGACGGCGACTTCGCCCGCATCCAGCACCAGCAGGACGTGATCAAGGCGGTCCTGAACAAGGCGGCGTCCAGCGGCACACTCTCCAGCCCGACCAAACTGAACAAGTTCATCCGCGCCACGGCCGGCGCGGTCAAGGTCGACGACACCCTGAACCTGCTGGGGACCGCCACCGACCTGCGCGGCCTGCGCGGCGGCGACCTGGCGATGTACACCAGTCCGAGCTCGGGTACGGCGATGAAGGGCGACCAGAGCGTGGTGCTCCCGGACACCGCGAAGGCCAAGAAGCTCTTCGACGCCCTCCGCACCGACAACGCCGACGCCGCCGAAACGGTCATGCTCTCCTGACCCGTCGGCCTCGGCCCACCCTCCCCGGTCTCCACCCCGCCTGCCGCCTCCGGTACGCAGCAGGCCAGCGACCAGCGACGAGACCAGACCACGTGAGCGCTGCTCGACGATGCATCAACCGTGATGCATCACCCGCGATGCATCGGCCGTGATGCATCAGCCACGATGCATCACGGCTGATGCATCAACCGTGATGCATCGGCGTTCGGCGGGAAGTGGATCTTCCGGGCTGGTGGTCAGGGGTATCTCAGGCGCTGCGAGACACCCCAGACCGCCAGCTGGGACCGCTTGGCTGGGCCGTATGGGTGTCTCGGGCCCTCCGAGTGACCCGTGAACGCCAGCCGCGCCGGGAAAGCTGGCGCTCACGGGTCACTCCAGTCCGTCGACACACCCCTGAGCGCCAGCCACCAAGATCATCCCCGCAGTTGATCATGAAATGTCGATCGAGCCCGGCCATGCGGGGCCCGCCCCGGCCGGGGGAAACCCCCATCCCTCGCGGAACGGTGGCAGAAAACGGCGATCTTGGCCCGGGGCCTGTGACAAACCCCAGCGGCCTGTCAGGGGAGGATCGTGATGGGGGTGCCGGAGGGGACCTCGGCGAGCAGGGTCTTCTGGGCGGCCTTGGGCATGCGGACGCAGCCGTTGCTGGCGCTCTTGCCGAAGGTGCTGGAGCGGTACCACGCGTGGATGCCCGTGTGGGCCAGCTGGAAGACCTCGGCCATGCTGTCCGGGTCCTCCGGGACCGAGCCGAGCACCAGCGCGTCCAGGCCCGCGTAGACCTCGCCGCTCGTGCCGGTCTGGCCCATCACGTACGTGCGGCCCAGCGGTGTCGGGGTGGCCGCGGTGCCGACGCCGACCGTCCAGGAATCCTTGATCTCGCTGTCGCGCAGCCAGGTCAGCGTGTGCTTGCCGAGGCGGACGACGATCTGGTCGTGCAGCTCCTCGGTGGTGAAGCCGGCGTCGTCCGGGATCCAGCCGATCCGGCGGTTCACCGACGGGACCAGCACGGCGGTCCAGCCGTTCTCCCGGGCCGCGATCGGGACCAGGGTGCGCAGGCCGCTGATCTTCGGGGGCAGGTACGCGCGAGGCTTGCCGCCGGGTGCGTCGTACAGGACCAGGCTCTTCGTCGGGTGCAGGCCCTCGGTCAGCGCCTCGGTCGACGTCTGGTCGGGGTCGGCGGGCAGGCCGCTCGGGCCCTTCGCGTACTTGATGGTCATCAGGCCGTCGGGGGCCGCGGCGGCCTCGAGCGGGTGCACGGCGAAGCTCGCCGGTGCCGAGGGGGTGGCCGAGGCTGCGGGGGAGACCCGGCCGGGCGTGGCGGTCTCCCGCGACTCGTGGCGGCCCACCAGGACGAAGGCGGCGATCAGGGCTGCCACGACGAGGACGGCGGCAGCCCCGAGGAGCACGCGGGTCCGGTTCGGGCCGACGGAGGGGGCGATCGGCATGGGGCCAGGGTAGCCGTACCCGGGAAGGGTCTTAATCGGTGTGGGTGCGGCTCAATCGCGGACGGCGGCGGTCGATCCACCCCTCCACGTCGGTGGTGTGCCAGATGCTCCCCATGGCCAGTGTCGCGGCGGGCGCGGGGAAGTCGTCACGGTGGATGATCGCGGTGGTCCGCTGCCGGCTGATGTGGCCGAGCCGGGCGCGGATCTCGTAGGGGCCCATGACATCGATCGGGGTCGTCATGCGTCCGACTATAGGCGCTACGCTAGTTGCCGGGGAACAAGTCAGCTCGACCGGGTGACGGCACGTGCCAGCCGGCGTACGCCCTCGTCGAGCCGGTCGGCCGGCGCCGCGGCGTAGGTCAGGCGCAGGAAGGCGCCCGGCGGTTCGGCGCCGTGCCATGGGTGGCCGGGGAAGACCACCACCTGCTCGGCGGCCGCGGCGGTCACCACCCGGGACTCGTCCGTGCCGTCGGGGAGACGTACCCAGAGATGAAAGCCGCCGCCGGGCACGCTCGCCGGGACCAGGCCGGGAAGATGCCGCCGCAGGGCGGTGAGCAGCGCGTCCCGGCGTTCGCGGAGGGCGTTGCGCAGCGTACGGCGGTGACGGGGCCAGGCGGGTGAGGTCACGAACTCCAGGGCGGCCTGCTGGAGCGGGCCGGCCACGAAGAAGTCGTCCAGCAGCCGGGCCGCGCGCAGCCTCTGGGCGGCCGGACCGCGGGCGATCAGCGCGGCGACCCGCAGGCCCGGGGCTATCGCCTTGGTCAGCGAGCGCAGGTGCACCACGTGGCCGGACGGGTCGGCGGCGATCAGCGGTGGCGCGGGCTCGCCGTCGATGCCCAGGTCACGGGCGTAGTCGTCCTCCAGCAGGAAGGCGCCGGCGCTCCGGATCGCGGCGAGCACGGCGGGCCGGCGCCCGGCGGCGAGGGTGGCGCCGTGCGGGTTCGCGTACCGCGGCTGGCAGTAGAGGAGCCGGGCACCGGTCCGGTCCAGGGCGGCGGCGAGCAGGTCGGGGCGGACGCCGTCCGCGTCGGCGGGCACCGGGATCACCCGGCGGCCGGCGGACCGGGCGACGGCGAGCGCGCCCAGGTAGGTGGGTGACTCGACGAGCACCGGATCGCCGGGAGCGGTGAGCGCGCGGATCGCGGTGGTCAGCGCGGCCTGCCCGCCCGGGCAGATCACCACGTCGTCGGCGTGCAGTCCGGCACCGGTGTCCCGGGCGAACCAGGCGCGCAGGTCGGCGTTCCCGGCGGCCGGGCCCCGGTCCCAGGCGGCGGGCTGCCGGGCGGCGCGGCCCAGAGCGGCCCCGAGCGCGGTGGTGGGCTGCAGGGCCGGGTCGAGGTAACCGCCGGAGAGCGCGATCGCCCCGGGCGGCGGGACCGCGAGCAGGGCCTGCATCGCGTCCTCGCCCTCGGGGCGGGCGCCGAGCGTGACGGTCTGCCAGGAGTGGTCCGGTGGCCCGGCGCCCGGTCCGGCGGACGGCCCGGCGCCCGGGGCGGTGGCGAAGAGCCCGCGACCCGGGACCGCCTCGATCAGGCCCTCGGCGACCAGCTGGCGGGTGGCCCGGGCCACGGTCGCCGGGGCCACGTGGTGCCGGGCGGTCAGCTGGCGCACCGAGGGCAGCCGGGTGCCGGTCCCGCCGGCCGCCGCCGCCCGAAGATCTTGGATAACACGCTGCATCGCGTTATCGTCATTCATGAGAGGCAAGAGTAACGCTTTCCGGTCTGATCGAGTAACGGGTATCGCCCTCGGCGCGCTGGGAGTGCTCGCGTTCAGTATGTCGCTGCCGGCCACCCGGGTCGCCGTGGCCGACCTGGACCCCTGGTTCGTCGCCTTCGGGCGGGCCGTCGGCGCGGGCCTGCTCGCCGCCGTCTACCTGTGGTTCCGCCGGGCGGCCCGGCCCACCCGGGCGCAGTGGCGGAGCCTGGCGGTGGTCGCCGCCGGGGTGGTGGTCGGCTTTCCGCTCTTCACCTCGCTGGCGCTGACCGTGTCACCGGCCGCGCACGGCGCCGTGGTGATCGCGTTACTCCCCGGGATAACGGCGGTCTTCGCGGTGCTGCGGGCCCACGAGCGGCCCACCCGGCTCTTCTGGATCGCCGCCGCGGCCGGGGCCGTCACGGTCCTGGTGTTCACCGGCGGGCCCACCAACAGCGTGGCGGACGTCTTCTTCCTGGTCGCGGTGGTGCTCTGCGGTCTCGGGTACGCCGAAGGGGCGGTACTGGCCCGCTCGCTGGGCAGCGCGGAGACCATCTGCTGGGCACTGATCCTGGCGTTCCCGGCCACCACGGTGATCACCGTGATCGCGGCGCTCCGCGAGCCGCCGCACGCCGGTCCGGGCGCGTGGCTCGGGTTCGGCTACCTGACCGTGGTCTCGATGTTCCTCGGCTTCTTCGCCTGGTACGCCGGGCTCGCCCGCGGTGGTATCGCCCGGGTCGGCCAGCTGCAGCTCGCCCAGCCGCTGCTCACCCTGCTCTGGTCGGCGCTGCTGCTCGGCGAGCGGGTGACGGCGACGGCGGCGGGGGCGGCGGTACTGGTGCTCGGCTGCGTGGCGCTGGCCCAGCGGCAGCGCGCGACGACACCCGTCAGAGTGAGCCCGCCGCGGGCCGTCGATGCGCCCGTGACCGCGGATCTAGCGTCGTGAGTGTCCTTACGGCGTACCAGAAAGGGTGTGAATCATGGGTTTCCTCCGGACCGTGACGCTGGCCGGTGTGATCCTGGCGGCGCTGCCGGCCGCGCCCGCCCAGGCTGGTGGCACGCGCGGGCCGCAACCCGTCGACAAGTACGTGGTCCCGGCCGTGACCTCGGGAAACGCGGAGTGGGTGAAGACCTGGTGGACCACGCTCACCGACGTCTGTGACGTGCGGGTCACCTTCAGCGCGCCCGGCGTGACCGTCACGTATCCGGAGAACACCGGCACCTACGCGTCCTTCCTGCGCAGCGGCAACCTGGCCCAGCGCGACGTGGACTACATGGGGTTCAAGGTCACCGCGACCGCGGACGCCCCCACCGGGATCGAGCTGACGACCGATCTGGAATACACCAACCAGCCGGACGGGACGCTGCGCCCGGGATCCCCGCAGGAGATGCCGTGCGAGGGCCGTCGCTCGCACCGGACCACGGTGACCCGTCTGCTGGTCCTGCCCACCGCCGCGCCGACCGTCCCGGCCGCGCCGATCCCGCCGGAGCCCGAGGAGCCGTAACTCCTATGGCCGGACTAGGATTGTGATCATGCTGCGCAGGCTGGGTTTTCTCACCATCGGACTGTTCGACGAGGCGGACCCGCGCCGGGGCCACGAATCCACGCTGGAGATCATCGAGCTGGGGGAGCGCCTCGGCTTCGACAGCGCCTGGCTGCGGCACCGCCACCTGCAGTTCGGCATCTCGTCGCCGGTCGCGGTGCTCGCCGCAGCCACGCAGCGGACCTCCCGGATCGAGCTGGGCACCGCGGTGATCCCGCTCGGCTGGGAGAACCCGCTGCGCCTCGCCGAGGACCTGGCCACGGTCGACCTCCTCTCCGGCGGCCGCCTCCACCCCGGCATCAGCGTCGGCCCGCCGATGCACTACGAGCGCGTCAAGGACGCGCTCTATCCGGACACGGCCTCGGCGGAGGACTTCAGCTATGCGCGGGTCGAGCGTCTGCTTGCCTGCGTACGCGGGGAGCCCGTCACCGGTTTCCGGGGCAGCGAGGGCTTCGAGGAGTTCTCCGACCGGGTCCAGCCCCACTCGCCGGGTCTCGCGTCCCGCCTGTGGTACGGCGGCGGCAGTCTGCGCTCCGCCCGCTGGGCCGCCGAGCACGGCATGAACTTCCTGACCAGCAGCGTGGTGAAGGCCGAGGAGTCGGAGGACTTCGCCACGATCCAGCTTTCTCACGTACGGGCGTTCCGCGAGCTCCATCCGGCCGGCCGGATCTCCCAGGGCCTGGTGGTCATCCCGACGGACAGCGCCACGGCCGCGCAGAAGGCCAGATATCTGGCGTACGCCGAGAAGCGCACTCCGCGCACGCTGACGCCCCAGGGCCCGGCGCGGATGATGTTCGCCCCGGACATCGTGGGCTCGTCGGAGGAGATCGCGGAGCGGTTGTCGGCGCACGTGGCGTTCCAGGAGATCGACGAGGTGGCGTTCGCGTTGCCGTTCACCTTCGACCACGACGACTACGTCCAGATCCTCACCGACATGGCCACGACGCTGGGCCCGGCCCTGGGCTGGAAGCCCGCCGCGGCGTAGCGGCCGCGCCGGGGTCTGTCAGCCGCCGCGGAGAGGACGGGCGGTCTCACGGGAGGAGACGGGCCAGGGCTAGCGGGGTGTCCTGGCCGGGCCAGACGCCGGTGAGTGTGTTCGCCATGGCGTCGGAGGGGAACCGGATGATCTCCACGGAGGCGCCGGAACCGCCGGTGCCGTGCAGCTTCATGTCCGGTACGCGGGTGGTCAGGGTGCCGTCGGGGGCGCGGAGTTCCTCCTCGGCCTGCTGGGCGCCGGTGCGGATCGCCGCGGCGATGACGGCCCGCGCGACCGGGTCGCCGGCCGCGTCGTAGACCCAGCGCGGGCCGAGGTACGAGTGCTCGGTGGTGCCGGCCAGCCACTCCTCGCCGCCGGGCAGCGGGGCGCCGCGGTAGGTCAGCGGGGTGTGCAGCACCGGGCCGTCACCCACGCGGACCAGCATGATCTCGATGCCGACCTCGCCGGCCGGGTCGTCGAAGCGGGCCGCGGCGATCCGGGTGACCTCGGGCTCGGCGGGGCCGGTGTACCACTTCTGCGCGGGTAGCCACGTGGTGAGCAGTTCCAGTTTGGTCGGGCGGATCTCCGCCTTGTGCAACAACGCCATGCCGATCACCCTACGGCCCGCTTGAATGATGACGAACGGCACATTTGCATGTCTGTGCCAACATTCCACGGGTCCACAGCCGTCCCATGGTTGTGGACCCCCGATCCCGACCCCCGAGGAAAGCCGGCATGTTGACGAGCAGAGCACTGCGCGCGGTCGTCGCGGGCACGTTGGTGTCGATCATCGCCGGGTGCGCCGCGACCGGTGGTGGAGGAACCCCGGCGCCCTCGCCGAGCGGTGCCGCGTCCTGGCTCGGCCTGGATCCGGTGGTCCCGTCGCCGGTCCCGTCGGCCACCGCCTCCGCCACTCCGGAGGGGATCTCCGCCGCCCTGGCCGCGCTGCCGCCCGCCCTGCGTGCCCGCGTACCGGAGTTCCCGGCGCCGCCCGCGCCGTCGCAGCTGACCCTGCCCAAGGGCGACAGGGCGGGCGCCTTCGCGCGTATCCCGACGACCGAGAAGATCGCGTTCATCACCATCGACGACGGCTGGCAGAAGGACCCGATGGCCCTGAAGCTCTTCCAGGCCGCGAACGTCCCGGTCACGCTCTTCCTCGAGGTGAACGCGATCCAGGACGACCCGGACTACTTCACGCCGCTGCTGGGCGCCGGTGCCACCGTGCAGAACCACACGATCACGCACGCCACGATGACGCATTTGTCGTACGAGGGTCAGAAGCGTGAGATCTGTGGCGGAGCGGACCAGCTGAAGAAGTACTACGGCACCCGCCCGACCCTGTTCCGCCCACCGGGTGGCTCCTACAACACGACGACCCTGCGCGCCGCCCACGACTGCGGCATGAAGGCCGTCTTCACGTGGAAGGAGACCACCGACCACGGCAAGGTCTTCTACCAGCAGCGGCCCCACCTGGTCCAGCCCGGCGACATCATCCTGATGCACTTCCGCCCACGTTTCGTCGACGACTTCCTCGCCGTCCTCAAGGCCATCCACAAGGCCGGCCTCACCCCCGCCCGCCTCGAGGACTACATCCCCGGCACCGAGCCCCCCACGAGCACCGAGCCCCCCACGAGCACCGAGCCACCCGCGAGCACCGAGCCATCCACCAGCAGTGTCCCCGCACCACCACACCTAGGGTGACCATGCACCCGCCGCCCCCGGAGTGGACCGCGCCGCGGCACCCACCGCAACCAGGCAAGGTTTTGGGCGGGGGATGACTTACGCAGGGATCAAGCCTGACCGCCCGGAGTAAGTCATCCCCCGCCCAAAACCGCCCACACAGCGCACCCCTCGAAGCGCCCGGCCCACCCTCCTACAACCCCATGTCCTTTGCGATGATCATCTTCATCACCTCGGACGTACCGCCATAAATCCGGTTGACCCGGTTGTCCGCGTAAAGCCGCGCGATCGGATACTCGTTGATGAAGCCGTACCCGCCGTGCAGCTGGAGGCACCGGTCGATGACCCGGTGCGCGACCTCGGTGCAGAACAGCTTCGCCGAGGCCGCCTCCGCCGGGGTCAGCTCGCCCGCGTCGAGGGCTTCGAGCGCCCGGTCGGCGACCGCCTGCGCCGCGTCCACCTCGGCCTGGCACGCGGCCAGCTCGAACTTGGTGTTCTGGAACGAGGCGACGGACTGGCCGAACACCTTGCGCTCCTGCGTGTACTGCTTGGCGAACTCGACCGCGGCGGCGGCCTGCGCGTACGCCCCGTACGCGATGCCGAGGCGCTCCTGCGGGAGGTTCTGGCCGAGGTACGAGAACCCCTTGTTCTCCTCGCCGAGCAGGTCCTCGACCGGGACGAGGACGTCGGAGAACGCCAGCTCCGCGGTGTCCGACGTCTTCAGGCCGAGCTTGTCGAGCTTGCGGCCGACCGAGTATCCGGGGAGCTTCGTGTCGACGACCAGCAGAGAGATGCCGTACCGGCGGTCGTCCGGCTTGGGCGGGGAGGTGCGGGCGCAGACGATCACCCGGTCGGCGAGGACGCCGCCGGTGATGAAGGTCTTCGCGCCGTTCAGGACGTAGTGCTTCCCGTCCTCGGTGAGCTTGGCGTTGGTGGTCATGCCGGCCAGGTCGGATCCGGTGCCCGGCTCGGTCATCGCGATCGCGAACATCATGT
Organism: Actinoplanes sp. NPDC051851; assembly: GCF_040681165.1. Lineage (NCBI taxonomy): Bacteria > Bacillati > Actinomycetota > Actinomycetes > Micromonosporales > Micromonosporaceae > Actinoplanes > Actinoplanes sp. NPDC051851. The sequence goes on along the minus strand of NZ_JBFAYF010000063.1, from coordinate 38,490 downwards.
CGCCGCTGACGAACGACGGCAGCCAGCGTTCCTTCTGCTCCTGCGTGGCGAGTTTCAGCAGGTACGGCAGGCAGAGCGCGACGTGCACCCCGGAGCCGCCGAAGCTGACACCGGCGCGGGTGCTCTCCTCGTACTGGATCGCGGCGAACTTGAACGAGTCGATCCCGGCACCGCCGAACTCCTCGGGCACCTCGATGCCGAACAGTCCCAGGTCGGCGAGCTTCTTGTAGAAGTCGCGCGGCACCTCACCGTCGTGCAGCCACTGGTCGTAGTGCGGTACGACCTCGGCCTGCAGGAACTCCCGCAGCGTCTGCCGGAAAGCCTCGTGGTCCTCGTTGAAGATGGTGCGGCGCATGCGAGTTCCCTTTCAGAGACGGCGGCCGCCGTCGACATAGATGGTCTGGCCGGTGATGAACGAAGCGGCGTCGCCGGCCAGGAAGGCGACCACGCGGGCGATGTCCTCCGGTTGCCCGACTCGGCGCAGCGGCGTGATCTCCGCTGCCTTGGCCTGCATATCGGCAGCGGAGAGCCCGACACGAGCAGCCGTCGCGTCCGTCATCTCGGTGGCGATGAAGCCCGGTGCCACCGCATTGACGTTGATGTTGAACGGCCCCAGTTCCATGGCGAGCGTACGGGTGAGCCCCTGGATCCCGGCCTTCGCGGCAGCGTAGTTCGCCTGACCGCGATTGCCCAGTGCCGAGACGCTCGACGTATTGACGATCTTGCCAGACCGTCGCGGCACCATGTGGCGCTGGGCGGCCCGGCTGCAGAGGAACGCGCCGCGCAGGTGCACGTTCATCACGATGTCCCAGTCCGAGGACGACATCTTGTGCAGCAGGTTGTCGCGGAGCACCCCGGCGTTGTTGACCAGCACGTCGACGCCGCCGAGCTCGGCCGCGACCTTGTCGACCGCGGCGTCCACCTGGGCCTCGTCGGCGACGTCGCAGCCCAGCGCGAGCGCGGTGCCGCCCGCAGCCCGGATCCGGCCGACGACGTCCGCGCAGGCCGACTCGTCCAGGTCGAGCACGGCGACGGCGGTACCCTCCGAGGCGAACTGGAGCGCGGTGGCCGCGCCGATCCCGCGTGCGGCGCCGGTGACGATGGCGACCCGACTCATTCGAAACCCCCTGCTAGAAGGCGCTGATCCCGGTCAGCGCTCGGCCGATGAGTAGTTTCTGGATCTGGCTGGTGCCCTCGTAGAGCGTGGTGACCCGGGCGTCGCGCAGGTACTTGCCGACCGGGAACTCGTCGACGTAGCCGTACCCGCCGAAGACCTGGATGGCGTGGTTGGCGGCCTTGACCGCGGTCTCGCTCGCGTAGAGCTTGGCCATCGAGGCGGCCGTGCCGAACGGTTGTCCGCGATCGACCAGGTCGGCGGCGCGCCAGACGAGCAGCCGGGCGGCCTCGGTCTCCACCGCCATGTCCGCGAGCATCTCCTGGACCAGCTGATACGAGGCGATGGGCTTGCTGAACTGGACGCGCTCCCCGGCGTACGCGAGAGATGCCTCTAAGCACCCACGAGCGAGACCGACCGATCCTGCCGCGACCGCGATCCGGCCCTTGTCGAGGGCGCCCATGGCGATCGTGAAGCCGGAGCCTTCGGGGCCGAGTCGCTCGGCGTCGGCGACGCGCACCTCGTCGAAGGTGAGCTCGGCGGTGGCCTGTCCGCGAAGGCCCAGCTTGCCCTTGATCTCTCGCCGGCCGAGGCCGGCGCGGTCGGTGGGCACCAGGAAGGCGGTGACGCCGCGAGGTCCCGGTTTTCCGGTACGGGCGAAGACGAGCGCGACTCCCGCCCACGTCCCGTTGGTGATGAAGATCTTCTCGCCGCTGATCAGCCAGTCCTCGCCGTCGCGGACCGCCCGGGTGACCAGGTTCCCCGCGTCGGAGCCGGTGCCGGGCTCGGTCAGGGCGAAGCAGCCGAGCGTCTCGCCCGCGCACATCGACGGCAGCCAGCGCTGTTTCTGATCATCCGTGCCGTACGCCTGGATGCTCTTGGCGACCAGGCCGAGGGAGACCGAGACGATGCCGCGCACCGAGGTGTCGCCGCGTCCGAGCTCCTCCATCATCAGCGTGTAGGAGAGGAAGTCGCCGCCCGAGCCGCCCAGCTCCTCGGTGATGCCGAGTCCGAGAAAGCCCAGCTCGGCCAGCTTCCCGACGATCTTCGGGTCGACCTGCTCGGCGCGGTCCCACTCGGTGGCGTGCGGGACGACCTCGCGCTCGACCCACTCGCGGGCGAGGTCCCGCAGCTGCTCGTGCTCCTCCGAGAGGGTGAAGTCCACGGCCGGCTCCCCAATTGAACGCTGTCAGGTTTGCAACGCCATGTTAACTTAACAGCGTTAGGCGTCCAAGGACTTCCTCGTTGGGAGATCACATGCCCCGGCCCAGCACGCCCCTCCTGAGTCAGACGGGCATCCGGGCCGCCGCGCTGGAGATCATCGACCGGGACGGGCTCGACGGGCTGAGCATGCGCAAGCTGGCCGCCGCCCTCGGGGTCAGCGCGCCCGCGCTCTACTTCCACTACCCGACCAAGGAACGGCTGCTCGACGACGTCGCCAGCGAGATCATGGAGAAGGTGGACGTGAGCGCCTTCGGCCGGGGCTGGCGCGAGGGGCTGCTCGGCTGGGCGCGCTCCTACCGCGCGGCGCTGGCCGAGCACCCGAACATCGTCCCGTTCCTGGCACACGGCCCCGGCCAGCGGGACGCCTCGCTGCGCCGCGCCGACGCGATCCATGGCGGGCTGGTCGCGGCCGGCTGGTCCCCGCGGGACGCCACGATGATCGGTGCCTCGACGAAATACCTGGTCATCGGCGCCGCGATGGGCTCGTTCTCGCGCGGGTTCGTCGACGACGTGCAGGTCTACCTGGACCGCTACCCGGCCCTCGGCGACGCGCACCGGCTACGGGAACACGCCGACGCGGTGGACCGGGACAGCTTCGAGTTCGCGCTGCTGACGTTCGTCGACGGCCTCGCCATCCGCCTGTCCTCCCCCGCCGGGGCGTCGTGACCCGCGTGGCCGGCCATCCTGGACGTTCTCCAGTCGGTCGCGTGCTACCCGGGGGGTCAGGCCCCGCACTCCGGTCGCGTTGATCCGTGTTCGTGTTCTCGTCAGTCGGCTGGCGTTCAGAGGTGACCCTGCTGGTCGATGCTGGACCGCCCGGGTGGGACGCCGGATCCCGCGGCGAGTGCCCGTCCGAAACGTTCGCCGCCCGCGGATCGTCGATTCCGTCGGCCGGGTTTCGGTCGGCCAGGTTTCGGTCGCGGGCCCGCCGGGCGGCGGTGCCCGCAGGCGGTGGGGCGGGCCGTCCAGGGTGCCTCGGCCGGTCCGGCTGGCGATCCGGGGTGCCTCGGGCCCGTCGGCTGGCGATCCGGGGTGTCTCAGGCGCCCGAGAGACCCCTGAACACCAGCCGCGCCGGAAAAGCTGGCACCCAGAGGTCACTCAAGCCCGCCGACACACCCCAGAACGCCAGCCACCAAGATCATCACCGCAGCTGATCACGAAAAGTCGATCAAACCCGGCCAACCGGGATCCACCCCGACCGGGAACCCCCCCGCCGGAATTGACCAGCGGGGTCAGAGGTGTCTCGGGCCTGCGGACACACCCTTCAGAGCCAGCCGGGGGCCGGTGCGTTTCTTCGGAGCGAGCGGCCGCCGTCGGCTGTGCTCCGGCCATGATCGTGAGCCTGGCCGGCCCACAGTGCCGCCGCTCATCGATCGGTGATCACCCCCAGAGTTCGTCTCGCGGGTCCCCCGGGAGTCAAGCGGGTTCCCCGCGGCCTGGGGGTCAAGCGGGTCCCCTGGGGGTCAAGCGGGTCCCCTGGGGGTCAAGCGGGTCTCCCCCCGGGGTCAAGAGGTCTTGAAACGGGTGATGGAGGACGGGGTCAAGTGGCGGGACAGGGTCTCCAGAGCGGCGAGGACCTCGGGCAGCGCGGTGGGGGAGTCGGGGTCCAAGGCGGCGGCGACGGCGGGGGAGATGTCGGCGGTGGCGACCTTCGTCCGGCGGGGGGTCATGGCGGGGTTGCGGTGCAGGAGCTGGCGGCGGCGGTCGTCGGGGTCGGGGGTGGAGACGATCGAGCTGGCGGAACGGAGGCGGGCTACGGCGTTCGAGACCGCGCTCTGCGGGAGGGCGGTGCGGCGGGCGACCTCGCTGACCGTGGTGCCCTCATTGGCGTAGATGTCGGCCATCACCACGACGACCACACGTTCGCCGCCGGTGGGTCCCTCGTCGGGGGCGGGGAGGGCCTGCTCGCCGATCTTGGTGAGGGTGCGGCCGAGAAGCATCAGTTCAACCGGAGTCACCGCACCAGGTTACATCATTCTTGATGCATCAACAGTGATGCATCACTGTTGATGCATCAAGAATGATGGGTTAGCGTCGGAGGCGTGGACGGACTTGTGGCGGTTGATGGGGCGCGTATCCATTTTCAGGTTGCTGGGGACGGGCCGGTGCTCGTGATCGGGCAGAGCGGCGAAGGGGACGCGGATCGGAGTGTCGATCTCGTGGAGCGGCTGGTGGGGCGGTTCACCGTGGTCACGTGGGATCGGCGAGGGCTGAGCCGGAGCGTTCCGGATGCGGGGGGAACGGGAGGAACGGGGGGAACGGGGGGAACGGGGGGAACGGGGGCGGGCGTTCGGTGGCACCCGGGCGCGGGGGCGAGCGTTCGCCGGCACGCTGCCGACGCGGCGGCCGTGATCAGGCATGTGGCGGCCGGGCCGGTGACCGTTCTCGGACTCAGCATGGGGGCGGCGATCGGGCTGCATCTGCTGGTGGACCATCCGGGAACGGTCGGGACGCTGGTCGCCCACGAGCCGATCGCGCTGGGATTCCTCGCGCCGGAGGTCGAGAAGCGTGCGCGGGGTGAACTCGAGGGAGTACTCGACGTGCATCGGGAGAGCGGGTGGCGCGCGGCGGCGGGGAAGGTCGCGGCGGTGCTGGGGATCGATCCTCGGGCGCAGGAGACCGAGGAAGGGATCACCGCGTTTCCGTTCACGGAGCGACGGGCGGCGAACTTCGAGTACTTCCTGCGGTACGACCTTGCGGCGGTGCTGGAGGACCGGCTGTCGCTGATGGATGTTCCGGCGGGAGCGCGGGTCGGTCGGGCGGGAGCGCGGGTCGGTCCGGCGGGGGCAAGGATCGTTCCGGCGGTCGGGGAGAGCAGTCCGGTGACCGGGTTCGATTATCTCGCGGCGCTGGCGCTCGCCGATCGGGCCGGGGTGGAGGCGGTGCGCTTTCCCGGCGGGCATAACGGGAATCTGACGCATCCGCGTGCCTTTGCGGACCGGCTCGTTGCGGTGCTCGAGAGCAACTGATGCCGAAAAGGAAGGACAAAAGGGAAGGCGAAGCGGGGAAAGAATGGCGGGGAAAGGCGGCGGCGCCGCGGAATCCGTGATCCCGCGACGCCACCGGGTAGGGCGGCCACCGGGGGCGGCCACCGGGTAGGGCGGCCACCGGGGGCGGCCACCGGGTAGGGCGGCCGCTTGAGAGGGGCGGAGGGCGGCCAGAGAAGAACGGGGGTCGCGTGAAGAGGGGAGTGGCGGACTGTCAGTCGGCGTATCGGAGGCCGTGGCCGAAACGGAAGGTCGGGGCGGCGGTGTCGAACGGGACGTCGGGGCGGCTGGCCTCGACGGCGGCCATCGAGGACGGGATGTCGAACGGGAGGTTGCCCTGGGGCGAGGCCGTACCGAAGAGGATCTGGAGGAAAGCGGCCGGGGAAGCGCCGAAGTTGGCGATCAGCGAAGCGGCTGAGTCGGCGAAGCCGGCGAGGATCGCCGGGCGGTCCAGGTAGATGTCGATCACCGTGGGGACCGTGGCGCAGATGGTGCGGATCCGGGCGATCTCCGACGCCGGGAAGTCGAGGGAACCGGCCCGGAAGAACGACTCGATGTCCATTCCGGAACCGCGCGGTTCGAAGGGGGCGCTCAGCCGGAGCACGGCGACGTCGGCCTCCGCCGGCGTGGCGACCAGCTCGGCGTTGCCGTCGACGTCGGTCAGGCCCTCGGCGTAGACCTTCAGGCCGGGAGCCAGCGGGAGGCGGGCCGGACCGGTCGGCGCGTTGATCAGCAGGGTGTGCGCGGCGGCCTGGGCGGCGATGCCCTCGGCGCGGGCGGCCGGGGTGCCGACGACGATCTCGGCCCGGGCCTCGTCGGCGTACGGGTTCTCGAAGAGCCCGAGGCGGAACTTCTCCCGCAGCAGGCGCCGCACCGACGCGTCCAGGCGGGACTCGGCGACGGTGCCGTTCTTGACCAGCGTGACGAGGACGTCCGTGCTGGTCTCGCCGCCGAACTGGTCGACGCCCGCGTGCAGGGACTTGATCATCCGCTGCTCGTAGGTGAGGTCCTCGACGCCCCAGCAGGTGCGGGTGAGGATGCCCCAGTCGGTGCAGACGATGCCGTCGTAGCCGAGCTGCTCGCGGAGCAGGCCGGTGATGATCTCGCGGTTGAAGCCGAAGCCGACCTCCTCGACGCCGTCCAGGCCGACCGGCATCCCGTAGTACGGCATCAGCTGCGCGACCCCGGCCGCGATCGCCGCCCGGAACGGCTCCAGGTGCAGGTCGAACCTGCCGCCGGGGTAGACCTGCTCACGACCGTACGCGAAATGCGGGTCCTCGCCGTCCTTCTGCGGTCCGCCGCCGGGGAAGTGCTTGGCCATCACCGAGACCGATTCCGGTCCGACGCCGCCGGCGCCCTGCAGTCCGCGGATGTAGGCGACGCCGAGCCGGGTGGACAGATCGGCGTCCTCGCCGAAGGTGGCGCTCTGCCGGGCCCAGCGCGGCTCGGTGGCCAGGTCGATCTGCGGGTGCAGCGCGCCCCGGATGCCGACCGCGAGGTATTCGCGCCGGGTCAGGTCGGCGAAGCGCTCCACCAGGTCCTCGTCGCCGATCGCGGCGAGGCCGAGCATCTCCGGGAACTGGGCGAACGGGCCGGCGAGCATCGCGGTGGCCGGGTTGTCGGTGAAGTGGTGCCGCGGGTCGGTGGAGATGCTCACCGGGATGCCGAGCGGGTGCCTGCGGGCCTCGTCCTGCAGCGTGTTGTGCCAGGCGGCGATCTCCCGGGCGCTCGGCGCGAAGAGGATGTTGAAGTGGGTGATCCGCCGGTCGAGCATCTCGCGCATCGACGGGGTGTCCATGAAGCCGGTCGCGTCGAGGTCGCCGATGGTCGCCATCTGCTGGAACATCAGTCCGGCCTTGTCCTCCAGCGCCATCCGGCTCAGCAGGTCCTCGACCCGCTGGTCGATCGGGAGGGTGGCGTCCTGGTAGGGGTGCATCAGGAGGATCCTTTCAACGTACGGTCTTGATGGGCCAGACGGCGAAGCCGCCCAGGATCATGAGGACGATGGCGATCGGGAAGAGCGAGCCGTAGCCCGTCGCGACGACGATCGCGCCGGCCACGCCGGGGGCGAAGACCTGCGGCAGGGTGGCCGCGATGTTGATGACGCCGAGGTCCTTGGCGGCGTCCTCCTGGGCCGGGAGCACCTCGCTGACCAGGGCGGTGTCGACCGAGCCGAAGAGGCCGAAGCCGAAGCCGTTGAGCATCGAGAAGATCACCATGCCGGTGAGGGTGGGCATCAGCCACGGGATCAGCAGGGCCACGCCGCAGATGATCGAGGCGAGGTAGATCAGCGGCTTGCGGCGCTTGAGCCGGTCGGAGAGCGGGCCGCCGAGCAGGGTGGCGATCAGCGTCGGGATCAGCGAGGCGCCGCCGAGGACCGCGACCTTGTTCACCGCGTCGTCGCCGAGGCCGATGTACTCCTGCAGGATGTAGAGCTGGTAGTTGCTGACCATGAAGTAGCCCAGGTACAGCAGGAGCCGCCCGATGAAGGCCCAGCCGAAGTCGGGGTGCTTGCGCGGGTTGAAGTAGAAGGTCCGCAGCAGGGCGCCGAGGTCGAACGGGCGGCGCTCGTCGGCGCGGTTGTCCCGGTCCGGGCTGATCACCACGAAGAGCGTGAAGGTGACCAGGGCGAGGCCGGCGAAGAGGACGTAACCGCCGCCGATGTCGTCGGCGAAGGCGGCGCCGATCAGCTGGCCGCCGATCGCGCCGAGCATCATCGCGAAGCCGGCGACCGCGGAGAACATGCCGCGGACGGCGGGCGGCACCCGGTCCGGCATGATCGCGCTCAGCGGGCCCTGGCAGAAGTTGTAGGCGATCTGCACGATCACCCAGCCGATGCCGATCTGCACCAGGGTGTTCGCGGCGGCCATCCCGATCAGGCCGAGGCCGCCGACCAGGGCGCCGCCGACGATCCACGGGGCGCGGCGGCCGTACTTGGAGCGGGTGCGGTCGGAGACGGTGCCGAGGGGCTGGGCGATCATCGCGGCGAGGGCGCCGATCGTGTAGACGATCGCGAGGTTTCCTGCCTTGTTGTCCGGATCGATCCCTTCGACCTGCAGAGCCAGGAGGATCGAGGGGATGGCGCCCCAGAGCAGGAACATGCTCACATTGGCAGGGAAGAGGCTCAGGAGCAGCTTGCGGTGGGATGCGGGTGCTTCTATCGGCGACTCTGTTGTGGTCATCGAGAGTCCTTAGGTTTCGAGCTGGTTACGAATTTCCCCGTGGGGAAAAACTAGGTGTGACCTGGCACGCAGGTCAAGAGGTTCGGGGTGGCTGGTTTCCCCGGCGGGAAATAAGATCCGGCGGGTGCAGCCCACTTCACGCCGCCGTGGTCGCCCGCCACGGCTCAGCCGCGAGCGCATCGTCGCCGTGGCCCGGGCCATGGACCCGGAGACCCTGACCATGCAGGCCGTCGCCGCCGAGCTCGGCGTCGACCGCAAGGCGCTCAACTACCACGTCGCCGACCGCGAGGGCCTGCTCGAGCTGGTCGCCTTCGATGTGATCCAGGGCGAGATGGCCCGTCGGGAGACGGCGGAGGTCACCGACTGGCGCGAGGCCACCCGGGCCTTCGCGACGGCCAACCGGGAGGGCCTGCTCAAGACCGGGACCCTTTTCGAGTACGTCCGGATGCCGGCCGCCGAGGGCCTGGCAGCCCTGGCGCCGGCGGAGCGTTACGCGCGTACCCTGCTCGCCGCCGGGTTCACCGAGGAGCAGGCGTGCCGCGCGATCGCCATGCTCGGTGAGATCGTCTTCGTCTCGGCCCGCGACGCGATTCTGGCCGGGAAGTACCGCGGGCACCCGCAGGTGACCGAGATGCGGAGGATGTTCGCCGAGGCGGCGCCCGATCAATTGCCGACGATGCGGCGCCTGATCGAGCTGCGGGACGAGTCACCGGAGCGGCAATTTCAGTTCGATGTGGACATATTCATCGCGGGCCTGGAGAGCCTGCTCGGGTAACTTCCGCGAAATATGTCTTCGTCTATGCGAAAGGTCGAATATCACGTCCTGGTCACGACGTCATCGACCGTAGTGACTTCCATGCGGATCGATCGGAAGATCCCGGGAGAGCGCCCGGGAAACCCCTCTGGGCGCCATTCTCCCGGAGGACCCGTACGTGAGACGACAATCCACATGGGGCTGTCGTACCCTCACCTCGGTCGTGGCGCTCGGCGTGGTGGCCGGCGTGGCGACGTTGAGTGGTTCGGCACCGGCCGTGGCCGATCCGAGCGCGGCGCTCGCCGCCAGCCCAGGCACCGCACCGACCACCGAGGACGTCGATCCCAAGGGGTCGCCGGTGGAGACCCTCGGCTCGCATGACGCGGGCCTGCTCGCCGAGGCCGAGGCGGCGGACAAGACCAGCGTCACCGTCATCATCGCCACCGCCGACGGGAAGGCCGACGACGTCGCGGCCCAGGTCGAGAGCCTCGGCGGCAGCATCGCCCGCCGGTTCGACCAGGTCGGGTACGTGCTGGCCACGGTGCCCACCGGTAAGGTGCTGAACACCGCGAAGCTGAGCGGCGTCAAGGCCATCGACCTGGACGAGACGATCCAGATCGACGAGCCGGACCTGACCGCGGACACCACCGCCGCGTACCAGGGTGGCGGGGTCGCGAGCGGGCCGGGCGCGAGCACGCCGGCCGACAACCCGTACATGCCGACCGCCGAGACCGGGTCGGTGGACTTCAAGAAGAAGCACCCCACCTGGGACGGCCGCGGCGTCACCATCGGCATCATGGACACCGGTGTCGACCTGGCGCACCCCTCGCTCCAGAAGACCACCACCGGCGAGCGGAAGATCACCGACTGGGTGACCGCCACCGACCCGCTGACCGAGGGTGACGGCTCCTGGCGGGCCATGCTCACCGCGGTCACCGGCCCCACCTTCACGTACGCCGGATCCACCTGGACCGCGCCGGCCGGCTCGTGGCGGATCAACCGCTTCAGCGAGTCGATCACGGCGGCCGACGACGCCGCCGGCGACGTCAACCGGGACGGCGACACCACCGACGTCTGGGGCGTGCTCTACGACCCGGTCAGCCACGACATCCGGGTCGACGTCAACCAGAACAAGGACTTCACCGACGACGCCGTGATGCGGCCGTACAACGAGAAGTACGACGTCGGCTACTTCGGCACCGACAACCCGAACACCGAGGTCGTCGAGCGGATGCCGTTCGTGGTCGAGTACCGCGAGGACGTCGACCTGACCCCGGCCGGGCTGCCCGGCCAGGTCACCGACTTCGTCAACATCGGCATCCCGGAGGGCCTGCACGCCACCCACGTGGCCGGCATCGCCGCCGGTAACGACCTGCTGGGCAACAGGAACCTGGACGGCCAGGCCCCGGGCGCGACGATCGTCTCGGCGCGGGCCTGCTCGTGGGGCGGCGGCTGCACCGCGGCCGCGCTGACCACCGGCATGGTCGACCTGGTGGTGAACCGGCACGTCGACATCGTGAACATGTCGATCGGCGGCCTGCCCGCGCTCAACGACGGCAACAACGCCCGCGCGGTCCTCTACGACACGCTGATCAACGACTACGGCGTGCAGATGTTCATCTCGGCCGGCAACTCCGGCTCCGGCGTGAACACCATCGGCGACCCGTCGGTGGCCACCTCCGTGGTGAGCGTGGCGGCCAGCATCTCCAAGGAGACCTGGCTCGCCAACTACGGCTCGGTGACCCGCAAGTCGCTGCAGCTCTTCAACTTCTCGTCGCGGGGCCCGCGCGAGGACGGCGGCTTCAAGCCGAACATCGCGGCGCCCGGCTCGGCCATCTCCGCGACGCCCACCTGGGAGGTCGTCGAGGGCCTGGACACCGTCGGCTACACGCTGCCGGTCGGGTACGCGATGGAGAACGGCACGTCGATGGCGGCCCCGCAGGCCACCGGCGCGGCCACGCTGCTGCTCTCGGCGGCGAAGCAGAGCCGGATCACGGTCACCCCGGCCCAGCTGCGCCGGGCGATCTACACGACCGCGAACCCGATCGCGGGCGAGGGGGCGTACGAGCAGGGCTACGGCCAGTTCGACGTGCCCGCCTCGTGGTCGCTGCTGAACAAGGTCGGCACGCCGCGGACCTACACGTCGTCGGCCGCGGTCTGCACGCCGCTCGACGACTACCTGGCCACCCCGGGCGTCGGCACCGGCATCTACAACCGGTGCGCGGCGGCCGACGGCGGCTACACGGCGGGGCAGACCAAGACGGTCACCGTCGAGCTGACCCGGACCAGCGGGCCGAACAAGACGATCGAGCACAGACTCGGCTGGCTCGGCGACCACGGCGCGTTCTCGTCGGCCGGATCGGTCGGGCTGCCGCTGAACAAGGCGGTCGCCGTCAAGGTCAAGGTGCGGGCGGGTACCGGCGTCACGAGCGCCATCCTCACCGTCGACGACCCGAAGACCCCGGCGATCGACTTCGAGGTGCTCAACACGGTCGTCACCGGGGACGCGCTGAGCAGCCCGTCGTACACGAAGAGCTGGTCGGGGAAGGTCGACCGGAACTCCACCACGTCGTTCTTCCTGACCGTGCCGGAGGGGGCGGCGGCGCTGCAGGTCGACCTGACCGGCATCGCGAGCGGCTCGCAGACCCGGTGGATCGCGATCAACCCGTACGGCGTCCCGGTCGAGCCGACCTCCAGCCCGTACTGCTACACGAACTACTCGGACGCGTCGGTCTGCAAGCCGGAGGAGCGGTCGTACGAGGAACCGCTCCCGGGCGTCTGGGAGTTCGAGGTCGAGTCGCGGCGCACCTCGCCGGTCCTGTCGAACCCGTTCACGCTCACCGCGAAGCTGCAGGGCGTCACGGTGGACCCGGAGACGGTGACCCTGGACAGCGTGCAGGCCGGGGTGGCCACCCCGGTGACCTGGACGGTGACCAACGACTACGGCCCGCTGACCGTGTCGGCCCTGGGCGGTTCGCTGGGCAGCTCGCTGAGCCAGCGCCCGTCGATCGCCGAGGGCGGCGTGCAGTACTTCACGGTCGTGGTGCCCGAGGGCGCCGAGAAGCTGGACGTGTCGATCGGCAACCCCAGCGACGTCGGCGCCGACCTGGACCTCTACGTCTACGACGAGAACGGGGTGCAGGTCGGGTACGAGGCGGACGGCGACGCGGAGGAGTCGGTCTCGATCGACGCCCCCGCCGCCGGTGAGTACACGGTGGAGGTCGACGGGTACGCGGTGCCCGCCGGCACGACCGAGTACGACTACCTCGACGTCTACTACAGCGCGGCGCTCGGCACGGTCGCGGTGCCGGCCACCCCGGTCGTGCTGGCCGCCGGGGCGAGCACCACGATCACCGGCACGGTCACCGCGGCCTCGGTACCGCCGGCCGGCCGGAGCCTCTTCGGCGAGGTGCAGTTCGTGACGGACGAGGGCGCGGTCGTCGGCCGCGGCTCGGTCTCGATCGGCGCCGTCACGGAGTAGGCAGGCGATTCATCAGGGGGTGGGCCCGTCCGGGCTCACCCCCTGAGCTTCTCCTCGGTCTTGCGCGCGGCGATCAGGATCGGGTCCCAGACCGGGGCGTACGGCGGCGCGTACCCCAGATCCAGAGCGGTCATCTCGGTGACGGTCATCCGGTTCCACAGGGCCACCGCGAGGGCGTCGACGCGTTTCGCCGCCTCGGTCCGGCCGACGATCTGCGCGCCGAGCAGCACCCCGGTGTCCCGTTCGGCGATCAGCTTGACCGTCATCGGGACGGCGCCCGGGAAGTAGCCCGCCCGGTTGGTCGACTCGACCGGCGCGGTCACCGTCGCGAACCCGGCGAGAGCGGCCTCCGCCGAGGTCAGGCCGGTCCGGGCCACCTCCAGGTCGCAGACCTTGGTGACCGCGGTGCCGACGATGCCGGGGAAGGTCGCGTACCCGCCGCCCAGGTTGATCCCGGCGACCCGGCCCTGCTTGTTCGCGTGGGTGCCGAGCGGGACGTGCACCCGCCGTCCGGAGACCCGGTGCAGCACCTCGGTGCAGTCGCCGGCCGCCCAGACGCCCTCGGCGCCGGGCACGCGCTGTCGCAGATCGGTGCGGAGGGCGCCGGTGGACCCGAGCGGGATCCCGGCCTCCTCGGCGAGCGCGGCGTTCGGGCGTACCCCCAAAGCGATCACCACGACGTCGGCCGCAAGCGGCCCCGCATCGGTGACCACCGACGCGACCCGGCCGTTCTTGATCTCCAGGCCCTGGACCGTGACGCCGGTCCGCAGATCGATGCCGAGGCCCCGGATCGCGGTGGCGACCAGCGCGCCCATGTCCGGGTCGACGGTCGCCATGGGCTGCTCGGCGCGTTCGACGAGGGTCACGCTCAGGCCGCGATTGATCAGCGCCTCGGCCATCTCGACGCCGATGTAGCCGGCGCCGATCACCACCGCGGCCGACGGCTTCGGATCACTCTCCAGCCAGGCGCGCAGCGCGGCGCCGTCGTCCAGGGTCTGCACGCCGAAGACTCCGCCCGCGTCCGTCCGGGCCCAGCCGGGGCGGACCGGGGTGGCGCCGGTCGCGTAGACGAGCTCGTCGAAGCCCTCGCGGAGCTCGCGCCCGCCGTCCAGGTCGCGGACCGTGACGGTGCGCGCCGTCAGATCGATTCCGGTCACCTCGTGGCGGGTGCGCACGTCGATCCCGGCCTCCCGGAAGGCTGCCGGGTCGCGGGCCACCAGGGCGTCCGGCCCGTCCACCACGCCGCCGATCCAGTACGGGATCCCGCACGCCGAGTACGAGGTGAACCGGCCCCGTTCGAAGGCGAGGATCTCGCAGTCCGCGGCGGCGAGCCGGCGCCGGGCCTGGGACGCCGCGGACATTCCGGCCGCGTCCCCGCCTATCACGATCAGTCGCATCCGCCCATGATTCCCCGGTTGTGCGGACTGTTAACGGCGGATTTCCGGAAGGTGTTGCCGGGCGCATCGGGCCGCATCTATGGTGAGCCCACGCTCCGTCGAAGCGCTTCGATGAGCCACGGCCCCATATGTGTCTCCGCTGGTCAGAACGTCCCCTGACCGGCAATTCGCTCTGCCATCGAGGAGGCAACGATGAGACGTAGTCTGGCGTTCCTTGCGGCCGCGCTCCTGGCCGTCCCGCTCGCACCCGGCGCCGCGCGCGCCGCGGAGACGTATCCCTTCCGCGACCCGGGGCTGCCGCTGGCGGCCCGCGTCGACGACCTGGTCGGCCGGCTCACCCTGGCCGAGAAGATCTCCCTGCTGCACCAGTACCAGCCCGCCATCCCACGTCTGGGGATCGGGATCTTCAAATCCGGCACCGAGGCGCTGCACGGCGTGGCCTGGTCCAACTCCTACGCCCAGGGCGGCGCGAAGATCGACGCGACCGCCACCGTCTTCCCGCAGGCCGTCGGCCTGGCGAGCACCTGGGACCCGGCGCTGATCGCGAGGGTCGGCGCGGCCGTCGGCGACGAGGCGCGCGGTCTGCACGCCGAGGACCCGGCGACCTGGGGGCTCAACCTCTGGGCACCGGTGGTCAACCTGTTGCGCGATCCGCGGTGGGGGCGCAACGAGGAGGGGTACTCCGAGGATCCGCTGCTCACCGGGGCGGTCGCCACCGCGTACGGGAAGGGGCTCGAAGGCGATGACCCCGATCGGCTGAAGACCGCGCCGACCCTCAAGCACTACGCGGCGTACAACAACGAGACGCTGCGCGACCGGACCTCGTCGAACGTGCCACAGCGGGTCCTGAACGAGTACGACCGGGCGCCCTTCCGGACGGCGCTGGAGAACGGCGCCGCGACCGGGGTGATGGCGTCGTACAACCTGATCAACGGGCGGCCCGCCACCGTCGACCCGGACCTCGCGACGCTGGTCCGGGGCTGGAGCGACCGGCGGCTCTTCAACGTCACCGACGCGTGGGCGCCGACCAACCTGACCGGGTCGCAGGCGTACTTCGCCACCCAGGCCGAGGCGGACGCCGCGGTGATCCGGGCCGGGGTGGACAGCTTCACGGTCAACGACACCGACGGGGCGCCGACGGTCACGGCCGTGCAGGCGGCGCTCGACCAGGGGCTGCTGACGGTGTCCGACGTGGACCGGGCGGTCGGGGACGCGCTGAGTATCCGGTTCCGGCTCGGCGAGTTCGATCCCGACGGAGGACCTTATGGCGATATTCCCGGTGATGTCGTTGACAGCCCCGCGCATCGGCAGCTGGCCCGGGAGATCGCGGCCGACGCCATGGTCCTGCTCAAGAACGGCAACGGGATCCTGCCGCTGAAGAGCAAATCGAAGATATCCGTTATCGGCCCGTTGGCGGACACGCTCTACACCGACTGGTACGGCGGTCAGCTGCCCTACCGGGTCACCCCGCTGGACGGCATCGGCGAGCGGGTCGCCACCACGACCGCGGACGGCGCGGACCGGATCGCGCTCAGGGACGTCACCACCGGCCGTTACGTGAGCGCCGCCGACCCCTCCGCGATCGCGGCCACCGGCGTGACCGCCGACGCCGCCGCTCAGTTCGACTCGATCGACTGGGGCGACGGCGTCTCGACGTTGCGGAGCGTGGCGAACGGGAAGCTGGTCACCTACAACTGGGGGCCGTTCGGGGCGAGCGCCGACGAGCCGACCGGCTGGTTCGTGCAGCAGCAGTTCAAGGTGGAGGATCAGGGCGACGGTACGGTCGTGCTGCACTACGCCGGGTACGAGACGCAGGAGAGCTGGTTCGGTACCGGCACCTACGTGACCGTGGGTGCCGACGGGACGCTCGGTCTCGGGTCGTCGACGGCCGCCGGTGCCGCGCACTTCACCAGGGAGGTGCTGGTCGACGGCGTCGCGCAGGCCGCCGCGGCCGCTCGTAAGACCTCGACCGCGGTCGTCGTGGTCGGGACCAACCCGTTCGTCGCCGGGCGGGAGGCGCACGACCGGACCGGGCTCGGGCTGGGGGAGCGGCAGGAGGCGCTGATCAGGGCGGTCCGGGCCGCGAACCCGAACACCGTCGTGGTGCTGGAGAGCAGCTACCCGGAGGCGATCACCTGGGCGCAGCAGAACGTGCCGGGCATCCTCTGGACCACCCACGCGGGCGCGGAGACCGGGCACGCGGTGGCGGACGTGCTCTTCGGCGACGTCAACCCGGCCGGCCGGCTGACCCAGACGTGGCCGCGGTCGGTCGCGCAGCTGCCGTCCGACCTCAACGAGTACGACATCATCACGACGAAGCAGACCTACCTCTACAGCGACGCGGATCCGCTCTACGCCTTCGGGCACGGGTTGTCGTACACGAGTTTCACATACTCCGATATATCCGTGAAATCGGGCAAGGTCACGGTGCGCGTCACCAACACCGGGAAGCGGGCGGGCGACGAGGTCGTGCAGCTCTACACCCACCAGCGCACCTCCCGGGACACCACCGCGAACAAGCAGCTCAGGGACTTCCGGAAGATCTCGTTGAAAGCCGGTCAGGCGACGACGGTGACCTTCGCGCTGACCCCGGAGGATCTGCGGCGCTGGGATCAGACGCGGCAGAAGTGGATCACCGAGAGCTCGGTCTACGACGTGCTGATCGGCTCGTCCTCGTCCGACATCCGGCAGCGCGCGTCGCTGTCGGTGCATGGCGAGACCATTCCGGCGCGTGACCTGTCGACGTCGACCCGGGCCGAGACGTTCGACGCCTACCGGGGTGTGCGCCTGCTCGACGAGGCCAAGGGGAGCGGCACGGTGATCGGCGCCTCGGCGGCCGGTGACTGGGTTGCCTTCAAGGACGTCGCGCTGCGTGGCGGGCGGACCCTCACGCTGAGTGCCTCCGGTTCCGGCAGCGTCGAGGTCAGGCTGGGTTCACCCCACGGGCGGCTTCTGGGTACGGCGGCGGTCCCGTCCACCGGTGGCCCGTATGCGTACACGACCGTGACGTCGCCGGTCTCCCCCGCGTCGGGGCGCCAGGACGTCTACCTGATCCCGTCCCCGGGCCTCCGCCTGGCGACGTTCTCGATCACCTGACACCCCGGGTGGCCGGTTCTCCGGGGTGTCCCGCCGTGCGGACGACACCCCTGAGGACCGGCCACGACCTGCTCGTAGGATGCGACGCAAGGGAGGGTCCTTGGCAAGGGACCGCAGTTGGGGAGGCGCAGTGCCGACGATTAACGACGTCGCCCGGGCGGCGGGTGTCTCGCCCAGCACGGTGTCGTACGTCCTGAGCGGCCGCCGGCCCATCTCGGCCGAGACCCGCGCGCGGGTGCAGGCGGCCATCGCCGAGCTCGGCTTCCATCCGCACGCCGGCGCCCGCGCGCTGGCCAGCAGCAAGACGAACGTGCTCGCCCTGGTGGCGCCGCTGCGGGTGGACGTCAACGTGCCGGTCATCATGCAGTTCGCGACGGCGGTGGTGACCGCGGCCCGCGCGCACAACCACGACGTGCTTTTGCTGACCAAGGACGAGGGGACCGCCGGGCTGGAGCGGGTCGCGCACAGCACCATGGTCGACGCGCTGATCCTGATGGACATCGAGCGGGACGACGTGCGGATCTCCGGTCTCCGCCGGCTCAAGCAGCCGTCGGTGCTGATCGGGCTGCCCGCCGACCACGCCGGGATCGCCTGTGTGGACCTGGACTTCCAGGCCGCGGCCGGCACCGCCCTGCGGCACCTGGCCGAGCGTGGCCACCACCGGATCGGCCTGGTCGGCCCGTCGCCGGCCGTCTACCGGCGCCAGACGACGTACGCGGACCGCTTCCTCACCGGCTTCCTGGAGACCTCGGCCGCGCTGGGCCTGCGCACGGTGACGCATCCGTGCGAGCCGGGCGCCGACGGGGCGCGGGCCTGCCTGGCCGACCTCGACGCCGAACTGCCGCAGCTCAGCGCGCTGGTGGTGCACAATGAGGAGGCGCTGCGGCCGCTGCTCGATCTGCTCCAGGCCACCGGCCGGCGGGTGCCGGAGGACGTCTCGGTGGTGGCGATCTGCCCGCGTGACGTCGCCATCGCGATGCCGGTCCCGTTGACCTCGATCGACATCCCGGCGCACGACGTCGGGACGATCGCGGTGGAGACCGCGATGCGGCTGCTGGACGGCCGCCGGGTGGAGCTGACCAGGTTGCTCGAGCCGAGTCTGGTCGAGCGGGGCAGCTGTCGCGAAATCTCGCCGTCACACCGTTGACATCTCCATCCCCGGTTCCATAGCGTCTGCCCTCAGAACGCGGTTGTCGAAGCGCTTCGACGAATGTTCGATGCGGTGTCGAAGCGCTTCGACGATCCTGATCCTCACCCCTTCGCGTGTAACTCCTCAGACCAGTCCCCCTGGGAGGACCACATGGTTATTACTCGTCGCGGCCTGCTGGCCGGCGCCCTTCTGTCGTCCGCATCACTCGCCCTCGGCGCCTGTGGTGGCGGGGACGACAGCGGCGGCGACGACGGCGCGGACGCCAAGACCCTGACGCTCTGGCACTACGAGGGCGCGACCAGCGCGATGGGCGTCGCCTGGGCCAAGGCGATCGAGCTCTTCAAGGCGAAGCACCCCGGCGTCGAGGTGAAGTTCGAGGAGAAGAGCTTCGAGCAGATCCAGCAGAACGCCCAGATGATCCTGAACTCGGACAGCGCGCCGGACATCCTCGAGTACAACAAGGGCAACGCGACCGCCGGTCTGCTCTCCAAGCAGGGACTGCTCGCCGACCTCTCGGACCAGGTCACCGAGTACGGCTGGGACAAGAAGCTGAGCGCCAGCCTGCAGACCACGGCGAAGTACGACGAAGACGGCATCATGGGCAGCGGCAACTACTACGGCGTGCCCAACTACGGCGAGTACGTGATGGTCTACTACAACAAGGACGCCTTCGCGAAGTACAACCTCGCCGTGCCCACCACGTTCGACGAGTTCGTGACGGCCCTGGACACCTTCGTGCAGAACAAGGTCACCCCGCTCGCGGTCGGCGGTGCCGAGTACCCCGCCCAGCAGATCTTCTACGAGCTGGCCCTCTCCAAGGCCGACCGCGCCTGGGTCGACGACTACCAGCTCTACAAGAACAAGATCGACTTCAAGGGCACCCCGTTCACGTACGGCGCGCAGACCTTCGCCGACTGGGTGAGCAAGGGCTACATCGGCAAGGACTCCGCGGGCATCAAGGCCGAGGACATGGGCGTCTCCTGGGAGCAGGGCAAGTACCCGATCCTGATCTCCGGCAGCTGGTGGTACGGCCGCTTCGCCAGCGAGGTCAAGAAGTTCGAGTGGGGCAGCTTCCTCTTCCCCGGCAACACGCTGCACCCGGGCTCCAGCGGCAACCTCTGGGTCGTCCCGGAGAAGAGCAAGGCCAAGGCGCTCGCGTACGACTTCATCGACATCACCATGTCGGCGGAGGTGCAGAACCTGCTCGGCAACAGCGGCGGCGTGCCGGTCGCGGCGGACGCCTCGGCGATCACCGACGCGAAGAACAAGGAACTGATCGAGAACTTCAACAAGCTCGTCACCGGCGACGGCCTCGCGTTCTACCCGGACTGGCCGGCCCCGGGCTACTACGACACCCTGGTCGCCGGCGTGCAGGGCCTGATCAACGGCTCGAAGACGCCGACCGGGTTCCTGGACGAGATCGCCAAGCCGTACGACGAGAACCTGGCCGATCTCGGCAAGTGAGTCTGCGCCGTGAGCGGCCGGCCCGGTGTGGCCGCGCCGCTCACGGCCAGGAAAGGGACCGCTGTGAAGAATCGCGGCTACGCGGTTTACCTCATCCCCGGGATCCTCGCGTCGATCGCGGTGATCGTCGTCCCGCTGGTGATGACGGTGTACATCAGCTTCACCAAGTGGACCGGGGTCGGCGAGCCCCGCTGGGTCGGGTTGGAGAACTACACCCGGCTCTTCGCGGACGCCAACTTCTGGGCCTCGTTCGGGCACATCGCCCTGCTCATCCTCGCCATGGCGGTGGTGCCGACGATCCTCGGCCTGATCCTGGCGGCGGTGCTCTTCGACTACATCGGCAAGCACTTCGGCGACCGGTGGGCCGCGGTGCTGCGGTCCGGGTACTACCTGCCGCAGGTGCTCCCGGTCGCGGTCACCGGCATCATCTGGGGCTGGATCCTGCACCCCAGCTACGGCGCGCTCAACCGGATCCTGGAGTCGGCCGGGCTCGGCTCGCTGGCGAAGAACTGGCTGGGTGACCCGAAGTACGCGCTCTACAGCGTGATGTTCGTGATGGTCTGGTTCCAGCTGGGCTACCCGGTCGTCATGTTCATGTCCGGACTCCAGCGGATCGACCCCGAGCTCTACGAGGCGGCCGACCTGGACGGCGCCTCCTGGTGGCAGCGGTTCCGGAAGATCACCGTGGCGATGATCCGGCCGGAGCTGTACGTGGTGCTGGTGACCACCACCATCGCGTCGCTCAAGATCTTCGGGCAGGTGTTCGTGCTGACCCGCGGCGGGCCGAGCAACGCGACACTGGTGCCCTCCTACTTCGCCTACAAGAACTTCTTCGAGAAGGCCCAGGTCGGGTACGGCTCCGCGATCTCCACCGTGCTGACCGTGCTCATCATCGTGCTCGCCGTCGTCTTCCTGCGCCTCCAGAACCGGGCTGACCAGTCATGACCGTCACCACAGCGCGCGCTCCCCGCCGTACCGTGAAAGCAACGGAGCGCAAGTCCTTCCGCGACCGTCACCCCACGCGGTTCTTGATCCTGACCGTCCTCCTGGTGCTCCTGCTGCTGATGGTCGCGCCGCTGCTGGTCGTCGCGGTCAACGCGTTCAAGAGCCCGGCCGACTACGCCAGCAACGGGCCGCTGTCGATTCCCGGCCATCTGTACTGGGACGGGATCGTCGACTTCTGGAACCGGGTGAACTTCGGGCTCAAGCTCTGGAACAGCTTCATCACCAGCCTGGTGGTGGCCGTCCTGGGCGTGATCCTCTCGGTGTTCAACGCGTACGCGCTGGGCATCGGCAAGGTCAAGGGCCGGATCTGGTTCCTGGTCTTCTTCCTGGTCGCCAACCTGCTGCCGCAGGAGGTGCTGGTCTACCCGCTCTACTACCTGTCCAAGCAGCTCGGGCTCTACGACAGCCTCTGGTCGATCATCATCATCTTCACCGTCATCCAGAGCGCGTTCGGGACGTACCTGCTGACCTCGGTCTACGGCGAGTTCCCGAAGGAGCTGCTGGAGGCGGCGGCGATCGACGGCGCCGGGAAGTGGCGGGCGCTCTGGCGGGTGGTGGTCCCGGTCAGCCGGCCGACCCTCGCGGTCCTCTTCACGTTCTTCTTCATCTGGACGTGGAACGAGTTCTTCCTGCCGCTGATCTTCCTGATCTCCAACGACAACCAGACCGTTCCGGTGGCACTCGGCGTGCTCCAGGGCGATCGCATGATGGACGCCACCACGACCAGTGCCTCGGCGCTGATCGGCATCCTCCCGGCGATGGTCTTCTTCCTGATCTTCCAGCGGACCCTCACGCGCGGCATCGCTGCCGGTGCCATCAAGTAAAGGATCTCCATGAAGTTCACCGACGGGTACTGGCGTAAGCGTGACGGGCTGACCGTGCTGCATCCCCAGCACTTCCAGGACAGTCTGGTGGGTGTCGACTCCCTGACCGTGTACGCCGCGACGAAGCGGGTCCAGGACCGTGGCGACACGCTCGACGCCGCGCTGTTGACCGTCCGCCTCTCCTCGCCGGCGCCGGACGTGATCCGGGTGACGCTGTCCCATTTCGACGGTGGCCGTCCGCGTCTCCCCAACTTCGAGCTCGCCTCCTCTCCCGTGGATCTGTCGGTCGGTGCGGACTCCCTGACGTCGGGTTCTCTGACCGCTGCGGTGCGGACCGGCGAGGAGTGGGGGCTGGACTTTCTCGACCCCTCCGGTCGGCGGATCACCGGGAGCGGCTGGAAAGGCGCGGGGATCGTCTCCGGGGATTCCGGGCATTTCATCCATGAGCAGCTCGACCTCGGGGTCGGGGAGGTCGTCTACGGACTCGGGGAGCGCTTCGGGCCGCTGGTCAAGAACGGCCAGACGATCGACATCTGGAACGAGGACGGCGGGACCAGCAGCGAACAGGCGTACAAGAACGTCCCGTTCTACCTCACCAGCGGCGGGTACGGGGTCCTCGTCGACCACCCGGGCAGGGTCTCCTTCGAGGTCGCGTCCGAGATGGTCACCCGGACCCAGTTCAGCGTGGCCGGGCAGTCGCTCTCCTATCTGGTGATCTACGGGCCCACGCCGGCCGACGTGCTGCGCAAGTACACCGCGCTGAGCGGGCGCCCCGCGCTGCCGCCGGCCTGGTCGTTCGGGCTCTGGCTGACCACGTCGTTCACCACCTCGTACGACGAGGAGACGGTGAACAGCTTCATCGACGGGATGGCCGAGCGTGACCTGCCGCTCTCGGTCTTCCACTTCGACACGTTCTGGATGCGCGAGTTCAACTGGTGCGACTTCGAGTGGGACTCCCGGGTCTTCCCGGACCCGCCGGGCATGCTCAAGCGCCTCGCCGGCAAGGGGCTCAAGACCTGCCTCTGGATCAACCCGTACATCGCGCAGCGCTCGCCGCTCTTCGCCGAGGGGCGCGACAAGGGATACCTGGTCCGCACCGTCGACGGCGACGTCTGGCAGTGGGACCGCTGGCAGGCCGGCATGGGACTCGTCGACTTCACCAACCCCGAAGCGTGCGCGTGGTACGCCGCGAAGCTCCGCGCGCTGGTCGAGATGGGCGTCGGCGCGTTCAAGTCGGACTTCGGCGAGCGCATCCCGGTCGAGGGCATCGTCTGGCACGACGGGTCCGACCCGGAGCGGATGCACAACTACTACACGCAGATCTACAACCAGGTGGTCTTCGACGTCTTGAAGGAGGCGCGTGGCGAGGGGGAGGCCGTTCTCTTCGCGCGCTCCGCGACCGTCGGCGGGCAGAAGTTCCCGGTGCACTGGGGTGGCGACAACACCGGCAACTTCGCGTCGATGGCGGAGAGCCTGCGCGGCGGCCTGTCGCTGATGTCGTCCGGCTTCGGATTCTGGAGCCACGACATCGGCGGGTTCGAAGGGCTGCCCGATCCGGCGGTGTTCAAGCGGTGGATCGCGTTCGGGCTGCTCTCCTCGCACAGCCGGTTGCACGGGTCGAAGTCGTACCGGGTGCCGTGGAACTTCGACGAGGAGGCCGTCGACGTCCTGCGCTTCTTCACCCACCTGAAGTACCGGCTGATGCCGTACCTGTTCGGTGCCGCGCGCGAGGCCCACTTCACCGGTCTGCCGGTGATGCGGCCCATGCCGGTCGCCTTCCCGGACGACCCGGCGGCGGCCTACCTCGACCGGCAGTACATGCTCGGCGGGGACCTGCTGGTCGCGCCGGTATTCAGCGCGGAGGGCGAGGTGTCGTACTACGTACCCGAGGGGCGGTGGACGCACTACCTGACCGGCGAGGTCGTCACCGGCCCCGGCTGGGTGCGCGAGACGCACGACTTCAGCAGCGTGCCGCTGCTGGTCCGCCCCGGCGCGGTCATCCCGGTCGGCGCCCGTCAGGACCGCCCGGACTACGACTTCCGCGACGGCGTCACCCTGCGTCTCTTCGAGCCCTCCGCCGACCGTACGGCGGTGGTCGTGCCGGGCCCGTCCGGCGCCGACACGGTCTTCACCGTCACCCGGTCGGGCTCCGAGGTTCGCATCGGCCGCAGCGGGGAAGCCCTCCCATGGCGCGTCCAGCTGGGCGACGAGGTCGTCTCGCTCGACGCGGACCAGGACAGCTGCACCCTCACCCTGGGTTAAGCAGCACCGGTGATCGGCGGGGCCCACCAGGCTCCGCCGATCACTCCCTTTCGGTGCTGTGCCCGTGGTGCTGTGCCCGTGCTGTTGTGCCCGTGGTGCTGTGCCCGTGCTGCTGTGTCCGCGGTGCTGTGGTTCAGTGGCCTGTTCCTGCCAGGCGGCCGCTCAGGAAGCGGCGCTCGGCCTCGGTGGGCGCCAGCCGCAGGGCCGTCCGGTAGCTCTTCGCGGCCTCCTCGTGGCGGTCCAGCCGGCGCAGCAGGTCGGCGCGGACGGCGTGCAGCAGGTGGTAGCCGTCCAGGCGGTCGATCGCGTCGACCAGTCTCAGCGCCGCCGCCGGGCCGTCGGTCATGCTCACCGCGACCGCCCGGTTCAGCGCCACGATCTCACCCGGATCGACGCGGGCGAGATGCCCGTAGAGCCCGGCGATCTGCGGCCAGTCGGTCTCCGCCGCGCTGGGTGCGGTGGCGTGACAGGCCGCGATCGCCGCCTGCAGCTGGAACGGCCCGGCCCGGCCGTGCCGCAGGGCCCGTTCACAGAGCCCGGCGCCCTCGGCGATCCCGTCGTGGTCCCAGCGTGACCGATCCTGATCGGCGAGGAGCACCAGGTCACCGGCGGCGTCGAGGCGGGTGGCGCGCCGGGCGTCGTGCAGCAGCATCAGGGCGAGCAGCCCCAGCGCCTCCGGTTCGTCCGGCATGAGCTCCACGAGTAGGCGTGCCAGCCGGATCGCCTCCGGGGCCTGGGCGGTGCCCTTGTCGAAGATCAGAATGAGCACGTACAGCACCGCGGGCAGCCGTTCCGGGAGCAGGTGTGGCGGCGGGACCCGCAGGGCGATCCCGGCGTGCCGGATGCGCTGCTTGGCCCGGAACAGCCGCTGGCCCATCGTCCGCTCCGGAACCAGGAACGCGCGCGCGATCTCGGCGGTGCTCAGCCCACCCAGGCAGCGCAGCGTCAGCGCGACCTGCGCCTCCAGCGCGAGCGCCGGATGGCAGCAGGCGAAGATCAGCTCCAGCCGCTCATCCGGGATCTCCCCGTCCCGGACCTCGCTTTCCTGGACCGCGCCGCCTTGGACCGCGCCGCCTTGGACCGCGCCGCCCTGGACCGCGCCGTCCGGGGCCTCGCCGTCCGGGGCCTCGCCGTCTTGGACCGCGCCGCCCAGGACGGCGCCGTCCGGGGCCTCGCCGTCCTGGGCAGCGGGTGCCACCCGGCTCGCGGTCGCCGCCGCGACCTCGGCCAGCTTCGCCGCCTCCCGCGCGGCGCGGCGGATCCGGTCGATCGCCTTGCGGCGCGCGGTGGTCGTCAGCCAGGCCAGCGGCTGATCCGGTACGCCCGACTCCGGCCACGTCCGCAGCGCCTGCATGAACGCGTCCTGGGCACACTCCTCGGCGAGATCCCAGTCGCCGCCGGTGAATCGGATCATCGTGGCGACGATCCGGCTCCACCCGTCGGCGTAGATCTCCGCGATACGGTCGGTCAGGGCTGCTCCCCCTCTTCCTTCCCCTCTTCCTTCTCCTCGAAGGGCCAGAACGGGCGGAGCTCGATCACCCCGGCCCAGGCCATCGGGTGCTTAGCCGCCACCTCGATCGCCTCGTCGAGATCGGCGCAGTCCAGGATGTCGAATCCGCCGATGACGTCCCTGGCCTCGGCGTACGGCCCGTCGGTCAGCAGCACCCGCCCATCCCGGACGCGGACCGTGGTGGCGTCGCTCGCGGGCCGGGTCCGGCTGCCGAGAACCCGGAGGCCCTTCTGATCCATCTCGGACACCCACTCCTCGATATCGGGAGCGCCCTCCGGCTGCCCGGTGTCGTCCGGGTCGACGCAGACCAGCATCAGATACCTCATCGCGCTCCTCCCGCCGATACATCGGCGCTCGTCATGGCGGCGATCGTCCCGACCATGTTGCCGCACAGCGTCGTCAGCCTGCTGTGCAGCGTGCCCGGGTCGGTCGCCGCCTCGGCCCGTACCCCGGTGTCGCCCGGACCGTGCGTGAACGTGTGCCGCACGACCGTGGTCCCCGGCTCGTCGCCGTCGCCGAGCTCATACCGCCAGACCGACCCGGCCCGCCCGTCCTGATCGAGCACCGTCCAGGCGAAGACCTCCGGCTTCTGCAGCGCGACGACCTCACAGGTGACCGTGGACGCGAACCCACCCGGAAAGACGTTGTGCCCCCGGAACCGCCCACCCGGGACGGCCGCGGTCGCGGGCGCACACCAGCTCGCGCCGACTGTCTCCGGACTCCACTCACCGATCCGTTCCACCGCGGTGACGCGCTCCCACACCCGTTCCCTCGACATCGGCACGGTCATCGCGACCGTCACCCCCGCACCCGTGACCAGGTCCATCAGCCGGCTCCTCTCTCGTCGTCTGATGGAGTGACGAACGGGATCGGCCGTCTACTACCGGCGCGGTCGGTCTTTCTGCCGGTCGATCCGCCGGCGAGCGGTGACCTGCACCTCCTTACCGAGTTCGAGCTTCCTGAGTTCGAGCTTCGTGAGTTCGCCGTCCCGGAACCGGACGGGCAGGTGTGCCGTCTCCATGGCCGCGAAGAGGGCGGCGACCACGATCACCGTAGGTGCGGCCTCCAGCGGTTTCGCTCGCTGGAGAGGGTGGCTATGATGGCCAAGTTACCGATGGGTAACAAGGCTTGAGGAGGCTGCATGCCCACGCTGGAACGGCAGGACGACGTCTTCATCCTCGACCTCGGCGATGGGGAGAACCGGTTCCATCCGGACTTTCTCGCTGAGGTCAACGCGCACCTCGATGAGGTGGAGAAGGCCGGCGGGCCCCGGGCGCTGGTCACCGCGGCGACCGGGAAGTTCTTCTCGAACGGGCTCGATCTGGAGTGGCTCGGGGCGAACGGGGACAGGTTCAGCGAGTACGCCAACGACGTGCATGAGCTGTTCGCGCGGGTGCTGTCGCTGCCGCTGATCACCGTGGCGGCACTTCAGGGGCACACCTTCGCGGCGGGGGCCATGCTGTCGCTCGCGCATGACTTCCGGGTGATGCGCGGGGATCGTGGGTTCTGGTGTCTGCCCGAGGTGGACATCAACATTCCGTTCACCCGGGGGATGGGTGCGCTCATCCAGAGCCGGCTCAGCGTCCGGGTCGCGCATGAGGCGATGACGACAGGGCGGCGGTACGGCGGGGCGGACGCGCTCGCGGACGAGATCGTCGATCACGCCGTGGAGGAGAGCGCGGTGCGGGCCACCGCGGTGGAGATCGCGGCGGCCAACGTGGGCAAGGCCGGGGAGACGCTCGGGACGATCAAGGCGCGGATGTACGCCCCGGCCATCGCGACGCTGCGGGACCGGGCTGACCCGCTGGGGTAGCGGCGGCGCGCTGAGCGAGCCGGGCACCGGGTGAGCCGGGCGCTGGGTGAGCCGGGTGTGGTGGGTGAGCAGGGTGCCGGGTGGGCGGGGTGCGTCAGGCGCGGTGGGAGACGGCGGCGGCGACCCGGTTGTGCAGGCCGGGGACGTCGCCGCGGATGCCGTCGAGGAGCCACTGGCACATCTGGACCGAGGCGCCGACCACCGTGCGGACGCGCTCCAGGCGGCGGGTGGTGAAGGCCTCCCAGAGCTGGTCGTCGACCGTTTCGTGCTCCAGGAGCAGGTCGCCGAGGACCGACGCGTCCTCCAGGGACATCGCGGCGCCCTGGGCCAGCGTCGGCGGGGCGACGTGGGCGGCGTCGCCGATGACGACCGCGCGGCCGCGGTGCCAGGGTGCGTCCAGGATGTGGGTCTGAAAGCGGGCGAAGTTGATCCGGGACGGGTCGCCGACGCTCTCCCGGATCCGTTCCCACGGGCCGCCGTAGCTGCCGGCCAGCTCGCGGACCACGTCCACGGTCTCGGCCGGGGTCAGGTCGCCGCGGTGGCGCGGGGGCTCGGCGAGGTACGCGTAGAGCGAGTCCGGGCCGGTGGGGCAGTAGCCGGCGATGTACGCGGGCCCGCCGTTGATGATCTCGGTACGCGTCACCGACGCCGGGCGGGGAGCGACCACCCGCCAGATCTCGATGCCGATGTCGCGGGTGGTCAGCTCGATGCCGATCGCGCGGCGCACCGCCGAGCGGATCCCGTCGGCGCCGACCACCAGGTCGTAGCGGCCGGTCGAACCGTCGGTGAGGGTGACCTCGGCGCCGTCGCCGTCCTGGTCGATCGCGGTGAACGTGGTGCCGAAGCGGACCCGGGCACCGGCCTCGGCGGCCCGGTCGACCAGCAGGCGGGCGAGGACCGGACGGTACGTGCCGAAGGCGGCGGGCAGGTCGGGGCCGCCGGTACGCGAGTCGTTGACCTCGGCGACCAGCGGTGCCTGCGGCGTGGGCGCGCGGAAACCGATGCTGTCGAACCCGTACCCCAGCAGTCGCAGGCGTTCCCAGACGCCCAGCTCGCGCAGGACGCGCAGAGCGTTGCCCTGGAGGGTTATCCCGGAGCCGAGAGCGCCGACGTCGGGGAGGGCGTCGATCAGATCGACCTCGACACCGCCGGCGGCGAGACAGATGGCGGTCGCGGTGCCGGCTGTTCCGGCACCGACGACGAGGACCTTGCGAACGGCGGGCACGGAGAACGAGCCTACCGTCCACTGTGGTTCACCGGGAACGGGACGTTTGTCACGTCTGCTGGTAGACGTCGGGGATGCCGTCGCCGTCCTCGTCGGCCTCCTCGGCAGCGCAGATCCGCCGGTAGTGCCGGTTGCGCCAGCGCAGCACGGCGGTGGCGAGCAGCGCCGCCAGCAGCGATCCGGTCAGCACCCCGATCTTGGCCTGGTCGTCGAGCGGGGTGCCGGAGCCGAACGCCAGCTCGCCGACGAGCAGCGAGACGGTGAAGCCGATCCCGCCGAGCAGGCCCAGCCCGAGGACGTCCCACCAGCTCAGCCCCGCGTCCAGCTCGGCGCGGGTGAAGCGCTGCACCAGCCAGGTCGCCGCCATGATCCCGATCGGCTTGCCGAGCACGAGGGCGGCAACCACCGCAATGCTGATATATCCGAAATTTCCAGTCAGTGCGACGCCCGCCGAGAAGAACGCGAAGAGCGGCACGGCGACACCGGCCGAGATCGGCCGCAGCCGGTGTTCGAGGCGCTCGGACGCCCCGGTGGGCACGACGAAGGCGAGGAGCACCCCGGCCACGGTGGCGTGCACCCCGGACTCGTGCACCAGGAACCAGGCGAGCAGGGCCAGCGGGATCCGCAGCCGGGGGAGGAACCGGAAGGCGGCGATCGGCAGGACCGCCAGCAGCAGCGGGATCGGGTGCAGCGACGAGGTGTAGAAGAAGGCGATGACGATGATCGCGAGCAGGTCGTCGACCACGGCGAGGGCGAGCAGGAAGGTGCGCAGCGCGCTCGGCAGGTGGGTGCTGATCACCCCGAGCACGGCCAGGGCGAAGGCGATGTCGGTGGCGGTGGGCACCGCCCAGCCACGCCCCGGGCCGCCGGCGGCGAGATAGACGAGCGAGGGCGCGATCATCCCGCCGACGGCCGCGGCGACCGGCAGCGCCGCCCGGCGCGGATCCCGCAGGTCACCGGAGACGAACTCGCGCTTGAGCTCCAGCCCGGCGACGAAGAAGAAGATCGCCAGCAGCCCGTCGGCCGCCCACTCGGCGAGCGTCAAAGGCCCCGCGTGGAGATCGGAGAGCGCCGCGTATCCGCCGCTCCACGGTGAGTTCGCCCAGATCAGGGCGAGTGCGGTGGCGCCGATGAGCAGCATGCCGCCGACGGTCTCGGTGCGCAGGATCTCGGCGATCCGCCGTGCCTCGGGCCAGCTGCCCCTGCCGAGAAGTGTCACGCGTCCTCCTGAAAAACGACACCAGAATGAACGCCGACCAGACTTCCCGGCACACCACCCGCCATTCTACGTGGCGATCATGCGGACGCCCCGCATGGTCCCGGTCGCCCCGGGTAACGTCCCGCTCGGAAGGGCCGAAGGACCCTGCCCGGCGGGGTCCCATCGGAGGAACAGTTAAGACGACGAAGCCTTCAGGGGAAGGAAAGATCGTGACCGCTGTGCTCGACCACGAGGACCTGGTCCGCAAGCTCGCCCGGCCGGACGACGCCGAGGTGGCGAGTCTCGACGCATGGTGGCGGGCCAACAACTACCTGACCGTCGGACAGATCTACCTGCAGGGCAATCCGCTGCTGCGGGAGCCGCTGAGCGCCGGGCACATCAAGCCGCGCCTGCTCGGCCACTGGGGTACCAGCCCCGGGCTCTCGTTCATCTACGCGCACGTCTCGCGGCTGATCAAGACCACCGGGCAGGAGGCCATCTACCTGGCCGGTCCCGGGCACGGCGGGCCCGCGCTGGTCGCCGCCGGGTACCTCGAGGGCACGTACTCCGAGGTCTACCCGCGGATCGGCCAGGACGAGGAGGGCATGCTGCGGCTGTTCCGGCAGTTCTCCAGCCCCGGCGGCATCCCCAGCCACGTCTCGGTGACCACGCCCGGGTCGATCCACGAGGGCGGCGAGCTCGGGTACGTGCTCGTCCACGCGTTCGGCTCGGTGATGGACAACCCGGACCTGCTGACCGTCGCGGTGGTGGGTGACGGCGAGGCGGAGACCGGCCCGCTCGAGGGCTCCTGGAAGGGCATCTCCTTCATCAACCCGGAGCACGACGGTGCCGTACTGCCGATCCTGCACCTCAACGGTGCCAAGATCGCCGGCCCCACCGTGCTCGCCCGCAAGGATCCGGCCGAGGTCCGCAAGCTCCTCGAGGGCCACGGTTACGAGATCATCGAGGTCAGCGGCGAGGACCTGCCGGGGATGCACCACCGGTTCGCCGAGGCGCTCGCCGCCGCCTGGGGAAGGATCAAGAGCATCCAGGCCGCGGCGCGGGGCGGCGACTGGGACGGTTCCCGGCCGCACTGGCCGCTGATCATTCTGCGTACGCCGAAAGGCTGGACCGGTCCGGAGAAGGTGGACGGCATCACCGTCGGGGGCACGTGGCGGGCCCACCAGGTACCGCTCTCCGGTGTCCGGGACAACCCCGAGCACCTGAGGATGCTGGAGCAGTGGCTGCGGTCGTACCGGCCGGAGGAGCTGTTCGACGCGACCGGCGCTCCGCGCGGGCCGGTCCGCGACCTGGCGCCCGAGGGTGACCTGCGGATGAGCGCGAGCCCGCACGCCAACGGCGGCCGGCTCACCGTCGACCTGGACCTGCCCGACTTCCGGGACTACGCGATCGACGTGCGGCAGCCGGCCGTCGAGCGGGCCGAGTCGACCCGCAAGCTCGGCGAGATGATGCGCGACATCTACCGGCGCAACGACGACCGGTTCCGGCTCTTCTGCCCGGACGAGACCAACTCCAACCGGCTCGGCGCGGTCTTCGACGTCTCCGACCGGGGCTTCATGGAGACGGTCACCCCGGACGACGTGAAGATCAGCCGCCAGGGCCGAGTGATGGAGGTGCTCTCCGAGCACAACTGCCACGGCTGGCTGGAGGGGTACAACCTCACCGGGCGGCACGGCATGTTCGCCACGTACGAGGCGTTCGCGATGGTCAGCGCCTCCCAGACGGTGCAGCACGGCAAGTGGCTGCAGGAGGCGCGGCACCTGGACTGGCGCGCCAAGGTGCCCAGCCTGAACGTGCTGCTCACCTCGACCGCCTGGCGCAACGACCACAACGGGTTCTCGCACCAGGGGCCCGGGCTGATCCAGGTCGTGCTCACCCAGCGTGGGGACGTGGCGCGGGTCTACCTGCCGCCGGACGCGAACACCCTGCTCTCGGTCGCCGACCACTGCTTCCGCTCCCGGTCGTACATCAATCTGATCGTGATCGACAAGCAGCCGCAGCTGCAGTTCCTCGACATGGACCAGGCGATCGAGCACTGCGCCAAGGGCGCGGGGATCTGGGAGTGGGCCGGCACCGACGACGGCAGCCGGGACCCGGACATCGTGCTGGCCTGCGCCGGCGACGTGGTGACCATGGAGACCGTGGCGGCCGCGCAGATCCTCCGGGAGCGGCTGCCCAAGCTGGACGTCCGGGTGGTCAACGTGGTCGACCTGATGACGCTGCCGCGGCCCAAGGACCACCCGCACGGCATGAGCGAGACGATGTTCCGCGAGCTCTTCACCGACCACGTCGACGTGGTGTTCGCCTTCCACGGCTACCCGGGCGCCATCCACCAGCTGGTGCACGGCCGCCCGGACGCCGACCGGTTCCGGGTGCGCGGCTTCATCGAGCAGGGCACCACGACCACGCCGTTCGACATGACGGTGCGGAACCGGGCCTCCCGCTACCACCTGGTGATGGACGCGATCAACAACGCGAAGCGGCTGCCGAGCGGTGCGACCGAGCTCAAGCAGTGGTGCGAGCAGATGCTGGCGAAGCACGAGGAGTACGTCGTGGAGCACCTGGAGGACATGCCCGAGGTGCGGGATTGGTCACTCGGGACCGGGGCGCAGCGTTGATCTAGGTGGGTTTGAGCATCTCTCCGCTTTACAAAGTGTGGGCGGAGAGATACTTCACCCTTTCTTTCGGTGACGAGTGACGCGAAGGTGAAAGGCACACACCTACTCGACGATGAGGAAGGGGACCCCAGATGGCCGGTACGCTCCGCCGTTGGCCGACGACCCGACAGGGTTCGACTCGGCATCCCGTGCCCACCCTGCAGTACCTGTTGCGCGCCCACGGTCACACGGTCACCGTGGACGGCGTATTCGGCGCGCAGACGGGTGACGCCGTCCGCGCCTACCAGCGAACCCGGGGCATCCCCGACAACGGTGTGGTCTGCCCGGAGACCTGGGAGGCCCTGCTCGTCACGGTGAAGCCCGGTGCGCGGGGCAACGCGGTCGCCGGCGTCCAGCAGCTGGCCGCCGTCACCGCGAACCCCGACGGTGTCTACGGCGAGGTCACCGAGCAGGCGGTCCGCGGCTTCCAGGCCTCGTCCGGCATCCCGGTCGACGGGGTGGTCGGCCCGCGCACGTGGCTCGCCCTCGTCGAGTCCTCCGCCGCCGCGGCACCGCTGCAGCAAGCGGCCTGACGGGCTTCCCCCGCGACCGCCGCCTCAGCGAGCGGCGGTCGCGGGGTCGAAGCCGAAGGGGAGCTCCAGGCGGTGGGCGGCCATCAGGTCGCGGTCCGCGAGCAGGGTTCCCGTGGGGGCGTCGGCGACGATGCGGCCCTCGTCGAGGATGACCGATCGGGGACAGAGCTCCAGGGCGTACGGGAGGTCGTGGGTGACCATCAGGATCGTCACCGGGAGCGACTCCAGGATCTCGGCGAGCTCGCGGCGGCTGGCCGGGTCCAGGTTCGAGGAGGGCTCGTCGAGGACCAGGATCTCCGGTTTCATGGCGAGCACGGTGGCGACGGCGACCCGGCGGCGCTGACCGAAGCTGAGGTGGTGCGGGACCTGGTCGCGGTGTGCGGACATGCCGACCGCGGCGAGCGCCTCGTCGACCCGGGCGTCCAGTTCCGCGCCGCGCAGGCCGAGGTTGGCCGGGCCGAACGCGACGTCCTCGGCGACCGTGGGCATGAACAGCTGGTCGTCCGGGTCCTGGAAGACGATGCCGACCAGGCGGCGGATCTCGGCGATGCGGGCGCGGTCGGTGGGCACCACCGGGAGGCCGGCGACCTCGACCGTGCCGGCGCCGCCGTGCAGGATGCCGTTGAGGTGCAGGACCAGCGTGGTCTTGCCGGCGCCGTTCGGGCCCAGGAGCGCGATCCGCTCGCCGGGCGCCAGGGTCAGGTCGACACCGCGGAGGGCGGCGCGGCCGTCGGGGTACGCGTAGTGCAGCCCGGTGACCCGGAGCGCGGAGGTCGTCACGTCGATCATGCTAGAACCGCGATGCCGATGGAGAGCAGCGGCAGGACGGCGGCGAGCGCCCATTCGCGTCCCGGAGCCCGGGCGGTGCCCGTCTGCGGGAGCCGCCCGGTGTAGCCGCGCGACACCATGGCGAGGTAGACGCGCTCGCCGCGTTCGTACGATCGCAGGAAGAGCGAACCGACACCGACCGCGAACGCCTTGACCTGCCAGAGGAAGCGCGGGTCGTAGCCGCGGGAGAGGCGGGCGATCCGCATCCGGCGGGCGTCGTCGGCGAGCACGTCGATGTAGCGCAGCATGAACGTCATGATCTGGGTGAAGACCGCCGGGCAGCGCAGCCGGTCGAGCCCGAGGACCAGGTCGCGCATGGTGGTGGTGGCCGCGAGCAGCAGGCTGGCGAGGACGCCCAGGGTGCCCTTGGCGAAGATGTTCCAGGCGCCGTGCAGCCCCTCGACCGACAGGGACATGCCGAGCCAGTGGACGCGCTCGCCGTGCCCGAGGAAGGGCAGCGTGATCGCGAGGAGGACGAAGGGGAGTTCGATCGTCGCCCGCTTGAGCAGCCATACCGCCGGAATCCTCGCGATGACGGCGACGCATGCGAGCAGAATCGCATAGCCCCCGAAAGCCGCGTACGACGTCGGTGGCGTCACCACCACGACGATCGTGAAGAGCAGGACCGCCGCGATCTTCACCTCGGGGGCCAGCGCGTGCACCCGGCCCGGACGGGACAGGTACAGCGGATGGGAGTGGCCCGCGCCCACGGCTCAGGCGGCCCTGTGCTCGCGCCGGCGGACCAGCCAGAAGCCGCCCGCCCCGATGCCGAAAGTGATCAGCACGCCGAGGACGCCGGAGAGGCCGGTCGACAGGTACGGGTTGTCGATGCCCTTGACGCCGTAGTCGGCCAGGGGGCTGTCGGCCATCTGGTGGGCCTGCTCCTTCTGCGCCATGCACGTCCCGCCGGTGATCTCCCCGGCGTCGTCGACGGCGCAGCCGTCCCGGGCGGTCGCGTCCAGGCCGTCCGGGCTGCCGGAGGCGAAGTTCGAGACGACACCGGCGAGGAGCAGGGCGACCAGCAGGCCACCCGCGAGGAACCAGCCGGGTTTCCTGTTCATGCGACGGCCTCCGCTTCGATCGTGACGGGCTTACGGAACCGGCGCAGGGCGTACACGAGATCGGGCCGGACCTTGGCGACGGTGACCACCGTGCTGGCGGCGATCAGGCCCTCGCCGATGCCGATCAGGACGTGGACGCCGGCCATGGTGCCGGAGATGGCCGGCAGCGAGAGGTCGGTGGTGCCGCCGAGGGCGTACTCGAGGACGAAGCCCTGGGAGGCGACCACCACGCTGATCACCGAGGCGATGAAGGCGGTGGCGCCGATGCCGGCCGGCGTCTTCGGTAGCACCCGCAGCAGGCCCGCGACCAGCAGGTATCCGGCGGCGGTGCCGAGGATCGCCATGTTGGTGATGTTCAGGCCGATGGCGGTGAGCCCACCGTCGGCGAGGAGCCGGCCCTGGACGATCAGGACGGTGGAGACGCAGAGCGCGCCGACCCACGGGCCGACCAGGATCACCGCGAGGGTGCCGCCGAGCAGGTGGCCGGAGACGCCGGGCAGCACCTGGAAGTTGAGCATCTGCACGGCGAAGATGAACGCCGCGACCAGACCGGCCATCGGTGCGAGGCGGTCGTCGAGGTCGGCGCGGGCCTTCCACACGCAGACCGTCAGCACGGCGACCGCGAAGATGACGAAGACCGCGGAGACGGGGCCGTTCACGATCCCGTTCGCGATGTGCATCGCCTGTGCGTCCATGGTGCCTCCCCTGCGGCCCGTCCGCGGGTCAGCATATTAGGCACCAGGAGCTGTTGCATATCCTTGGCAACTAGGAAGATCGGTGATCATGATCCTACGGCGCCGAGCGGGGGAGCCGCACGGTCGCGATCGTCCCGCCCTCGTCGCCGCCGCCGAGCGTGATCGTCCCGCGGTGCAGCTCGATGATCGCCCGGCTCAGGGCGAGGCCCAGCCCGGCCCCCGGGATGCCGCTGTGCCGGGCGTTCGTGGCCCGGTACAGCCTGGCGAAGAGCCGGTTCCGCTCGTTGTCCGGGATGCCCATGCCGGTGTCCGCCACGGTCAGCACCGCGGCGTCCTCGTCGGCGGTCAGGCTCACCGTCACGGTCGAGCCGGCCGGGCTGTACTTGACCGCGTTCCCGATCAGGTTCTCCGCGACCTGGCGCAGCCGGGCCTGGTCACCCGGAATGGTGAGCCGGTCCGGCAGATCGGTGCGGACCTGCGGGCGCGGTTCGCCGGCCTCCGCGGTCACCGTCGCCACCGCGGCCTGGACGGCGGCGGAGAGGTCGACCGTGCCGATCGTCAGGTCCGCGTGGCCGGACTCCAGGGCGGCCAGGTCGAGCAGGCGCTCCACCAGGTGGCGCAGGCGGGCGTTGTTCCGCTCGATCACGTCGAGCAGGTCGCGGACCTCGCCGATGGTGGTCTCGTCGCCGGACTCGGCGATCAGGTCGGTGTAGGTGGCGATCGAGGTCAGCGGGGTCCGCAGCTCGTGCCCGACCAGCGCGATGTACTCGCCGATGCTCGCCGCCAGCTGGTTGGCCAGCTCCTCCGAACGGCGCCTCTCCAGGTACGCCCCGAACAGCCCGGCGATCCCGGTGAGGAGCACGGCCAGGGCGGGATCGGTCTCCAGCGGGTCGGCGCAGAAGAAGGTGATCACGCCGACCACCTTCTCCGCGCTCCGGACCGGCACCGCACCGCCCTGCGCGTCGGGCACCCAGACCAGCTCGCCGCGCTCCCAGCAGAGCTCGGCCAGCTCCTCGCCCGATCCGGCGCCCGCCCCGGTCACGGTGTGCGTGGCGGCCGGCCGGAGCCGTTCGGTCATCTCGTCGACCAGCCAGAGCCGCAGGTGCGGCCAGCCCAGGCACTCCGAGATGGCCCGGAGCACCGCCTCGCCGGCCCGTGCGGTGTCCCAGGCGTGCACCAGGACCTTGAGCACCTCGGTCTTGCAGTTCTCGTACTGGTGCTGATGGTGGTCCGCGGTCACGTCGTGGACGGCGGCCAGAGCGCCGATCGCCAGTCCGGTGCGGTCGCGGACCGGGCGGGCGTTCACCGCGAACCAGCGGGGGCGGTGCAGGCGGTCGTACGCGAGCAGGTCCGCGTGATGCACCTCCTCGCCGCGCCGGGCCCGGTCCAGCGGCAGCTCGCCCGGCTCGATCGGGGTGCCGTCGTGCCGTTTCAGCCGGAAGCGCTCCGGCCAGTCGCGCAGCGGGACGTCGACGCTCTCCTCGCCGTAGAAGTCGCGGACCGCCTGGTTGACGAGGACGATCCGGCCGGCCAGGTCGCAGGCGACCACCCCGACGTCGAGGCTCTGCATCAGGCCGGTCAGGAACGCGCCGTCGTCCCGGCCGGGCACCGCGGACTCCAGGACGGTACGCAGGGTCTCGGTCAGTCCCCGTACGCTGAACGGCTTGGACACCACGGCGGCCGCCTGGGTGTCGTCGAGCAGGCTGTCGCCGGGCGGGAGATAGCCGGTGATCAGCACGACCGGGACATCCGCGGTGACCGGGTCGGCGCGCAGGGCCCGGCACATCCGGATCCCGTCCAGGTGCGGCATGTCGACGTCGGCGATCACCAGGTCGGGGCGGGTGTCGAGCGCGACGGCGAGCCCCTCCCGGCCGTCTCCCGCGACGGTGACCTGGTGTCCCAGCCGCCGGACGATCTCGGCGAGTACCGCCTGATGTTCCGGATTGTCCTCGACCACGAGCACCGCTGCCATGGGCGTCACTCTAGGACGACGTAACCCCATAAAACGGAGAAAAGCGACAAAATCGACTCCAGGTTTCGCGACTGGCGTGGCAGGGGTACTGTCCGGCCGCACATCGGCGATCTCGGGGTGTCACATGAGCGCGTTGACCGCACACCTGGACGTACCACTCGACCGCGGCGCC
The DNA here is from genome assembly GCF_040681165.1 of Actinoplanes sp. NPDC051851. Lineage (NCBI taxonomy): Bacteria > Bacillati > Actinomycetota > Actinomycetes > Micromonosporales > Micromonosporaceae > Actinoplanes > Actinoplanes sp. NPDC051851. The sequence goes on along the minus strand of NZ_JBFAYF010000063.1, from coordinate 864 downwards.
CCCGGCGCGGCGCGCCGGGCGGTGGTCGCGGTGCTGACGGGCTGGGGCTTCCGCGACGCCGACTGGCTGGACGCGGCGGCCGTGGTCGTCAGCGAGCTGGTCACCAACGCGGTCCGGCACGGCGGCGGTTGCGTCGCCCTGCACGTGGAGGCGCACGACGAACGGGTGGTCGTCTCGGTCGCGGACGGCTCGTCGGTGGTACCGCGCCGCCGGCCACCGGACGAGGTCGGCGGGCGCGGCATCGAGCTGATCGAGGCGCTCTCGGCCGGCTGGTCGGTGCACAACCACGAGGGCGGCAAACAGGTCCGCGTCCAGCTCCTCTCCTGCCCCGGATTCACCCCGGTGGAGTCCGGTACCTTCCGTTCCGATCATGAGGACATGCCCCGGAGGAGTGCGGCATGAGGATCATCCGGTACGACGGAGCCGGGGTGCGCCGGCTCGCGTTCCACGGTGAGCTGGACCTGGCCACCGCTGATCTGGTCGACGTGCACGTGCGCGAGGCTCTCACCGATCCGCTGCCACGGCGCCTGGTCCTCGACGTCGCGGCGCTCACCTTCTGCGACTCGGCCGGCATCGACGCCCTGCTCAACGCCCGGACGACGGCGGAGAGCCGCGCGGTCGCGTTCCAGGTGACCGGCGCGCGGGGCATCGTCCGCCGCTCGATGGCCGCCACCGGCGTCCTGTCCCTGCTCACCTCCCCCTGACCCGGCCCGCTCGCGATCCGGGCGGGTGGTCCCGGCCCCAGCGCGCGTCCCGGTCCCGGGGGGGGGGCCCCGGGGGCGCCCGGGGGGGGGGGGCCCCCCCCCCCCCCCCCCCGGCCCCCCCGCGCGCCCCCCCCCCGGGGGGGGGGGGGCGGGCGGCGGG
>NZ_JBFAYF010000062.1:0-52819 GCF_040681165.1 Actinoplanes sp. NPDC051851 | reverse complement strand
GGACCAGGCCCCCGACCCGCCGATGACAAGGCAACCAACAGCAGAAAGCTAAACAAAATCAAGAAAATGTCTCGCTGGACTTGACAGGTTCCGTCCGGCTCCCGTCGGTCCGTTGATCGCAGCACAAGCAGTGAGCGAGACGTCCGGCCGGTGCACGGCAATGCCGATCCTGGCCCGGGCGATCGCCTACCCGCTGGAGTGCGGGCACAGCGTGCCGGAACGGGCCAGCCTCACCACATTAGCGAGACCTTTCCCCAGGAGCGGGCGAAGTCTACCCGGTGGGTACAACAACCTCGGGCGCTGATGGCCCGCCTCGCACGAAACGCCCGGTAAGAACATCTGAGCCGAGGAGCCTGCGATCGAACCCGCGACAGCGCGTGCGATCACCTGAGCAGGTTGGCTCGGAACCCGACCGGCATATCGGCTGTGGCGACGACTCGGGTTGAATAGAACCAGCATCATCGACGGTGTGGAATCCAGCCTCGTACGCCGACTCGCCCCGACCGTCGCGGCGAGCGCAGTGATCAGTCTCGGTGCAGCCACTGTGCTGATCGTCTGGCACGACTCGATCAGCCGATGGGCCGGCCCAGAGGCGTACAAGACCCTGCTTCAGTTCTTCTTGGTGGTCGTCCTCGGGGGTGGTGTTTCACTGCTGTTCCAGGCGTTCAACCGGGAAGCGGACCGCCGAACCGAACGGCTCCGACAACTGGAGTTGCAAGCCATCGGCGTCCAGGAAGCCCGCCAGCGCTACTTGAGTGAGCTGATCGATCAGTACCAACAGGTCAAACGGGTGCGGCGTTTACTGCGGGCCACAGCGCTCACACACGCCACTGACTTGCTGGACCGGTCCGTCCGAGTGAGCCGGTACGACGAACTGATGGGTTCGCTGCTGGACGCGCAGTTGTCGCTCGAAACGATGGCGCGCACGATTCCCGCCGGCGAGAGTCTGTCTCCTGCCGTTCCGGAGCTGACCTGCGCGATACGCACCGCGGAGGAGTACCTACGGGCGCTGATCACCGAGTACGAGCAGGTACGGCCGCAGGCGACCCAGCCGGAGATTAGTATCCGATTGCTGCCGAAGTTGGCCGAGTTTCTCGGCCCCTACGGAGATGCTGAGTTGTTCCGAGTGGAGTTCGTGGAACCGATGAACACGGTATTGGCTCGGATTGAGCGGATCATCACCGAGCCGCCGGACTGAGATCAGCTCGCGTATCTGGACGACCCGTCATTGCCCCGGTCGATCCGCACATTGATCATCGTGCTGCGGGAGCTGTCGCGCAGCGGGGAGGGATCGGCTCGCGAAACCTCGTGGAAGTACTCCTCCGCTAACTCGAGCTCGTCGGCGATCCTGTCAGCGAGATCGTCGCGGGCCATCACGTAAGCGGATCCGTCGCCGCCGGCTTCCACGTGGTCTCTGAAGCTCTCCAGGCGGCGCCGGACCTGCGACAGCTTCTTGTCCATGGCCTTGATCAGTTGCCGATCCGCGGACCCAGTCAGAGCCGCCGCCTGCGTCCGCAGCTGGGCGATGTTGCCAATCACGTTGTGAATGTTGCGTTCCAGCTGACTGGACACTTCGGTCATCGCCCGAATCTGCTGCAGCGCTTGCACAGTGGTCCGGCCGAACGTCGCGAGCTGACCGGCCATGGCTGTGAAAGGTTCAGGCGAGCCGGTCGAGGATCCAGGCACGAAGCAGATCGGCGCGCCGGCAGGCAGCCAACCTCTCAGTTCGTGAGGTGCCCGGGCTACTCGCCGTGGCCAAGGCGGTGGCCAAGTCGCCGAGATACCGGGCGAGGTCACCACCGGTACCGGTCGGTGCCTGCGGGAGCTGCAGCCGCAACCGGTTGGTGCGTGCCGACATGACCGCCGCGTCCGGCGCATCGAACTCGGCAGCGCGCAGTTCGGCGGATAGCCGGGTCCAGTACTCCGCCTGCGCCGTCGGATCCCGCTCGGCGTTGGCCGGCGGCCGCCGCTCCTGGCGTCGCTGATCGAGACTGACAACCTCAGCTGAGGGCCGGACGTCGTCATCGACAGCACCCGCGACGAACAACGGCCTCCGCAGGACGACGGCATCGTCTGGGGGCGGGAAACCCGGAATCCGTTGGGCCAGACGCGTCGCGGCGGCCGCGGCAAGCCAGAAGAACCACGTCCGGGACTCCGGCGGCAGCAGCGTGCTGCGGCCGGTGAGAACCAGTGCGATCGCCAGCAGGCAGATCAGACGTTGGTTCCGCCAGCCGGAGACATGGTTACGCTCGCGGGCCCAGTCACAGCTTGCCTGGTCCACACCGAGCAGGAGCTGCTGTAAATGAACGGGAAGGCCGTCGACGGTGATCGTCGTGGTGGGTTCCAGACACCAGCTACCCAAGGAACGACGGCCTTGCGGGCCGAGATCGGGAAGTATCTCGGCGATGGTCGTCAGGCTCAGATATACCTGGTCCCAGCCCAGCAGCCCGGTCGGGGTGTAGCGGGACAGGTCGACGAGGCAGTACGAGCCACGCCGCAGATCTGCCAGAAGGTTGCCCGGATGCAGATCGCCGTGGACCTTGCCGCGCCAGACGTTCACCACCGACGTGCCGCCCCACGAGTTCTGACCGATCAGGGCGAAAGGATTGACCAGCGGCTCTGGGGCCGTGTCGATCCACGGTCGCGGATCGTCTTGCAGGCCGGGATGCCCACCTGCCCACGCCGTGATCGTCCCGATGCCCGACAGCCGCTCGCCGAGAGTTCTGGCGAGCGTGGCGCCCACCGAGGTGGTCTCCACCTCCACCGCGCCACCGGCGTTCCAAGCTTCCAACAGTGACGTGGTGATCTCGCGGCACAGTTCGTCCGGCGCCTGATATGTCTGCACCGCCGCGTCGAGCTGGTATGTCTCGTCGAGGCCGCCGCCTGCAGGACTCTGCAGGAAGATCGAGCCGCCTCCCGGCACCTCAATGTGATCCGGCAGCAGCTTCGCCAGGTGATCTTTGGCGAAGTCCGGGGAATCGGCGACTGCGCGCAGATGCGCGTTGAACTCCTTGGTTCCGCCACCAGAAGAGTTGATTTTCAGGATGACGACGATCGGGTTGGCGCGGTAGCGCAGAAGCTGGGCACCGATCAGCTGCGCGCTTGTGTAGCCCTTCCCTCTCCAACTCTCCGGGACCAGCACCGCCGAATGCGCACTCAGCCAACCTCGGAGCGCCTCGCGGGCCCGGTCATTCTTCACCTGGGCCAGCACCTGCTCCGTGGGATCCATCTGCGACACGGCACCCCCGCAGCATCGACGCTTTCGGCTCACCAGCCTAGTCAGGATCGCGTCGTGCATCGATGTCTGTCCAGGCCCTGCAGGTGGATACGGAAACCCTGCGGCAACGTCGGGCTGACGGGTTATAGCACCAGCTGTCCGGCTCCCACCAGTTCCCAATGCCGCCAGGAGCGCCGGGTGACTGCCAGCCGGCGAGCAGGTCAGAGCGTCATTCCTGCGGGTGAAATGGTGGTACCAGCGCCATACGATCGGTCCGGGGTGCTTCAGGTGATCACGGGGATGTACTTCGGTGACGGCGCTCTCAACGAGACGGAACATCGTAAACCGCTGTACACCAACGCGATCTTCCGCAGGGTCGGTCCGTGACCCGCCTCGTTCCAGGCAATAGCCGTCGCGGCCGACGGCAGCTTTGGAAAGCAGCGAGTAACCGCCATTGTGCCCCCGGTCACCTCCCGCTGGTCAGGCGGGGCAAGGACCGGATCATCCCTGGCATCCAACCCACCTCTAACATCTCCGAGGGTGGTCGCTGCCCTAATCGTGAGCGTCCACAGGAGATGAAGATGGTGCGGGCGCGGTCGCCACGCCGGCCGGCTGACAGAGCAAGGACCGATGATGACGGACCGGGATTTGACCCAGACTGAGATCCAGCGCGCGTTCGAATCACGCGGCGACGGCCCCTGGACCGTTGTTCACGACGAGGTCAACGCGGAGGGTGTGCGGGGCGGGTCCTACTGCGCCCTGGCCGATCCCGGCCGCCGCGGTGATGCCCTCGGCCGCGACAGCTGGCTGGCGACCAAAAGCGACGGCGGCCCCGGTTTCGCGCAGATGTACGAGGACGGCCAGCCGGTGGCGATCTACCTGCCGCGCGGCAAGGTGGACGAGGACGTCGAACTGCTCGTTCTCGTGCGTGACTTCCACGGCGCCGCTGACCCGGTTCTCGAGATCGACCAGCAGTTCCGGCTCTTCCACAACCTGCGTTACGTCGCAGCGTCGGACTCGTACGTGAAGATGAATGACGACGGCACCGAAACGGCCGCGGTGAGGATCACCGGCGAGACCATCGAGATCCGGACATCTCTGCTAAAGCAGTACATCGCGGCCCGGCAGATGGACCTGTTGCTGTTCACCGACATGCACGTGTACTCCCACCAGCAGCCGGCGGGCGCGGACACCGTCCGGTTCACTACCGCCAGCTGCACCGGCCGGCTCGATCACCACGAGAACCGGCGCTCATCTCTGGGCCGATACTCCTCCCGGTACTGCGCGACCAAGGTCATCGCGCCCGGGCCTGTCGAAACCTGCGGCATCTGGCCCTACGAGACGGCCGACTCCGCCTACCCGGCGTTCATCATCGGCGAGGACCAACACGGACGGCCCGTCACCCACACGTGTGATCCTGCGGTACTAGGGAACTACTTCGGCGCCAACCCCGACGCGCCGCACTACCTGACCCCGGTCCATTTCCGGCGCGAGGTCCTGGCGAAGTACTATGCCGACTCGCAGCGCTACACCGTCAGCGACGGCTACTTGCGTTGTGCGCAGCTGTGGGGCTTGCAGATCGACAATGACCATGACGACCGGGTCGTCGTATTCCTGGGCGATCTGGGACGAGACCTCCCGCCCGCCGAACGCGATCATTGGCGGTCCTACATGATGTCCGCCGACGCGCCGATCAGCGTCACCAACTTCCGTCGTTCCTTCCTCGCGCAGCCGGCCGACGCGGCCGCCGTCGACCTGACCTTCCGCCGGGTTTACCACGACGCGACCCGGGCCTGGGAAGCCCGTCACGGATGGCCATTGTTCCGGGAGCCGAACGGATCCGACGTCTTCCTGCTCCAGCAGCTGCGGATCCCGCTCAACGACACGGACAACGAGTTCGAAGAGGCCATCAAACTGCTGGCCAAGCTGATGAGCGACGCCTTGAACGAGAAGGCCATCGGGAAAGAATTACCCGACCGGGTGGAGAACGAGAAGGGGATCTCCAAGCTTCAGCGGCTGCTCACGCTGTGGGGCTACCCGCACGTCCAACGCGACATCAGCTTTCTGCGCCGGGTCCAGGAACTGCGTTCTAAGGTTAGCGCTCACCTCAAAGGCCGCACCTACGAGCAGGACTTGACGAAGAACCTGGGCGACGTCCGAGGCCCCGCAGCGGTCCAAAACCTGCTGGGAGAAGGCGTCACCTTCCTGCGCGACCTCATCGCCTGGGTCGGCCCGGCCGTCGCGGCCGAGACCGCCACGGAGTCGGCGACCGAGGCCGAGCCGGCACCCGGCACCTGAACTTCGCCTGGGCCGCCGAACGAAATGGTCGGCCCGGTGCGGCACCGCCACGAGACTGGCCCCGCCCTCAGGTCGAGCACGCTGAAGCTGACGCTGATGTCGCCTGCCACCGGCCGGTGGATCCGGGCCTCGGTACCCGGGTCGACCCGCGCTGCGACCGGCGGGGAACACCGGGCAGCCCTACAACTCGGCGTCGGGATCCCCGAACCGGCCGGCGAGCAGGTACGTGCCGTGGTTGTCGAGTTGATGGCGCCGCCGGTCGTAACGGCGCGTGGTTCTCGGGTCGGCATGGTCGGCGAAATCCTGTGCCCGGCGCAAGTCACCGCCGGTAGCGTCGAGAATCTCCGTGATCGCGGTGTGCCGCAGCGAGTGCGGGCTCAGCGCGTTCGCCGCGTCCAGCCCCGCCCGGCGGGCGAGTCGGCGAATGAGCCGGTACACGTACAACTCGTAGACCGCCCGGCCGGACGGCGTCACGAACAGGGGACCCTCGGTGGGAGATCCGCGGTCGGTGAGCATCTGGTCGAGCGCCCGGGCGACTACCGGCGGCAGCGGGATCCGGCGGCGGCGCCCGCCCTTGACACTCAGGTCGAGCACCCGGTGTCCGCGGTCGGTGCCCAGGTCCTCGATGCAGGCTGCGATCACCGAGCCGACCCGCAGGCCGGCGATCAGCAGCAGCAGTATCAGGGCGTGGCTGGACACCGAGTCGGCGCGCGCCTCGGCGAGGAGCCGGTCGGCTTCTGGCCGGTCGAGGCCAACCGTGCTGCTGTCGTCCGGGTCGATCCGGGGCCGGGCGGCCAGCTGTGTTGGATTGTGCATGAGTAGCGGTTCCGCGTCGGCGGCGGTGTTGACGATCAGATAGTCGTACCAGGACGCGACGGCGGACAGTCGGCGGGCAATCGTGGACTCGGCGGCAGGTTTGCCGCGGGCGCCGGACGCACGCTGCTCAACGATCCAGGCGTCGAGGTCGGCGGCCCGGGCGGTCAGCGGGTTGCGGCCGGTCGCGGCGCACCAGTCACCCCATTGCCACAGGTCACGCCGGTACGCGGCCCGGGTGTGCTCCGAACGCTGCCGAGCGATCCAGAGCTCGGTCAGCTCGTCCAGCCGGTTCAGCGGCGCCGGAGCCAGCACGGGCAGCCGCGCGTCCGCGGGGGCGGGCAGGACGACCTCGCCGATCGCGTCGCGGGGACCGGGTACGGAGGGCTCGGTTGGCGGCGGGGTCATGCAGACCGGTCCACATGCCGGTTCGCCGCATCCCGGACGTCCGGATCATCGTCCGTGGCCAGTTGTCGGGCCGTTGCGCTCGGATCGCTGCTGATCCGGCAAGCCAGGTCGGCCAGCAGGCCACGCCGGTTGCCCGGCGTGGCGGGCAACCGCGCGATCAGCTGATCGCGCAGTGCATCGTCACGGCGGAGGGCCAGCGTGTGGCCAGCCGTCTCCGCGATCCAGGATGTGTCGGCCGTGAGCACGGCGGCCAGCGCGTGCTGCTCGGCGGCGCCGAGCCGGTCCGGGCCCGCTGCGGTCAGCGGGTCGGGAACCGGGCCGGGGGTCAGCAGCAGGCTCGGCACCCCCAGCAGCTCGCCCTCGCCGTTCTCGATGATGGCGGCCGCCGCCTGCGCGGCGATGACCTCGATGTCGAGGCCGAGCACAGCGGCGGTGGCCCGCAACCAGCCGCCGACCAAATCACGGTTCTCGTCATCGCCGATCGCCAGGACATCGCCGGGCTTAGCCGACCCGAGATCTACCGCCTCGGCCAGCGTGCAGAGCTGATCCAACCGCCACCGCTGGCCTGGGGTGAGGACCCGGCCCGCGGTGGACAGCCCTACCACCGTCTGCAACAGCGGCAGCACGAACATCCTCATCCAACACAGATCACCGGGCTGCTCGTCGGCCAGGGGCACGGGTCCTCGCACCACGGATGACTCGACCACCCAGGACGGCGGCCCGAGGCGATGGCCGAGGGCCTGCAACGCCGCGTCGACCTGCTCGACGGTGCCCAGCCGGTCGCGCCACGCCAACTCGGTGATGGGCGCCGCCATGTCGGTGCCGACCTCGGTCAGGTGGCTGATCGCCTGCAACGCCACCTGCAGATGTCCCGGGAGCAGGCTGCTGGTTTGGCGGGGCCGCACGGTCATGTCCGGCAGGGGTAGCTGCAACGCGGCACGCACGGCTGTACGCTCAGTCGGGGTCAGCGTCCGGGCGTCGGTGTTCGCGTTGGCCAGCGTGGCCAGGGCCACCGCCACGGTTCGGGGATCTCCGGCGGGTAGCCGGTCGAGAATCTGGTCCCGCTGATCACGCAGGGCCGCCGGCAGCCGCAGTTGGGCGATCTCCAGGGTGTAGGTCCAGCCGCCCGGGCCCTCGTCCGGGTCGACTGGATCGGCCTGCTGGGCGGCCTCGGCCAGGGCCGTCAGCAGCGTGGTCAGCAGATCCGGGTCCGTGGTGGGCGTCCCGTGCAGAATCTGTGCCGCGATCAGGGCCCGCGCCGGCATCCGGCCGTCGCCGACATCGGTGAGTAGGACCGGCAGGATCCGCGGGTCGAGTTCCCCGGCCAGGATCAGCGTCAGGCTGAGCTCGTCGTCATCGGCGGCCGCGTTCGCCCACGCAACGACCTGGTCGCCGGGCAGCCAGGTCACGGCGACGGCCGCGCCGATCTCGGCGAAGACCCGGCTGCGCGCCGCGAAGCTGGTCCCGGTATCGACGAACACGCCGACCCTCTCATCCCAGAAGTCCATGATGTGCCGGGTCAGTTCGCCGGCTGGTCCCGGCGCGGTGATACCCCATCGCCCGGCCAGCATCGCGGCGACCGCTTGCTCAGCGACGACCACGGTGACCGGGCCGGGACCGATGAGCCGGCTGCCGAGCGCGGCGAAGCCGTCGAGTAGTTGATCCGGTGTCGGCTGCCCGGGCTGACCCGCCGCGGAATCGGGCCGGTTACGTTCCCAGCGCCGCACGCTGTGCTGTACCGCGGCCTGCAACAGCCCGGCCCGGCTGTGTCCCAGGGGTAGCCCGGGCGACTCCGCGACGACCAGCGTCAGCAGGGTCGCGAGCAGCGGCACCTGACCGATGTCGGGGTACTCCTTGATCGCCGCCTGCACCCGCGCCCGGCACGCTGCCACCCACGCGTCCCGCTCGGCCGGCGGCACGTCGCGGTGGGCCGCGACGTGCCGCAATACCTCCTGCAGGACCGTGTCGAGGTTGCGGGCGGTGGCCAGATCTGCCGTGGGAAGCCGCAGGCGCCGGGCGGCGGCCGTACCGCTGCCGCGGGTGGCCAGGACCACGCCGGTCTGTTCGGGCAGCCCGGCGAGCACGGTCGACAATCCGTCGGCGATCATCGGCCGGTGGATCCCGCACTCGTCGAACGCGTCGAGCAGCAAAACCGCGCTGCCGGTCTGGCAGGCATGCTCGAGCGCGGCCGTCAGGTCGGCCTGGTCGGGCGCTGGCAGGCGTGGCCTGCTCGCAGAGCAGCCGCAGCGTGAGCTGGCTGGCGTGGGTGCATTGCCGGGCGACCGTGGGCAGGGAGACCAGGACCGGCACGGGCGCCCGGGCGTCGCCAGCCCAGGTCGCAGCCAGCTGCCGCAGGGCGGTGCTCTTGCCCTTGCCGGGCAACCCGGTCAGCAGGATCCGCGGCCACCGCCGCGCGGTCAGCAGCAGGCGTGCCGGCAAATCGAGTCGTTGCCTGGGGTGCGCCACGATGACCTGCAGCCCGTCGGCAAGTCCGGCAACGACGAGCGGGGGCAGATCCTCGGCCAGCAGGGTTAGCTCGATCCGGCCCGCCTCGGCCGCCAGCCGCGCCCGGTGGTTGTCGAGGGCGATCTGCCGGGCGTAGGCGGTCGCATATTTGATCATCTGGTCGTACTGCTCGGCAATGATGTCCCACTTGATCGGCCGCGACAACGCCGGCGTGAGCCGGGGATAGGCGTCGGGTTCACCGACCGCCGGCCGATACAGCCGGACCTTGTTGATCCGCTTGATCCGCGGTAGGAGGTCGAAGCCAAGCAGCCGGGTGATCCCGAAACCGACCTCGGACTGCCCGTGCGAATCGACGTAGTTGCCCTCGACCTCCATGGTCGTGCCGTGCCGCATCGCCCCCTCGACCATCGCGGCGACCTCACTGGCGGTACAACTGATCAGCTGGGAGTGGATCGCCATGCTCTTACGCTCGACATGCCAGTAGATCAGCACCCCGCGGCCCCCGTACCGCGAGTGCCACTCGGTGAAGATGTTCTGATCGAACGCCCCGAAATGCGTCGAGTCCGACGCCACCGCCGTGGACCCGGCACCCCAAACCGCCTGAGCCCGGGCGGCGAACGTCGCGTTCGCGATCTCCGTCGCGACCATCCGCATCATGTCGGCGTTCATGTACCGGCGCCGGACATAGCGCAGGTCGGCTTCGCTGTGCCCGTTCAGCGTGTTCCCGGAGATCGCCCTGATCCCGGTGTTCGTCCCGTAGGCGTACATCACCAGCATCAGCCGCTCCGCCAGCACCCTCGCATCGAGACCACCGCGCCCGGTCGCCCCGGTCACCGCCGACAGACAGTTGGTGCGCAACACCGCTTCCTTGAGCAGATCGATCAACGGAACCGTGCCCCACCGGGTCCGGATCTCATTCTTCAACCCCCGCAGATTCCGCGGCTCCGGCGCCGCGTCCAGATCGGTCAGCTTGATCGCACCCCGCTGGCCGCGGTCCCGGACCTCCAGCCAGTCCAGCTCCGGCAACGCCGCATCCAGCTGGCCCAGCGAGTCCCGCATCTCGGCCCGAAGCTGATCGATGAACTCCGTCGGGTCCAGTGGCTTGCGCAGCGCCGCATAGTGCGCGTCCCGGTGAACCTCGAAATCCTGCGGCAGGTCCTCGTCCGGGTTGCGCCACTTGTCGGCGCCGACAACCCAGATCTCCTTACATCGCAACCGCTCTCGCAGCGTCTGGAAGGTACAGATCTCGTAGGTGTTGCGGACCACCCGGCTCGGCCCCTTACCCGAGTCCTTGTAGACCAGTGGGCTCCATTCACCGATCACGCCCTTGTGGCTGGGCACGAACTCACCGGCCGGGTAGTACGTCATCCGCCCGTCGGCGTACCTCCTGATCAAGCCCAGCGCGTCGAGTACAAGTCGGTGGGTGTCATTGCTCGACCGGAACTCCAGCACATCAAGCAACTCGATCAGCCCACGCCGATAGTGGTTGGAGTAGGACGCCTTCAACGTGGTCTGCACGGTGCGCCGGTACACCGGGCCCTTGGTCTTGAACTCGTGGACGAGCTCCCGCAGCGTCTGCTCGCCGCCGGTCACCGCCGGGAACACCACCTCCCGCACGGCGTCGTCCGGCCGGTCTATCGAAGCCTCCGCGATGGAGAACAACAGGCTCTCCTTGCCCGTGACCCGCTTGAACGCGTTCACCAGCTCCTCGGTGACCTTCCGGTCAGCCCGGGCCCGGATACGGTGCACCGTGGAGATCAGCAGCTCCACTAGCGTATCCGTAATTTCCCGCTGCCTGGTGTACAGCAACGCCGCCAGCAGCGTCAGCATCAAACCATCCGGATGATCGCGCAGGTGCGACGGCGATTCCACCATCGCCCTTGATCTCCAACCCGCGAGGACCCGCGGCGCGACATCGGCGAACAGGTCACCGGGTAGACCCACCACCCGGACCGCCCGCAGCTTGCGGATTTCGGTCAGCATCGATTCCAAGCTGACGTTGCCCGGCACCGACTTGATCAGCGCCAGAACCGAATCCTGCTCGCCGTCCTCATCCGACACCTCCGAGTTGACCATCACGCGGAGCCGGTCAGCCGACTGGGCAGAAACCCTCGACACAATCCGTGCTGTCAATGCCTGCTCCGCTTGATGCAACGCCGACCGTACGATCCGGTCGCGTTGCGCCACCGTCTGCGGCGGCTCTATCCGCTCCGCTCGGCACCGCGCCAACAGCTCGTCGTGCACCAACTCCCGACGGCGCTCGGCCTCGCAGACGGACCTGGACAACCAGTCCGTCAACGATTGCGCATCGGCCTTCGAGCACTCACGAAATCCCAGGTGAGCCCGGATCTGCGCCCGGTGATACTCGATCGTGCGCCCCACCCATTCGTAACGCCGAAACGCCGCCGCGTCGACCTTCGTCTGCCTGGCCATGAAACGGATCACGTCTTTGGGTAGTTCCCCCTGGCCTGCCGGGAAGCGACCGAAACGGGTGAAGAACTTCAACAGCAACGCGAACCCCAGCCGCGTGGGTCCGCTCCTGTTCTTCAGCAGCTTCCGCTCATCATCGAGAAGCGTCCAATGCTCTACCAGTTCATCCAGATCCAGCGCCCGGGCCATAGCCGGTCATCATCATGTCTAAGTTTGGAGCGCCACTGCCCCGAGTCACCCGATCGGGGGTCCTACCAGCGGATACCTTTGCTACTTTGCGGTTCGGCGCACGTTTCTTACCAACACCCCGACTTCGGCGGCGCGGGCGCAGTGGAGAGGATCTGCGGTGTCCCTCGTTCGCGGATGCCGTGGCCGGGTGTCCGCCTTGTTCACCACGTGCAGGCCGGCTGCCGTGATGTCGGCCAGAAGTTCGCTGCGCGTCCTGAGTTCGAGGAGTTCGGCCAAGTCGGACAGGACGAGCCATCCTTCACCTCCCGGTTCGAGGTGCGCGGTGAGTCCGGCCAGAAGGTTGCGGAGCATGCTGCTGTCCGGGTCGTAGACACCTTGCTCAACGGAGGAGGTGGGCCGGGCTGGAATCCAGGGCGGGTTGCAGACGATGAGGTCCGCGCGGCCGTCGGGAAACAGGCTGGGGCCCACGATGTCGACGTGCCCGGTGAGGTGCAGCCGGCGGACGTTCTCGCGGGCGCAGGCCAGGGCGCGCGGGCTGATGTCGGTGGCCACGACGTGGTCGATTCCGCGGCGGGCCAGAACGGCGGCGAGCACTCCCGTCCCCGTCCCGAGGTCGAATGCGGTAAGGCGGCCCGAGCGGTGGGCCGCCGTGGCGGGGAGCGGTGCACGTGCGACGAGATCGACGTATTCGCCCCTGACCGGGGAGAACACTCCGTAGTGCGGGTAAATGCGAGCGTCGAGCGCCGGTACCTTGACGCCCTTCGTGCGCCACTGATGCGCTCCGATCACGCCCAGCAACTCGGTGAGCGAGACGGCCATCGGTTCGGACGCCGGACCGTACGCCTCGGCGCATGCCTGCCGCACTTCGGGGGCCCTGCGCAGGTTCAGGCGGTAGTCGTCTTCCAGCCGGACGAGGAGCCTGCCGAGCACGCGGGCACGGTGGCTGCGGGCCCGGCGGTGCAGGTGGAAGGACTCTGCCAGTGGGCGGAACGGGGGAGGTTCGTCTCGGTCCAGTGGATCGTGGACACCAGGTACTCCTCGTGATCGAACGTGCAGGGGCACGAAGAGCACTTCGACGAGGAGCAGGGCAGACGGCCCGTGCTGCGGCACGGGTGCGTGTGTCAGGGCAGGTAGGGCTACCGCTCCCGCGTCGAAGCGCGAGAGGAGGAGTCACCGAGAACCATGCCGAGCGTCACGACCAGCCCTTTCAGAGAGATGAGACAAGGAGGTTCGCACAGCTCTGTCTCCGCAGGCAAACCAGGCACCACCTGGGCGAGCTACGCGCCAGGCGACCCCGGATGACCGGTCTTCGAGGATGGGCTACCAGTCGTGCGGCGGTCCCGCTCCGTGGCCGGGCACGGTTCGGGGCGGGACCGGGAACGCTGACGGCGGCTCCGGTGGCGGGAGACGGCGAAGGCCCGGAAACCGGCGAACCGGGTCCGGGCCTTCGTGACGTCGCTGCGACGCGGTCCGTCCTCGCGGGCGACCCGCACCGGCCGGAGCACGGCCGGGAGGCCGCGGCGGGCGGCGGGGCCGGCCGTGGGCGGGCGGCGGGGCGCCTGCCGCGGGGATCAGGCCAGGGTGAGCGCGACCTCGACGTTGCCGCGGGTGGCGTTCGAGTACGGGCAGACCTGGTGGGCGGCCTCGAGCAGGGCGGTGGCCTGCTCCTCGGTGAGGCCGGGCAGCTCGGCCTCGATGGCGACGGTCAGGCCGAAGCCGCCGGAGGGCAGCTGGCCGATGCCGACGTCGACGGTGATCGCGGTGTCGGTGAGGGTGAGCTTCTGCATGCTCGCGACGCGCTTGAGGGCGCTGTGGAAACAGGCCGCGTAGCCGGCGGCGAAGAGCTGCTCCGGGTTGGTCAGCGCGCCGCCGGGGCCGCCCATCTCCTTCGGGATGGCCAGGTCGAGGTCGAGGACGCCGTCGCTGGAGCGGACGCGGCCGTTGCGGCCGTCGCCGTGCGCGGTGGCCGAGGCGGTGTAGACCGGGGTGACAGACATGAGGGGCGGCCTTTCTCGAAGAACCGAACTCGATGAACCGAAGGGGTGAATCGCTCAGCCGCGGGCGCGGGCGAGCAATTGATGGAGCTGAGTCAGCTCGTCGAGAGTCAGGTTGACGTGGCAGAGCAGCGACGCGGTGAGGTCGCCGATCTCGTCGCGCAGTCGCTGGCCGGAACCGGTCAGGCTGACCAGGACGGTGCGCTCGTCGTCGGTGCCGCGGTCGCGGCGCAGGCGACCCTGGCTCTCGAGGCGCTTGAGCAGCGGCGAGAGGGTGCCGCTGTCCAGGCGCAGGGTACGTCCGAGGTCACGGACGGTAGTGGGGCCGTCGTGCCACAGGACGCGTAGTACGAGGTACTGCGGGTAGGTCAGGCCGTGCGGGTCAAGCAGCGGTCGGTACAAAGCGGTCATCGACCGGCTCGCGGCATACAGCTGAAAGCAGATCATTTCGTCTAATGCCGCGCTCTCCCGCATGCCCAGAACCGTAGCGCGCAATTCAGTTGTGCACAACTAGTCCGTGGCGCGGGTCACCACGGTGTGTGATCATGCCGGGATGCCGGATGTCCGCTTCGTGAAGCTCTCCCCCGCCGCGCTGACCGCCCTCGTCGCCGAGGACCTGGACGCCGCGAGCGCCGCCGCCGGTTTACCCCTGAGCCGGTACCTGGTGGACGAGAACTGGCTGTGGCGGGTACGGCTCGACGACATCCTGCGCGACCCGGCGGCCGCCGACTGGATCGCCCGCGCCGCCGTCGCCGAACCCGAGGGGATCGTCGTCGGGCACGGCGGGTTCCACGGGCCACCGGACGAACGGGGCATCGTCGAGGTCGCCTACTCCGTCGACCCCCAGCACCGCCGTCGCGGCTACGCCAGGGCGATGCTGCGCTCCCTGCTGGAACGGGCCGACGCCGACCCGTCGATCACCGCGGTACGGGCCAGCATCCGCCCGGACAACATCGGGTCACGCGCGACGATCGCCGGATTCGGCTTCCGCAAGATCGGCGAGCAGTGGGACCCGGAGGACGGCCTGGAGGACGTCTGGATGAGGCAGAAGCCTCAGTAGTCCTCCTCGATCTGCAGGGCCACGTTTCCGTCGGCCAGGCCCGCGTAGAGCTCCGCGTGCCGGGTGAGCACGTCGACACCGCACTCCAGCGCCAGCCACCCGGCCGACGCCAGGTCCGCCGCGCCGAGCAGGGTGATCGCGCTGGAGAGCATCTCCCAGTCGTCCGGATCGTCCGAGACGACCTGCGTCGCCGGGTGCTCCAGGAGCAGGTACAGCCACTCCCGGTCGGTCTTGATCTGCGCGGACGCCTGCAGCAGACAGGTCAGCGGCACCACGACCAGGCCGCCCTCCCGGTCGATCTCGGCGAGCAGCTCACCGACGGCGGGCGACCCGCGGACCCAGGCGGCGATCGCCGAGCTGTCCAGGACCAGCCGCACCGGCAGTGGGCCCGGCGTCTCGTCGGTCACGCGGCGGCCGGACGGCGCAGCCGCTCGATCGCGGCGGCCCGCACGGCCGGGTCACGGCGCTTCGCTGCCGCCTGCAGCACCCGGCGGGCGCGCTCGAAACCCTCGGGCGCCACGGCCCGGCCACGATCCGCCATCTCCTGCGCGAGGGGCGCGTGCACATCCGGCTGCGTCATGCCGCCCATCGTACGTGTGTTCCCCCGCACGGGAGAAGCACGGCGGGGCCGGGCACCCGGGACACCGCCCGCAGCGGTGCGGACACCGGCCCGGGAGCGCGTACGGGAAGAACAGCGAGCGCAAGCGGTCACTCCAGCTGGACCACCAGCGGCAGGTGATCGGAGACGGCCGGGCGGGGCGTGCGGACCTGGACCACCCGGCCCAGCGCGGCCGCACCCCGCGGATCCGACAGGATGTGGTCCAGCTGCGTGCGCGGCGCGGGACTCGGGAACGTCACCGCCCGGGCCAGGGGACGCCAGCCGGTGAACGCGCGGACCGGACCGGCCGGCATGTTCAGGTCGCCGAGCAGCACCCGCGGCGCCGGCAGTGCCCGCAGCGCCCGGACCGCGTGCCGCAGCTGCCGCACGTTCCAGCCCGGCACGAACGACAGGTGGGTCGTACCGACGCTCAGCAGGCCGCGCGGGGTCTCCAGGACCGCGGCCAGCATCACCCGCGGCTCGTCGCGCAGCAGCAACAGGCCCCGGTCCGGGGTCAGCACCGGCGACCGGATCGGCGCGCCCGGCAGCTGCGTGATCAGCCACCGCTGCACCGGGAACCGGCTGACCAGCGCGATCCCGTACTGCGGATGGTGCGCCTCGGCGAGCGGATGCCACGCCTGCCAGGTCTGGCCGGGCGTGCCGACCACCGCGGCGGCGAACCGGTGCGCCGGCGCGTGCAGCGCCTCGGCGGCCAGGGCGGTCAGGTCCAGGCCACCGCTGCGGGGCTGCGCCCGGTCCACCTCCTGCAACCCCAGGACGTCGGCGTCGAGGTCCGCGATCGCGTCCCGGATACGGTCGGCGTGTACGGTCCCATCGGACAGTGATCTGCCGTGCAGCAGGTTGAAGGTCGCCAGGCGCACACGACGACCCTAGTCAACGAGGAGGGTGACATGTTCACCAAGGCACTCTGCTGCTCGATGCTCGTCTTCGTGGCGATAGCCATGTTCGGGATGTGGCTGCAGCGGGTGCGTGACCGCAAGTGACCGTCACGCTGCTGCTCGCGGCCGCCGCGGCCGGCTGGGTCGACGCGGTCGTCGGCGGCGGGGGCCTGCTCCTGCTACCGGCCCTGATGGTCGCCGCGCCGCAGCTGTCGATGGCGACCGCGCTGGGCACCAACAAGCTCACCGCGATCTGCGGCACCGCCACCGCCGCGGTCACCTACGCCCGCAAGACGAAGATCGACTGGGGGGTCGCCGGGCCGTCCGCCGCCCTGGCCCTGGTCTGCGCCGGCTGCGGGGCGCTGCTGGCCGGGCAGATCCCGGCGAGCGCGTACCGGCCGGTCGTGCTCGCCGTCCTGATCGCCGTCGCGGTCTTCGTGGCCGTCCGGCCGGCGATGGGCCTGCGCGAGCACGCGGAGAAACGCACCCCGCTGCGCCGCGGCCTGGTCGTCGCCGCCGCCGGGATCCTGGTCGCCGCCTACGACGGCCTGGTCGGCCCGGGCACCGGCACGTTCATGGTCCTCGCGTTCACCACGATCGTCGGCGCCGACTTCGTGCACGGCTCGGCCATGGCGAAACTCGTGAACACCGGCACCAACCTCGGCGCCCTGATCGTTTTCGGCCTCACCGGGCACGTCGCCTGGCTGCTCGGCGCCGGCATGGCGCTCTGCAACATCGCCGGGGCGGTCCTCGGCGCCCGGATGGCCCTGAACCGCGGCGCGGGCTTCGTCCGGATCGTGCTGCTGGCCGTGGTCCTCGCCCTGATCGTCAAGCTCGGCTACCAGCAGTTGACAATGGGGTCATGAGCGACGACGTACAGCACCTGATCGCGGCGATCGAGGAGCAGGAGGCCCGGCTGGTCTTCCCGCGGTTCGAGGAGTCCGACGCGTGGGCCCTGGGCTGCCTGCTGGTGAAGCTGGCCACCGAGCGGAACCTGCCGGTCGCCGTGGACATCCGCCGCGGCGGGCAGCAGCTCTTCCACGCCGCGCTGCCCGGCTCCACCGCCGACAACGACTCCTGGATCGAGCGCAAGGTCCGGGTCGTGTACCGGTACGCCGCGTCGTCGTACCTGGTCGGCCGGCGCCTGGAGGCGGCCGGCCGGGAGCTGGGCCCGGCCATGGGCGTCGACCCGGCGCTGTTCGCCCCGCACGGTGGCGCCTTCCCGGTACGCGTGCCCGGCGCCGGCGTCATCGGGGCGGTGACCGTTTCCGGACTCCCCCAGGCCGACGACCACGCGCTGGTCGTCGCGGCGATCGAGGAGTACCTCGCCTGAGCCGCCTATCGCGGGCGTATCGGAAAACGCATACGCCCGCGTAACGGCCCTCCGTCTTCAGTGGACGCATGACCTCACTTCACGGTATCGGCCGGCGCCGCCTGTTCGGATGGACCGGCCTGGCCGCCGCCGGAACGTTCCTGCCGCTCCCGTCCGCTGACCGGGAACCACCGCCGGACACGCTGCCCGGCGGCTCCTACGACCGGTACCTCACCGGACTCGCCGCCGACGGACGGTTCTCCGGGGTCGCCCTGCTCGCCCACCACGGCAGGACCACCCTGTCCCGGGCGTACGGCATGGCCGACCGGGAACGCGGCATCCCCGTCCGGGAGGACACCGCGTTCACGCTCAGCTCGGCCGGGAAACCGTTCTGCGCGGTCGCCCTGCTGCAACTCGCGCAGCAGGGCCGGCTCAGCCTGACCGACCCGATCGGGCGGCACCTGACCGGTTTCGACCCGGACGTCGCCGCGCAGGTCACCATCCACCACCTGCTCTCCGGGAGCTCCGGTCTCGGCACCCTGGACGCCGGCGACGTCGAGCACGTCTTCCAGAGCCGCGACGAGGTGCACACCTACTACGCGCGGCGCGCCCGGCAGGCCCGCCTGGCCGGCGTCCCCGGCGTACCGACCGGGCTGCACGCGGAACCGGACGCGACCATCCCCCCGCTGATCGTCGAGGCGGTCACCGGGACGACCTACTGGGACTACGTCGAACGTAACGTCTTCCGCCGCGCCGGGATGACCCGGTCGGGGTTCTTCACCCGGCCGCGGTGGCTGACCGACGAACGGCTCGCACACCCGTACATGGAGATCGCCGACGGCAGCCGGGTCGACGCGCTGCGCCACCTGGACCAGGGCAGCCCCTACGAGTACGTGCTGGGCCGCAACCCCGGCCGGGCGTTCATCGACGCACCCGGCGACGGCGGCTTCGCCAGCGCCCCCGACCTGGTCCGTTTCGCCCGGGCCCTGTTCGACGGAACCCTGCTCGACGGGCCGTGGACCGACGTGCTGTTCGGCGCGAAACTCCCGAACGGGCCGACCTCGTTCGCCGCGTACGGCCTGCCCATCCACATGTCGAACGGCCAGTGGCAGTACCAGCGCGCCGGCGGGAACCCGGGTGTCGGCGCGAACTGGAGCATCTACCCGGACAGCGGCTTCGCCGGGATCATCCTCGGCAACCGCGACGGCGTCTCCCTGATCGACGTCCTGGCCCAGGAGGAGTACGCGGTCACCGGCGCGGTCCCGGACACCGGCGGCGCGGGCGGCTGAGGCTCTGCCGGCCCGCCGTGGAGGCCCGGCTGCTGCGGGGCTGATCCTGGTCCCGCGGGGACCAGGATCACGGGGGACTTCCCGGCCCCGGCGGCCGGGCGAACGATGACGGCATGGCTACCGTACTTGTCACCGGGGGAACCGGTTTCGTCGGCGCGCACACGATCGCGCGGCTGCTCGACGACGGGCACACCGTCCGCACCACCGTGCGCGACCCGGGCCGGGCCACCGTGTTCGGCGACCGCGTCGCCACCGTCACCGCCGATCTGCGCCACGACGACGGATGGGCGCGGGCCGCGGCCGGCGCCGAGTACGTGCTGCACGTCGCCTCGCCGTTCCCCGCCGGGACCCCGGCACACGAGGACGACGTGATCGTCCCGGCCCGCGACGGCGCGCTGCGGGTGCTGCGGGCCGCCCGGGACGCCGGCGTGCGGCGGGTCGTGATGACCTCCTCGTTCGCCGCGGTCGGCTACGGCTGGGGCGCCACCGACCGGGTCTTCACCGAGGCGGACTGGACCAGGACCGACGGGCCGGGGGTGACCCCGTACATCGCCTCCAAAGCGGTCGCCGAACGCGCGGCCTGGGATTTCGTCGACGCCGAGGGCGGCGGCCTCGAACTCGCGGTGATCAACCCGGTGGGTATCTTCGGCCCGGTCCTCGGCGGGGGCCTCTCCCCGTCGGTCCGGATCATCGCGGCGATGCTCGACGGCGGCATGCGGATCGCCCCGCCGGTCTGGACGCAGCTGGTCGACGTCCGCGACGTCGCCGACGCGCACCTGCGGGCGATGACCTCCCCGGCCGCCGCCGGGCAGCGCTACCTGGCCCTGTCCGGCACGCCGGTCTCCTTCGCCGAGATCGGCCGGATCCTGCGCGCCCACCTCGGCGACGCCGCCGCGAAGGCGCCCACGCGTACCGCCCCGGCCGCTCTGATCCGGCTCCTGGCCCGGTTCAGCCCGCGCCTGAACGACCTGGTCCCGCAGCTCGGTGTCGTCCGCCGCGCCGACAACACGAAGCTCCGCGACGAGCTGGGCTGGACGCCGCGCCCCACCGATGAGACGGTGATCGCCACCGCCCGATCCCTGACCCACCGGTGAGGAGCGACTCCCCGATGACGAGCACGGCGGACACGCTGGGCGCGTTCCTGCGCGCCCGCCGCGAACAGATCCGGCCCGAGGACGTCGGCCTGACCACCGGGGCCCGCCGCCGGGTCCCCGGCCTGCGCCGCGAGGAGGTCGCCCTGCTCGCCGGGATCAGCGCCGAGTACTACCTGCGCCTGGAACAGGGCCGCGACCACCACCCGTCCGACCAGATCCTGACCGCCCTCGCCGGCGCTCTGCGGCTCGACGACGACGCGAACGCCTACCTGCACCGGCTGGCCCACCCGGCGCCGCGGCCACGGCGCCGCCGTGGTCGCGGCGCCGGCCCGGTCCTGCAGCCGCTGCTGGACGCCTGGCCCGCCACCCCCGCCTACGCCCAGGACGGCACCGGCCGGGTCACCGCCGCCAACCACCTCGCCGTCGCGCTCAGCCCGGCCTTCGCCGTCGGGCAGGTCCCGCTGCGCGCGGTCTTCCGGGATCCGGAGATGCGCCGCCTCTACCCGGACTGGAACGACGTCACCGCCAAGACCGTCGCCGGGCTGCGCACCCTGCTCACCGGCGACACCGCCGACCCGGAACTCCTCGAGCTGATCGGCGAGCTCACCCTCACCAGCGACCGGTTCCGCACCCTCTGGGCACGCCGTGAGGTCCGCACCCGGACCTCCGGCGTGACCCGTTTCGCCCACCCGCTGGCCGGCCCTCTCGACCTGCACTACGAGAAGTTCCCGCACCCCGAGCACCGCCAGCTGCTCGTCGTCTACCGCGCGGATCCCGGCTCGGCCACCGCCGAACGCCTCCAGCTGCTCGCCTCCCTCTGAACCAGCCGTTCTGAGCCAGCCGTTGACGATCACCGGGATGAACTTCGGGGGCGGTGGTGCGTCCGGACGGGTATGAGGAGCAGATGGCAACGATGGCCGATGGTGCCGGCCGCCGTACTGGCGCTGGTGATCGCCCTGGTGGCGGTGCCCGCCGCACCGGCCGCCGCGGCGGAGGGATCCGCGTTTCAGACGCTGGGTGACACCAGCCACCCGGACTGGATGCGCTGGGTGCCCGGCGGCACCCGCCTCGGCGACATCTCGGTGCCGGGCACCCACGAGACGCTGGCCATCCACGGCGGCGACATCTCCCAGGACCAGGAGGACCACGGCGACGAGGGCGCGACCCTGGCCAAACAGCTCGACGCGGGGATCCGGTCGATCGACATCCGGGTCCGGGTCGTCAACGACTCGTTCACCATCCACCACGGCACCAACTACCAGAACGCCACCTTCGGGCAGGTCCTGACCGTACTCAAGACGTTCCTGGCCGCCCACCCCACCGAGACGGTCCTGATGCGGCTGAAGGCGGAGTGCTCCGGGGCTTTCCCCTCCTGCGACGACCAACCGGACCTGTGCTCCGGGGCGGACAACTGCGCGGCCGAGCAGCAGCGCCGCGTCGACGTCTTCCGCGGCTACCTGGACAACCCGGACTACGCCGGCCTGATCGAGGCCGGCCCCGGCAGCACCCCGACACTCGACCAGGTCCGCGGCAAGGTGGTGCTCACCCAGTTCCTCGGCACCGGTGGCGGCCCCGTCACCGGGTACGGGCTGGACAACCTGATGGGCGACGACCGCGGCGCCTACGTCCAGGACGCGTTCGACACGATCGGCACCGCCCCCAAGATGGCCCTGATCCGGGACCTGATCGGCAAGGCCGATGCGGACACCGGCGGGAACGTGTACCTCAACTTCACCAGCGCGGCCGCCGACGTCGCACCCGCCTCGGTCGCCGCCGGCATCGACCCGGAGGTCCTCGACGACCTGATCACCGGCCGGTCCGGGGACTGGCGCAAGCTCGGCGTGCTGATGATGGACTATCCCGGCGCCGGGCTGATCGACGCGATCATCGCGCTCAACGCCCGGTCGACGACCGTCACCGACGAGATCGCCGCGGAGATCACCCGGAACCTCGGCAACATCACCACGTCCGGCGACGGTGACGCCCAGGCCCGGCACGGCCTGCTGCGGACCTACCTGCACCGGGTCGCCCCGAACGAGAACTGGAACACCGCCACGGTCAGCGGCGGGCGCGGCATGTGGGTCAACGCCACCGTCCCGCCCGGCGACGACGGCGACGTCGACGTCGACGGCTACCGGTCGATCGCCTGGCGCTCGGAGCTGGCCACCAGCGGCACCGACCAGGCCACCCTGGCCGGTACGGTCGACGCGGCGCTCGGCGGGCTCTCCGGCAGCAGCCAGGACCGGGCCGGGCAGCTCGCCGCCGTGCTGACCAGCGCGTACCCGAATCAGTTCTGGTCGGTGATCGTGCACGAGGGCGACGGCGGCTTCGACAACTGGATATCGCAGACTTACGGGGTGTCGTACCAGAAATCGGCGGACGGCCGCGCCTACCTGGCGGTCGGGCAGGACCGCACCGAGCAGTACCTGCCCGACCCGGGACCGGTCGGCGAACGGGTCGCGTACTTCCCGAGCTGGTCGGTCTACGCCAACGCGTTCTACCCGAAGACCCTCGACACCAACGGCATCGCGGGCCGGCTGACCACCATGATGTACGCGTTCGAGAACATCGACCCGGTCAACCTCACCTGCATGGCCGCGAACCAGGCCGGCAGCACCGACGACAACGACGAGTCCGGCAACGACGGCGCCGGCGACGCGTGGGCCGACTACCAGATGGGATTCACCGCCGAGAACAGCGTCGACGGCGTCGCCGACGCGTGGGACCAGCCACTCAAGGGCAACTTCAACCAGATCAGGAAGCTGAAGGCGAAGTACCCGCAGCTCAAGGTCCTCGTCTCGATCGGCGGGTGGACGTACTCGCGCTGGTTCTCCGACGCGGCCGCCACCCCGGCGTCCCGGCAGAAGTTCGTCACCTCCTGCATCGACATGTACATCCGGGGCAACCTGCCGCAGCTCGGCGACGACCCGGCCGGCGGCACCGGGGTCGCCGCCGGGGTGTTCGACGGCATCGACATCGACTGGGAGTTCCCGGCGACCGAGGCCCGGCCCGGCAACCACTACGGGCCGCAGGACACCGCGAACTACACGGCCCTGCTGACCGAGTTCCGCCGCCAGCTCGACGCCCTCGGCGGCGCGCACCGCCTGCTGACCGCCGCGGTACCGGCCGGCCCGGACGCGATCGCCAACCTCCAGATCGGGCAGCTCGCCACCGTGCTCGACCTGGCCGACGTGATGTCGTACGACATGCACGGCGGCTGGGAGACGACCGGCCCGACGAACTTCCAGGCACCGCTGTACGACGCCCCCGGCACCCCGGCGTACGGCAGCAGGTTCACCGCCCACGACGCGATCCAGTCGTGGATCGCCGGCGGTTTCCCGGCGAACAAGCTGACCCTCGGCGTCCCGTTCTACTCCCGCGGCTGGACCGGCGTCTCCGCGGGCGACCGCGACGGCCTCTACCGGACGGCGTCCCGGCCGACCGACCCGTTCGAGTACTCCCAGGCGGCGGGCGTCGCCATGTACAAGGAACTGGCCGCCCACGGCAAGCTCGGCACGATCCACTTCGACCCGGTGTCGAAGGGCTCCTGGGTCTACGACGGCACCGACTTCTTCTCCGTGGAGTCCCAGCAGTCGCTGACCGCCAAACGCCGCTACATCAAGCAGCAGGGCCTGGCCGGCGTGATGGCCTACTCCCTGGAGAGCGACCCGACGGGCACCCTGCTCGGCTGGGCGACCGGCACCTGACGCCGATGCCCGGCTCCCCGGACCGCGGGGAGCCGGGCACGCACTCAGAGGGAGCGGGCGGCGTGCCGGCCCGCGGCGCGGCCGGAGAAGAGGCAGCCACCGAGGAACGTGCCCTCCAGGGCGTTGTAGCCGTGGACGCCGCCGCCGCCGAAACCGGCGACCTCGCCCGCCGCGTACAGGCCCGGCAGGACCCGGCCGTCGGCGGCGAGGACGCGGGAGTCGAGGTCGGTCTGGATGCCGCCGAGGGTCTTGCGGGTCAGCACGTGCAGCTTGACGCCGATCAGCGGGCCGGCGGACGGGTCGAGGACCCGGTGCGGGGCGCTGGTGCGGCCGAGGCGGTCGCCGAGGTAACGGCGCGAGTTGTGGATGCCCTGGATCTGGGCGTCCTTGGTGACCTTGTTGGCCAGCTGCCGGTCGCGGGCCTCGATCTGCGCCTTGACGTGCGCGGCGTCCAGCAGCGGCGTGCAGGTGAGCTTGTTCATCCCGGCGACCAGCTCGTCGATGGTGGCGGCGACGACGAAGTCGTCGCCGTGCCGCTTGAACGCCTCGACCGGGGCGGGCGCGCCCTTGCCGAGCAGCCGCTCCTTCGTGAACGCGCGGCGGTCCTTGGCGGTCACGTCGGGGTTCTGCTCGGAGCCGGACAGCGCGAACTCCTTCTCGATCATCTTCTGGGTGAGGATGAACCAGGAGTGGTCGTGTCCGGCGAGTTCCGGGGTGGTCCGCAGGTAGCGCAGCGTGCCGAGGGTGTCGTAGCTGGGGAGGTAGGGCTGCGGCAGCCGCCGTCCGAGCGCGTCGAACCACATCGGGGACGGGGCGGACAGGATCCGGATGCCGTGGCCGGGCCAGATCGGGTCCCAGTTGCGGACACCCTCGGTGTAGTGCCACATCCGGTCCCGGTTGACCAGGCGCGCCCCGGCCGTCTCGGCGATGGCGAGCATGCGGCCGTCGACGTACGCCGGAACGCCGGTGATCATGTTCTTCGGGGCGGTGCCGAGGCGGGCCGGCCAGTACTGCCGGACCAGGTCGTGGTTGGCGCCGATCCCGCCGGTGGTGACGATGACGGCCTGGGCGCGCAGCGCGAACTCGCCGGTCTCGTCGCGGTTGCTGGGCTTGCCGCGGGCCGCGTCATCCGGGGCGAGCACCGTGCCACGGACCCCGGTGACCACCCCACCCTCGACGATCAGCTCGTCGACCCGGTGCCGGTGATGAAAGGAGAGCAACCCGGCCGCGGCTGCGTCGTGCGCGGACGCGGCGAACGGCTCGACCACACCGGTGCCGGTGCCCCAGGTGACGTGGAAACGCGGCACCGAGTTGCCGTGGCCGCCGGCGCGCAGGTCGCCGCGTTCGGCCCAGCCGGCGAACGGCAGCCAGCTCAGGCCCATCCCGGCCAGCCAGGAGCGTTTCTCGCCGGCGGCGAACTCCACGTACGCCCGTGCCCACTTCGCCGCCCACGCGTCCTCGTCGTCGAGGCGGTCGAACCCGGCGGACCCGCGCCAGTCGCTCCAGGCCAGCTCGACGCTGTCGCGGATCCAGGCACGCCGCTGCTCGGGGCTGTCGACGAAGAAGAGCCCGCCGAACGACCACCAGGCCTGCCCGCCGAGGTTGGCGGCGTTCTCCTGGTCGACCAGCGCGACACGTTTCCCCGCGCTGGTCAGCTCGTGTGCGGCGGCCAGCCCGGCGAGGCCGGCCCCTACGACGATGACGTCCGCGTCCACAGGCATCCCTCTCGAAGCGACGGAAACTATTGAAACGTATGACGTGACCCACGCCACCAGACCAGGAAATGTATCCGACCTGAACTGCCGGAATGCCACCGGACCGGCATCGATCATCTCGGGACGGGCCGGGTGGAAAAGGTCGTACTCCGCTTCAACCGGCAATTCTGGCCCGTACACGAAGCCGGGTATTGCCGGGTTCACGGCCCCACCGGCACCAGCGCCGGCGAACGGCCCGACACGACCACCGCCGCACGCACGGCGGCGGCCATCTTAGAGGCAACGACACGCCGGTAGGGGGTTGTGTCCTCGCTCGCCCCGCAACGCCCCGAACGGACACATCGGCCGGCCGTGGTGACAATGAACGGGTGCCACCGCAGATCAAGGGTCCCGGCCCCGCCCCGGCCCGCGAACAGCTCGCCGAGGTCCGCCCCGACCTGCTGGAACGCTACGACGCCGCGCTGCCCGAGGCACGCGCCGCGATCCTCGGGCGGCTCCTGACAGCCCTCGACAGGGAACCCCTGGGCGTGGACAGACCCACGGACCCGGGCACCGACCCGGCAGCCCTCGCCGCACGGCTCTGGCCCGCGGCCACCCTGGCGGACGAGATCGCCGACAGCGTCACGAACCTCGCCCTCGCCCTGGCCAACCGGCCGGAGAGCGCCGACCTGCCCGCGCCCGGGGACCCGGAGGCGCTGGGCAAGACCGAGCAGATGCTCCTCGACGGCCACCCCCTTCACCCCTGCTGCCGCACCCGGACCGGCATGACCGTCGCCGACGTCCTCGCCTACGCCCCCGAACACCGCCCGGTGATCCGCCTGCGCCGGCTACGGGTCCCCGCCGACCGCTGGTACGGCACCGGCCAGCCCGTCCTCTACGCCCACCCCTGGCAGGCCCACCGGATCCTGGCCCACCACCCGTGGATCACCGACGCCGGGCCGACCCGCCCCGTCCGGCCCCTGATGTCGCTGCGCACCGTCGCCCCGATCTCCGGCGGCCCACACATCAAGACCGCCGTCGACGTGCAGATGACCTCCGCCGTCCGCACCGTCTCCCCCGCCGCCGTGCACAACGGCCCCATCCTCTCCCGGCTGCTCACCCAGCTCACCGCCGACCTGCCCATCGAGATCCTCGCCGAGACCGAGGCCGGCGCCGTCATCACCGACAACGGCCCGGACCGGCACCTGGCACACCTCGTCCGCCGGGCACCCCGCCTCGCCCGCGGCGAACGTGCGGTACCTCTGGGCGTCCTCGCGGCCGTCCCCGCCTGGCTCGCCGAGACCGGGGACCCGTACACGATCTGGGAAGAACTCGGCAGCAAGCTCTTCGCGCCCCTCGCCACCGTCCTCGACCGCGGCGTCGCGCTGGAGGCACACGGCCAGAACACCCTGGCCGTCCTCCGCGACGGCCACGTCCAGCGGATCCTCTACCGCGACCTCGGCGGCGTCCGCGTCCGCCGCTCCCTGCTCAAGGAGCAGGGCATCGACCTGCACGGCGACCTGCCCACCGACGACGAGACCGCACTGCGCACCAAGATGGCCGCCGCCGCGATCGGCACCGTCGCCACCCAGCTCATCGGCGCCCTCACCACCCACCGCGGCGCCGACCCCGACCGGCTCTGGGCCACCCTCGCCGGGCACCTGCGCGAAATCCCCGACCTGCTCACCGCACCCGTCCCGGTCAAGGCCACCACCGCCATGCGGCTGGCCGACGACCCCCTGCACGACATCTGGACCCACCAGCCCAACCCGATGGCGGTGTACGCATGACCAGCAGCCTGACCACCGGCCGCCTCGCCGCGGCCGCCACCCGCACCGAGGCGGCCCTCGCCGTCCACGCCCCCGGCCTCGTCGCCGGCTTCCTCGACGCGCTGCCCGCCGCCGCCGACACCGTCGGCCGCAGGCTGCGCGGCGCCCTCGCCCGTGAAGGCCTCACCGACGGCGACCCCCGCCACGGCACCCGCCACGCCTTCAACCGCTGGGAATACCCCAGCGCCGGCGCCGACGACCCCGTCGACCTGCTCACCGGCATCGACGCACCCGCATTCGCCGCCGAACTGCGCAACGCCGTCATCAACCTGGCCATCGCCACCGCCCGCCACCACACCGGCACCTCCGACAACCCCGACGAGAACGCCGTCTGGCTCGAACGCCGCGCCGTCTCCGGCCACAACCTGCACCCCTGCGGACGGACCCGGCTCGGCTGGGACACCGCCGACGTCCTGCAACACGACCTGGAGAACGGCCACACCCGGCTGCACTTCATCGCCGTCCGCGACGCCGCCCACCTCGGCGACGACCTCGCCGACTTCCTCGACCTGCCCCCCGCCCCACCCGGCTACCGCACCCAGCCCCTGCACGCCTGGCAACGCGACCTCGTCGTCGACCGGTACCCGCAACTGTTCACCGACGGCACCCTGCGCCTACTCGACGGCGCCATCGACACCGTACCCACCGCCGCCCTGCGCACCCTGCTCCTGCCACCCGCCGCCGACGGCCGCCGCCACTACCTCAAGGTCTCCCTCGACATCCAGGTCACCTCCACCCGCCGCAGCATCAGCGTCGCCTCCACCCGCAACGGCCCCGCCCTCGCCACCCTGCTGCACGACCTCGTCGCCGACGAACCCACCGTGCTGCTGATGACCGAGACCGCCGGCGCCGCCGTCCCCGCCGGACCCGGCCGCGACATGTCCGCGATCCTCCGCGAAGGCCTCACCGGCCGCCTCCAGCCCGGCGAGACCGCCATCCCCGGCAGCGGACTGCCGTACCTGATCCCGGACCTGGTCACCGCACACGGCGGCGGCCCCGCAGCCTGGCTGCGCGACTACACCCGGCTGCTCCTGCCACCACTGCTGCGCCTCGCCGCCCGCGGCGTCGGCTTCGAAGCCCACCTGCAGAACTGCCTGCCCACCTTCGTGAACGGCCACCCGCACCGGCTCGCCCTGCGCGACTTCGCCGGCCTGCGCCTGCACGCCCCCCGCCTCGCCGCCGCCGGGCACACCGTCGACCTCTGGCCCGGCTCCGTCGTCGGCACCACCGAGGTCGCCGTGATGCGCGCCAAACTCGGCTACACCGCCTTCCAAGCCCACCTCGGCGAGATCATCCTCGGACTCCCACTGAACGAGGACGAGGCCTGGCGCATCGTCCGCGACGTCGTCGACGAGGTCTACGACCAGCTCGACGCCCCCGACGACCACGCCGCGTTCACCGCACCCCGCGTACCCCACAAAGCCCTGGTCCGGATGCGCCTGGCCGGCGACGGCGACCTCTACATCCCCGTCCGGAACCCCCTCCATGGCATTTGAGAAACTCCCCGCGTACGTCTACGACACCCGCATCCTGACCGAAACCGCCCAGCGGCTACGACAGGCACTTCCACCCCGCACCCTTCTCCTGTACGCCGTGAAAGCCAACGGGCACCCATCAGTCGTCCGCACCCTCGCCCACGCCTGCGACGGCCTCGACGTCGCCTCCGGAGGCGAACTGGCCCTGGCCGTCCAGGCCGGGGCCGACCGGATCGTCTTCAGCGGCCCCGCCAAGACCGACACCGAACTCGCCGCCGCCGTGAAAGCCGGCGCGCAACTCAACGTCGAGAGCCGCCACGAACTGGACCGGCTCGCCGGGCTCGGCCTCACCGCCGACGTCTGCATCCGGGTCAACCGGGCCTCGGTGGCAGTGACCGGCAGCCACGCCATGACCGGCACCCCCACCCCATTCGGCGTCGACGAGACCCAGCTCGGCACCGTCCTCACCGACATACCACCCGGACTACGGGTGACCGGCTTCCACCTGCACGCCGTCTCCAACAACCTCGACGGCGCCGCCCACGCCGCCTTCCTCACCGACTCCCTCGCCTGGTCCATGGAGACCGCCCGCCGATACGGCATCGACCTGCGCGTGGTCAACGCCGGCGGCGGCCTCGGCGTCTCCTACACCACCGCCGACACGATCGATCTCCGGCACCTCCGGAACGTCAGCGTCCCCTCCGGCATCGAGCTGATTCTCGAACCCGGCCGCTACCTCGCCGCCGACGCCGGCCGGTACGCCGCCGAGGTCATCGACCTCAAGACCACCCACGGCCGGACCTTCGCCGTCCTGCGCGGCGGCACCCACCACTTCCGGCTCCCCGCCGCCTGGGGCTACAGCCACCCCTTCACGATCCTGCCCGTCGACGACTGGGACCGGCCGTACCCGCGACCCGAGGTCACGGACACGGCCGTCGACGCCGTCGGCGAACTCTGCACCCCCCGCGACGTCCTCACCCGCGGACAGCACGTCGACCGGCTCCGCGCCGGCGACATCCTCGTGTTCGGGCGGGCCGGGGCATACGGCTGGGACATCTCCCACCACGACTTCCTGCGCCACGACCCGCCCGACTTCGTGATCCTCTAAACCCCCTGAACCGGGGCCCGGGCCCCGGCCAACAGCGCACCCACCCGCCGCAACCCGGCCAGGTACTCGCCGAGGGCCGCCATACTCGAACCGCTGACCTGCGACTCCAGCTCCCAGATCACCGTCTCGTCGACCGTGAAGTCACCCGGGTGGTGATACGCCACCGCGTCCTTCAGCCTTGCCAGCAGCGCCCCCTTCTCATCAGCCGGCACCGGGCGGGGCAGCGCCATCACCCACGCCGTCTTGGGGCGGCCCCTGTCCCCACGGAAGTCGAACACCACGAACGGCGCCCCCTCGATCTCACCCCAGACCACCCGTTCCGCGTACGGCTTGGAATGCCGCAGACCCTCGATCCCGAGCCGGTCCAGCAGATCCGGATCATGCCGCCGGAACACGTAACCGTGCGCCGCCGCCCACCGGGGCCGCGCCCGCTGTGACCGCCAGCTCTCCGTCATCGTCGACCGGACCGCCGCCAGGAACATCCCCACGATCAACGTCACCACCACCGCGGCGACCATGCCCCAGCTCAGCGACCACACACTCTCCACCCACCACAGGCACAACGCCAGCAGCACGGTGCACACCACCACACTCGTCACCCCCAGACCATCGGCGCTCGGCGGCGGCCCCGCAGGCTCCACCACCGGCGGCGACAACGCCTCCGGTACGGACCCCGGCCGCACATCGCCGACCTCCGGAAGGTTCGCCGCAGCCACCCGCTCACCGAGCCGCCTCCGGGCCGCCCCCGCGAACACGACCCGCAGACCCAGCCCCACCAGCAGCAGAAGACCGAGACCGATCACCACCGCACCGACCGTCCGCATCGTGTCGTGCCAGTCGGCCACGACCTGCGGAGTATGCGACGCCCGGTACTGCTCCACCAGGTCCGAGTAGCTGCCACCACCCGACCCGTCCCCGGAGAAGTCCAGGCAGGTCTCCCCCGACTCCATCGAACTCCACCCGCAGTGCGGCACGAACTCGTCGAGATCCCGCGCCGTCTCCGCCTGGATCTGCGCCGGCGTGCTCTGGTAATGCACGATGATCCACCCGCCGAGGGCCATCACCACCACGGCGGTCACCGCCCAACTGATCCATCCTGGTATACGTCTATGCACGGCAAGGTGTATAGCACCCGGCATCCAACCAGGTGGGCACCGTCCGGGGTTCGCGCACCCCGCCGAAGACCGTGCACCAGGATTGGCGACATGATGTTGCCGCCCGACAGCCACGTGCACAGCCAGTTCTCCTGGGACACCAAGACCGGCGACATGGTCCGGTCCTGCGAACGCGCCGTCGAGCTCGGGCTCCCCGGCATCGCCTTCACTGAACACCTCGACCACACCGTCTGGAACGTGGTCGTCAACGGCGACACCACCGCCGCCACCCGCCTCGCCGACCTCGTCGACCCGGACGGCGTCCTCACCCCACCCGCCTTCGACGTCGAGGGCTACCTCGCCCTCATCGACGAATGCCGCGACCGCTTCCCCGGCCTGCGCATCATGGCCGGCCTGGAGACCGGCGAACCCCACTGGCACGCCGACGCCGTCGGCAAGATCCTCTCCGCCGGCGAGTTCGACCGCGTCCTCGGCTCCCTGCACTGCCTGCCCCACCCCGGCGGCTACGCCGAACCATGGGCCCTCTTCCCCCACGGCGACGCCCCGGAGATCCTCCGCTCCTACCTCACCGAGATCGTCAACCTCGTCACCGGCACCGAGATCTTCACCATCCTCGCCCACATCGACTACCCGCTGCGCTTCTGGCCCACCGAGAAGGCCGGCCCCTTCGACCTCGCCGACTACGAGGAGGAGTACCGCACCGCCCTCAAAGCCACCGCCGCCTCCGGCAAAGCCCTGGAGATCAACACCCGGATCCCCCTCAACGCCACCATCCTGAAGTGGTGGCACCAGGAGGGCGGCGACGCCGTCAGCTTCGGCAGCGACGCCCACCTCCCCACCGCCGTCGGCCACGGCTTCCAGGAGGCCTCCGCCATGGCCGAGGCCTTCGGCTTCCGACCCACCGCCATCCCCCACGACCTCTGGCGCCGCGCCTGACCCGCACCAACGGCGCCGCCTCAGCGACCCCGGTGTAACCACGCGAGCAGATCGGGCGGCGCCAGCGCCGCCACCCGGGAACGGTAAAGCGCGAGATCGGCACGTGACACGGCCGCGGAACCCGAACCGGAACGCCCCTGACGGAAGAAGGCCGACGGGTCCCTCAGCACACCCTGACGATCCGGCACCAGCGACGGCGCCCGCGACCGCATCGCCGCAAACGACGCCGCCCCGATCAAAGACGGCCACGACGTCACCGGCACCGCGATCCCGAGCGCGGCCGCGACACGGCGCATCTCGGACCCGAGATCGGCCAGCAGATCGTCGTAGTGCACCAGCAGCACGTTCGGCTCGTGCCGCCGCGACCACGCGTCCCGCAGATGCGCCAGCACACCCGGCAGCGAGTCCATCGCCGTACGCGGATCCGCGTCCCGGCTGATCCAGGCCCGCAACCACTCCCGCTCCGGTACGGTCGGCGACGCCGCCTCCGGCGCACCGGTCAGCTCGGCGATCCGCGCCCGGTCCAGGTTCCGGCCCTGGTGATACAGCGACAGCGCCAGGTCGAGCGGATGCCGGCCGGCCACGATGTACGTCACCTCGGCATGCCACGGCAACCCGTCCAACGGCGTGTGCGTCTTGATGAACCGCCGATGCGACTGCGCCGCCAGCCCCGCGAAGACCTCCTCCTCCGGGCTGACCAGCCAGTCGAGCCACGGCGACAGCTCACCCAGCGGCCGCGGCAGCTCCGGCGTCCGCAGCACCAGCAGTGCACAGATCATCTGCAGCCACGTCGTCCCGCTCTTGCTGCGCGTACTGATCACGATGTCGCCGGGCCGATGGGCGAAACGCGTCCATCGGTCACTGCCCTCTTCATCCGAGATATAGCGCACCAAGGAACGTTAGGGGTGGTCGGCGAAGCCGTCCTTTCTGTGTTGTGTGCGGCTTGCCGCACACTCTCTAAGCCGTCCTAGGACGATGTTTCACAGGAACCAGCGCGCCCCGACCACCCGCCGCCCTGCTGCTCCTCACCCGACCGGCCCACCCATGAGGGCCGCGACCAGAGCCCTGCCCCGGGCCGCGAAGAAGACCCCCGTGAAGATCGCTACCGCTGAGCCGTCGCTGAACTCGACGAACACCCGCCCCCGTTGCAGGAACCGGCCGGCCATCCGGGCCCGCTCCACCGCCTCGACCGGCACGTCGGTCAGGAAGCGGAAGTGGTCCGGGTCCAGCTCGTGCACGGCCAGCATCAGGCGCCGGTCGGTGACCACACAGAACACCAGGCCCTCGTCCAGGTACGCCCACAGCCGCCCGGCGTACGACCCGGGCCCGCCCACCACCGACACTCCCCCGAGGATCCGGTCGACGTCGGCGTGCACGAGCGAGCCTGCCCCGACCAGAGCCGCCGGAATCCG
The DNA here is from genome assembly GCF_040681165.1 of Actinoplanes sp. NPDC051851. Classification (NCBI taxonomy): domain Bacteria; kingdom Bacillati; phylum Actinomycetota; class Actinomycetes; order Micromonosporales; family Micromonosporaceae; genus Actinoplanes; species Actinoplanes sp. NPDC051851. Next base: position 19,476 of record NZ_JBFAYF010000062.1, on the reverse strand, counting down.
GTGCCACCAGCACTCCCGCCGGTCCGGCCCGTCCCAGCTATCCGGCGGCAGGTTGGCGAACTGCTCCCGCGGATCCGGGCGTTCACCGGTCAGCCGCTCCGCGCCCGCCGGCGGACGCCCGCAGGACGCCGCGGCCAGCACCGCCTCATCGGCGTCGGCAAGCTGCTGCAGATCGCTCCGGTACAGCCGCAGGGGATCCATGCACACATATGCTAAGGGCGCCGCGCAGCCACTCGTGCTGCCCAGGGCAGTCGCTTTCGCCGCCCAGCGACGCCTGCAGAAGCGGGACGGTAGACGGGTTCCGGTGACGCTGCATCCGTGGGACTCGTGGGGTTGCCACGAGATCGCCTACTGCCCCGATCCGGAGAAGCATCCGGCCGAGCCGCTACCCGTCTTGCTGCGGTCACCCGGTGCACGGCGAGGCGAAGGAACGGCAGGGGTTGTCGGCGAAGCCGTCCTTCTGGTGTTTCGATGGTGCGGCTTGCCGCACGCACCCTGAGGCATCCTAGGAAGATAGGTCAGTGCCGGTGGCCCGGGCGCTCGTACGCGACCATCGGATCTGTGGAGATCGTGGAGCAGTTCGTGCTCGGCAAGTACGGAGATCCGGAGCTATGCGAAGACGCTATCGTCGTGACCGCCGAGCACGCGGCGGTCATCGATGGCGCCACGGATGTGAGCGGCCGGCGCTACGGGAGCGCGGCGGGCGGCTGGTGGGCCATGGCTGCTTGCTGCCACGTCGTACGGCGGCTTCCGCGCGACGTCGACGCGCACACGGCGGTCGCCGCCATGACCGCGGAATTGGCGGCGCGCATCGACCCGGGGCTGATCGCCGCGGAGCGGCCGAGTGCCGCCGTCACCATCTATTCGCGAGCACGTCGCGAGATCTGGCAGATCGGGGACGTCGGATTTGCGTATCGAGGGCTGCCCGCCTCCGTCGGGCAGCCGCGCAAACTGATCGACCGTGTCGCGGGGGCCTTCCGCGCTGCGGTTCTCGCCGCGGAGGCCGCCGCCGGAACGATCAGCATGGATCGGGTAGCGGAGGTGGACCCGGGACGACTCGCGGCGCGTGCTCTGACCGGACGACAGGGCGCGCTCCGTAACAGCGCCGGGCCGTACGGGTATGCCGCCGTCGACGGCCGGCCGGTTCCTCCGTCGTTGGTGGTGGTGCACCCCGTGCCCGATGACATCGACGAGGTCGTGATCGCCAGCGACGGCTACCCGGTCATCGACAAGACCCTGGCCGCGTCCGAGTCGACACTCGCCTCGCTGCGGGAGAAGGACCCCTGGTGCGTAGCCGAACTCGTCGGCACCAAGGGCGTCCTGCCGGGACAGGTGAGCTTCGACGACCGCGCCTACCTGCGTATCCGCCTCTCGGCGCAGTGACGATCACCGGCGGATGGTCTTCGTGAACGGCGACGCGCGAGAGTCACCGTTCACGAAGACCGGAAGAAGACCGGAAACGGCCTGGACTCTGCCCCTGGGGCAAGGCCTAGCCTCGAACCAGGTCAAGCGCCGGGAACGAACGGGGAAAAACGAACGGGGAAAGGGGACGGGGAAAGGGGACGGGGAAAGGGGACGGGGAAAGGGGACGGGGAAAGGGGACGGGCGTGGTCAGCGGAGCAGGTCGAGGGCGCCCTGGCGCATCAGCGCGGCCGCCACCGAGGTGCCCAGCGTGGTCGGGTCGCTGGCCCACTCGTGGACGTCGAGGATGGTCTTGCCGTCCAGGGAGGCCACCCGGGCGCGGAGGCTGATCCGGCCGTCGGGCTCGGTGCGGGCGAAACCGCCGATCGGGGAGTGGCACGAGCCCTGCAGGATGTGCAGCATGGTGCGCTCGGCCAGGGTCTCCTGCCAGGCGTGCCGGTCGCCGAGGGTGGCGGCCAGGTCGCGGGTGGCGGTGTCGTCGTCGCGGCACTGCAGGACCAGGGTGCCCGAGCCGACGGCGGGGACCATGGTGTCGACGTCGAAGATCTGGGTGATCCGGTCGGCCTGGCCGATGCGGTGCAGGCCGGAGACGGCCAGGAGCAGCGCGTCGTACTCGCCGGCGTCGAGCTTGGCCAGCCGGGTGTTGGCGTTGCCGCGCACCGGCTTGGCGGTCAGGTGCGGCCAGTGCAGGGACAACTGCGCCTTCCGCCGTACGGCGGACGTGCCGATCAAGGAGCCCGGGGGCAGCTCCTCGAGGGCACGGCCGGCCGGGTGGACCAGGCAGTCCCGGACGTCGTCGCGCTGGAGGTACGCCGCCATGACCGTGCCGGCGGGGGTGGGGCGGTCACCGGGGACGTCCTTGACGCAGTGCACGACCACGTCGACCTCGCCGGCGAGCAGGGCCGCGTCGACCTCCTTGGTGAACGCGCCCTTACCGCCCAGATCGGCCAGGCTGCCCTGCCAGCGGTCGCCGGACGTGGTCATCGAGACCACCTCGGTCGTGACGCCGGGATGCCGCTCGGCGAGCATCGCGCGGACGCGGTCGACCTGAGCCAGCGCCATCGGGGAGTTGCGGGAGCCGATGCGCAGGATGCGGGTTCCGGTCATACCGGCCAGGGTAGGCCGGTCGCCAGACGGTGCGCCGCCCGGAGTGCCTCTTCCGCGGAAACCGCGATGTCGGGTTCCACACCGACGCCCTCCCAGTTGGTGCCGGAGACCGGGCTGACACCGCGCACGACGGGGATGGTCACCTCGAGGTGCGGGTGCACCCGGTACCCCTCCCGGGCGTGGGCGCCGCCGCGGGTCCGCTCACCGACGACCGTGGCACGTTTGAGCTGCTGGAGGTCGTAGGCGAGTTCCTCGCCGCCGGAGAACGTGGTGGCGCTGGTCAGCACGTAGACCGGCTTGGTGGCGCCGAAGCGCGGGCCGGGCACGTACGGCTGCGACCAGCTCTGCTCGGTCCGCTCGTCCTTGCGGTGGTACAGGTCGATCAGGTGGACCGGCTCGTCGAAGAGGTACCCGCAGATCACCTTCACCATGGCCGGATCACCCCCACGGGTGCCGCGCAGGTCCAGGATCAGCGCCGCGGCGCCGGCGACCACCCGCATCGCCGCGGTGATCACGTCGCCGGCGATCGAGGGCGGGAACAGCAGCGGGCCGAGCTCCAGGTGCGCGACGTTGCCGTCGAGCCGGCGGATGCCGGCCACTCCCCCGAGCGTGCGGGCCGCCTCCTCGGCGATCATCGTGTGGACCATCTCGGGGCCGGGCAGGTCGGGGACCTCGTCGGCGTGGAAGAGCAGCCGCAGGTGCAGGTCCCCGTTCAGGCTCTGGAGATCCGCGGTGACCAGCGCGGCCAGGGACTCCGGGCCGTCGGCGCCGTGGTAGCGGCCGGCGGCGGCGTTCGACCGGAGCAGCGCGCCGAGCCGCTCGCCGAGCTCCGGGAAGATGTAGAGGCCGGTGACCAGGTTGGCGGCCTCATCAATGACATGATCGATATCCGTCGAATTCATGCGCGCAGTAGACCAGATCGAGTGACATCGCGGCGAGCCGGTTTCCGGTGTCGCGACGGCGTACGACATGATCTTGGGATGCGCCTCACCGACGACCTCGACACCACGCACCTGAACGAGCGGCAGCGCAGGATCCTGGTGGTCATCACGGAGTGGGCGCAACGGTACGGCTACGCACCCTCGACCCGGGAGATCGCCGACGCCGTCGGGGTGTCCCCGTCGACGGTGAGCAAGCACCTGCGGCTGCTGGAGGAGTACGGCTTCCTGCGCCGGGGCCGGTCGGTGTCCCGCCCGGTCGACGTGCGGGTGTTCCTCGCCGGCACCGCGGTCCCCCGCCAGCGCACCGGCGGCAACGTGCACGTCCCGCTGGTCGGCTCGATCGCCGCCGGTACGCCCATCCTCGCCGAACAGTCCGAGGAGGACCTGCTCGAACTCCCCCGTGACCTGGTCGGCCGGGGCACCCTGTTCGGCCTGACGGTCCGCGGCGACTCGATGGTCGACGCGGCGATCTGCGACGGCGACATCGTGGTGGTCCGCCAGCAGCCGGAGGCGTACAACGGGGACGTGGTGGCCGCCATGATCGACGAGGAGGCCACCGTGAAGGTCTTCCAGCGCCGCTCCGGCAAGGTCTGGCTGGAGCCCCGCAACCCGGCCTATCAGCCGATCGACGGCGACCAGGCGGTCATCCTCGGCAAGGTCGTCTCGGTCCTGCGCCGCATGTGAGGTGACCGGCCCTTCTGATCAGGAAAGGCCTTTCTGTTCAGGAACGGTCACGGGCCGGGATCGGCGCGCCCGCCAGGGGCTCCTGCTCCTGCGGGAGGCCGGAGAGGGCCGCCACGTCCGTGGGGTCGGTGAGGTACTCCGGTGTGGCCCCGGACGGCGACGATGGGCAGTCGGCCCCGGACGGCGGGAAGTCGAACGGGGACGGGCGGGCGGTGAGCAGGCCGACGACCGTGACGCCGTCGGCGGCGACCGCCTCGGCGCCGAGCAGGGCGGCCGCGGACGAGAGCTCCGCGAGGACACCCCGGGCGGCGAGTCGCTGCTGCGCGCCGAGCAGGTCGTCGTCGGTGCAGGTCAGGGCACGTCCGCCGGAGGCGCGCACGGCGTGCAGGGCCATCGCGGTCGCCTGCGGGTCACCGATCGAGAACGCCTTCACGGCCTCGGGCATGGCCTGCGTCGGGGGCTGGTCGGTCCCGGACGCCAGGGCCGAGGTCAGGCTGGGCAACCGTTCCACGGCGAGCATCCTCGGCACCGTCGAGGTCCAGCCGAGCGACCGCAGCTCCGCGAACCCGGTGTAGAGCCCGAACAGCGCGTCACCCCGGGAGACCGGGACGGCCATCCAGTCCGGCGGCCGCCAGTCGAGCTGCTCGGCGATCTCGAAGGCGATCGTCCGGTACGCCTGCACGCCGGCCGGGTGGCTGGCGACCGGCGGGGTCAGGTGGTTCGTGACCGGGAACCAGCCCAGCTTCGCCACCCCGGTGCGCGCCGCCGACCAGCGGTCCGCGTGCGTCGGCAGCAGCAGGACCCGCGCACCCAGCGCGAGCGAGACGGAGGCCATCGCCGCGGGCAGCGCACGGGTCCCGAGGAGCACACAGCGCAGTCCGGCGGCGGCCGCGTAGGCGGCCACCGCGACACCCGCGTTGCCGGAGCTGGACACCACCACGGTGTCCGCCCCCTGTTCCCGCGCCCGGCTGACCACGGCGCCGGCCAGACGGTCCTTGAACGAACCGGTGGGGTTGACCCGCTCGTCCTTGAGGTGGACCCGGCCGGGCAGCCCGGCCACCCGCAGGAGCGGGGTGCCGCCCTCGCCGAGGCTGACCGGGTCGGCGACCGGCAGCAGATGGTCACGCCAGCGCCACATCGGCCCGAGACCGGCCGGTGCGGGACCGGGCCGCCGCAGCTCGGCCGGCGCGGTGCGGAACGGGACCATCGGCATCCCGACGCCCTCGGCCGCGCACGGGGAACAGCCGGCGACACCGTCGTCGAGCGCGGTGACCGCCGCGCACCGCGGGCAGCGGGACGACCAAGGGCTCACGACCGCTCGGCCGTTCACTGCGGCTTGGCCAGGAAGCGGCGGAGATGCGGGTCGAAGCGGGCCGGGTCGGCCGCCGCCAGCTCGTCGCGCGACCACCAGCGGACCCGGTGGAACTCTCCGGCGTCCGGGGTGAGCGGCTGATCCCTCCCGGACTCCAGCACGAACCAGAGACTGACGTCCGTGTGTCCCGCGTCCTGTCCGACCGTACGCGAAACGGTCAGAAAAACCGGCGCCGAGGCGAGACCCGCGCCGGAGAGGCCGAGCTCCTCCCCCACCTCGCGGCGCGCGGTCAGCGCGGGATCCTCATCGGGCTCGACGTGGCCGCCCGGCGGAAGCCAGAGACCGGCGTTGATGTGATCGACGAGCAGGACGCTCCCATCGACCGGATCGACCGGCACCACATAGGAGACCAGATGCTGGGGCGGCTCGACCGGCTTGACCCGCCGGAACACGTCATCGGTGCTGCTCAGCCAGCTCAGGGTGGACGACCGGTGCTCGGCCTCGAGGGCGTCCGCCGGGGTGATGCGGGAGACCATGTCGTGCACGTGGGCGACCGAGGAGCGCATCCGGGCATTCTTCCACCGATGAGTCCGGGATGCTGCGACCGTCCACCCCCACAGCAAGCCTGAGTTGAGAAGTGCGCGCCGTGGTCAGGACGGGATGGGGGCGGGGTCGTCGTCGAGCAGGAAGCCGGCCGAGTGCTCGGCGAACTCGGCGATGCCGGTAGCGCGGGGGATCATAATGTCGTGGTACGCGCGCAGGGCCTCGTCGATCGTGGCGGAGCGGGCCAGGGCGAGGGCCAGGTCGCTGGCGTCGAGCATGGCCAGGTTGACGCCGACGCCGACCGGGGGCAGCACGTGGGCCGCGTCGCCGAGCAGGGTCACCGTCGGGACGTGCGGCCAGGCGTACGGGGTGGGCAACACGAAGATCGGGCGGTCGATGTACGGCCCGTCGTTGTCGGTGATCAGGCGCCGCATCAGCGGTGACCAGCCCGCGTACTCCCGCAGCAGGTGCTCCCGGACGGCCTCGGTGCCGGTGAGTCCCGCGGCGGCGAGCCAGTCGACCGGGACGCGCTGCACGACGTAGACCCGCAGGTGCCCGCCGCCGTTGCGCTGCCCGACCAGGGCGCGCCTGCCGTCGGCGGCCATCGCGAGGCCCTGCCCGACCAGCTCGGCGATCTCCGGGTGCCGGGTGTCGACGTCGTCGAACCAGGATTCCAGGAAGCTGATCCCGCAGTAGCGCGGCACCACCGGCGAGACGGCCGCGCGAACCTTGGAGAACGCGCCGTCCGCGCCGATGACCAGGTCCGTCTCGGTGGTGCTGCCGTCGGCGAAGTGCAGGGTCCGGGGGCCGTCGTCCGGGCCGGTGACCTGGGTGAGGGCGGCACCCCAGCGGACCGTGCCCGGCACGAGGGAGTCGAGCAGCATGGTCCGCAGGACGCCCCGGTCGATCTCGGGCTTGAACCGGTCGCCGGGTTCGGGCGTCTGGCGGTCCCGGATGACGCCGTCCGGGCCGATCTGCCGGCTCTCCTGTCCCTCGGGGCGTGAGAGCGCGAAGAACTCGTCGAGCAGGCCTGCCTCGCGCAGGGCGATCTGGCCGTCGTCGGCGTGCAGGTCGAGGCTGCCGCCCTGGTTGCGGGAGTCCGGGCCGGCGTCCCGGTCGTAGACGGTGACGGTGAGCCCGTGGCGCTGCAGGATCCGGGCGCAGGTGAGTCCGCCGGGTCCGCCGCCGATGACGCTGATCCTGGCCGTACGGGGAACTGATGAAGTCATGGCTCAAGTAAAGCGGAACGACTTCAAAAGTGCAACGGTTCCACTTTTTTAGCGATGCCGCCGAATCGGATAGGGTGGCGGCATGACCACCCCGACCACCGGCCGCCGCGAGCGGAAGAAGGCGGCCACCCGGCAGGCGCTCGCCGACGCGGCGCTGCGGCTGTTCCTGGAACGCGGCTACGACCAGGTCGGCATCCGGGAGATCGCCGAGGCCGCCGACATGTCGACCACCACGCTCTTCAAGCACTTCCCCAGCAAGGAGGCGCTCGTCTTCGACGAGGACCAGGACCGCGAGGCCGCCCTGGTCGCCGCGGTCCGGGACCGCCCGCCCGGCACGAGCGTGGTCCAGGCGCTGCACACGTACGTCTCCGGGGGCCGGGCGATGGACAGCTCCGACCTCGTGACGTTCCAGGCGCTGATCGAGAGCACGCCGGCGCTGCGGGCCTACGCGGACCGCATGTGGACCCGGCACACCGAGGCCCTGGCCGCCGCCATCGCCGACGCCTACGAGGTCCCCCACGACGACCTGGCGTGCGCGACCCTGGCCCGCTTCGTGCTGGAGACCCCGTCGCTCATCCGCGGCCGCCCGGACCCGCACGCCGCCCTCGACCAGGTCTTCGCCATCCTCACCCACGGCTGGCGGCCGCCCGGGGACGGTGAGGCGGAGGTCAGTGGCCCACGCCCTGGAAGTGGCGCAGCTGGCGGTGGAAGAAGCGGTAGGCCAGGGTGAACAGGGCGATCCCGACCAGCGGTGCCAGATAGCCCAGCCACGCCGGGACGGCCAGGTCGCCGTCGTGGCCGAGCAGCAGGTTCGCCGGGAGGAAGGCGATGAAGGCGAACGGGAACGCGTACGTGAGCAGCTTCTGCGCGCCGTTGCCGAAGATGCCCAGCGGGTACGAGCTGAGCTTGTCGACCGCGTCGTAGCCGACCATCCGGAACGCCCACGTGTCGATGATCCGGATGCTGACGCCGGCGATCGCGACCGACACCGAGGCCTCGATCAGCGCGCCGCCGAGAATCGCCAGGACGGCGAAGAGCATCGCGAGCGGGGACCAGTCGACGTCGGCGACGGTGACCGCGATGCCGAAGACCAGGACGCCGACGGTGAGGTCGCCGAAGGACATCAGCGAGCGGGTGTTGGTGGCCAGCAGCGACATCGTGTTCGCCGGGCGCAGCAGCATCCGCTCGAATTGGCCGTCGCGGATCGACTGGTCCGAGTGGGTGACGCCGTCGAGCAGCAGTAGCCAGACGGCGTGCGAGAGCAGCCGCATGCCGTACAGGAAGGCCATGTCGCCCAGACCCCACCCGGCCACCGTCCCGAAGGTGTGCATCAACACCCAGACGAAGGCGAAACCACTTCCCTGGTACGCGAAACCGGCCAGCACCATGATCGCGATGTTGCCCCGGTACTGCAGCGCCCCACGGATCGAGGCGGCCCGCAGCACGAGGTAGAGCCGGACCTCACGGGTCAGCTCAGCCACCGTGGATCACCACCCTCCGGAAGGCACGGCGCCAGACCAGGGCGACCAGACCGGCGACCACCACGATCCAGAGCACCGCGAGACCCAGCGCCCGCACCGCCTCGGCACCCTGGACCTGACCGACATAGATCGCGGCGGGCTCGTACACCACGAACCGGAACGGCAGCGCCTCGGCGACCGCCCGCAGCGGGCCGGGCAGGAACGTGAGCGGCACCGCGGCCCCGGCGAGGAATGCCGCCACGAAGCGATAGAGCGTGGAGAGCCCCCAGTTGTCCACCGTCCAGAACGCGGAGAGCCCGATCAGCAGGCCGAGCAGTGCGTTCAGCACCAGCCCGGCCAGCAGCGCCACCGGGTACAGCAGGCCCGCGGTGACGCCGGCCGGCGCGGCGAGGCCACCGATCCACGCGGCCAGCGGCGCGGCGGCCAGCACCACGATCAGCTGGGTGCCGGTCTGCCCGGCCTGCAGGGCGAGCATCTGCCCGGCGAACCCGATCGGCCGGTTCACATCGAAGATCACCTCTCCGGTACGGACCCGGCCGGCGATCACGAACGGCAGCGGCGAGTCGATCACCACGGCCTGCAGGCTGGCCAGGGTGAGGTAGACGATGGTGGTCTGCAGGGTGAACCCGGCGACGACCGGGCGCCCCTGGTACGCCTGCGACCAGACCCGGGTCAGCACCAGGATCCAGATCAGCGTGACGACCGGCGAGGAGAAGAGCGCCGTCCGGTACTGCATCGCGATGAGGGCGGCCGCCCGGACGTACGCGAGATACGGCCTCACCCGGCCCGCCTCTCCCGGTACAGCTCACGGACCACGCTCTCCAGATTCGACTCCACCACGGACAGGTCCCGGACCTGATGCCCGTTGCTGGCCGCGGCGAGCAGCGCGTGCACCGGCTCGTCCCGCCCGACCCGGAACCGCCAGCGGCCGTCGCTCTCCCGCTCACCGTCGAACCCGCCCAGCGACCAGCGCTCCCCGGCCGGCTGCCCGTCACCGTCCAGGCGCACGAGGACATCCTGGTACGGCGCATACCGCGCGACCAGGCCGTCGACCGGGCCGTCGTAGAGCACCCGGCCGTGGTCGATCAGCAGGATCCGCCGGCAGAGCCGCTCCACGTCGGCCAGGTCGTGCGTGGTCAGCAGCACCGTCGTACGGCCCTCGCGGTTGACCTCCTCGACGAACGAGCGGACCGCCTCCTTCGCCAGCACGTCCAGCCCCACGGTCGGCTCGTCCAGATAGAGCACCGGCGGCTCGTAGAGCAGCGCGGCGGCCAGGTCCCCGCGCATCCGCTGGCCGAGGCTGAGCTGCCGGACCGGGCTGTGCAGGAACTCCCCCAGGTCGAGCAGCTCGGTCAGGCGGGCGAGCTGCGACGCGTACCGGGCGGCCGGCACGTCGTAGAGCGCGGCGACCAGCCGCAACGACTCGATCAGCGGCAGATCCCACCAGAGCTGGCTGCGCTGGCCGAAGACCACCCCGATGCCCCGGGCGTTGCGCTTACGGTCGCGCCACGGCACGATCCCGCCGACCTCGACCGTGCCCGAGGTCGGCCAGAGCACCCCGGTCAGCAACTTGATCGTGGTCGACTTACCGGCACCGTTGGGCCCCAGATAGCCGACCACCTCGCCCTCGTCGACGGTGAAGTCGATGTGGTCGACGGCGAGCGTGGTCTCCCGCTCCCGGGTGACCAGGGTCCGCAACGCGCCGAACCGCCCCTCCACCCGTTTCGGCCGGGAATACTCCTTGGTCAGCTGGTGAACGGTGATGAGCGGCACCAGACAGGTCTATCCATCGATGCGAGCGCCCGCAACCGGATTACGCTGCCGCCTGTGGATTACTACCTCGTGGGTGACGGCACCGACGGCGTGCTCGTGGAGGAGTTCGTCTACGGCGACGACCACTCGGCCGTCGGCCTGTGCGGGACGATCTGGCGCCCCGGGCAGCGCCACTGGCAGGGCGCCGCCTCGTTCAGCCGGGCGCTGCGGACCGACCCGGTGCTGCTGGCCCGGGTCGCGCCGGTCGGCCGGGACCGGGCCGGCGAGGTGTTCCACCGGCTCAGCGGCGCCCGGCTGCCCGACGAGGCGGCGCTGCGCTCCGGGTACTTCGACTACGAGCCGTTCCCGGCGGTGGCCCCGCTGCGCCTCGGCCTGAGCGACCGGACGTACCGGGTGCTCTTCGCCAAGGACCTCACGGCGAGCGGAGCCGGTCTCTCCGGCCGCCTGCGGGTGGGCGGGGACGTCTTCGACTGGGAGGTACGCCGGGTGGGGCTGGGCATCGCCTGGGCCCTGGACGTCACCGTCGAGCTGGGCGCCGACGCGGACGGCAACGTACGCCTGGTGCTCTCCGAACTGACCGAGATCATGCGCCGCCAGGGCCTGATCCCGATCACCACCGAACGCTTCGCCTGACCACCCGCCGCCGTCAGTTGTCCGCCCCTGCGATGTCGGCCCTCAGCTGTCCGCCACGAAGACGCGGATCTCCCGGGCGCACGCCGTCGGGCGGTCCTCCGGGATCAGCACATAGGAGTCGTCGATCTCGACCAGCCGCCCCTGCGGCAGCGCCTCGGCCAGCCGGATCCCGTTCTCCCGCCGCATCATCCGGCTCTCCGGCGCCCACAGCACCAGCGCCGGCCCGTCGAACAGCCGCAGATGACGGGCCGCCTTCACATACTCGCCCCGCCGCGTACTCCGCAGGTACTTCACCACGTCCCGGCGGATCTCCGCGTTCCCGAGCACCGGTGCCAGCCACCCGTCGAGCACCGCGTCCGGGATCGGCCGCTTCGCCATCAGCCCGAAATTGACCGGCGCCCGCCGCAACCCCCGCACCCGCATCGGCTGCAGCGCCAGGAACAGCGCCCCGGGCACCCGCGAGGCCAGATAGGCGAGGTTGCCCGGCACCCCGGGCGGAAAATTCTCGAACGACTCCTGCGGAAGAAGGATCAGCCGCCGTACGCGCTTCTCCGCCGGGACCACCAGCTGCGCGCCGCCCCAGTCGCACCCGATCAGCGTGACGTCGCGCAGATCGAGCTCCCGCAGGAACTCCCGCACCAGCCCGGCCAGCCCCGCCGAGGTCAGATCGGCGTCCGCCCCCATCGGCCGCCGGTGCGCGCCGAGCGGCATCTCCAGCACCACACACCGGTGATCCCGGTACAGATCGGCGACCACGTGCCGCCACAGGGTGGCCCCGACGAACAGCCCGGTCAGGAACACCAGCACCGGCCCGTCCCCACCGGTGTCCTCATACTCGACGGTCCCCGCCGAGAGCGCGACCTCCCCCATGCCGCCGACGCTAGCCCACCGCGGCACCCCCGGCATATCCACGATCGTGATCACGACATGCCAGTTCCGCCGGTCGGGGTGGGCCCCGGCTGGCCGGACTTGATCAACATTTCATGATCAACAGCGGGGATGATCTTGGTGGCTGGTGGTCAGGGGTGCCTCGGCGGGCTCGAGTGACCCGTGAGCACCAGCTTTCCCGGCGCGGCTGGTGCTCGGGGGTCACTCGGAGGGCCTGAGACACCCCGGAAAGCCAGCCGACCGGCCCGAGGCGCCCTGGACCGCCGGCTCACCGCCTGCGGGGTACCGCCCAGCCGGTCCACGAACGAGCCCTGGCCGGCGGAGCCGACGATCCGCGGGCGGCGAGTGTTCGGGCGGGCGGCACCCTGTCACGGGATCCGGCGTCCGCCCAGGTGGTCCAGATGTGACCAGCAGGGTCACCCCTCAGCACCAGCCAGAAACGGCGCCCGGAACGGAGACTGTCCAGAATCGGACGCCGGATCGGTGAGGGTCGACGCGTGGAGCGGGTGTCTCAGACCCGCTAACGGGCGACCACCCCCCGCCGCCGTCATGGACACGGGTCGTTGAACAGGGGACCGGACCCGTCACCGCCGACCCCTCGGAGGCCGCCGTGCCCGTTCGACTCAGCCGTCGTGAACTGTTCGCCGCGAGCGGCCTGCTCCTCGCCGGGGGCGCGCCCGGGGCGTACGCCGCCCTGCGGATCGTCCGCGCCGTGCCCGGACCGCCCACCGTCCCCGAGATCCTGCTGCCACCCGGATACACGCTCCGGCACCGGACGGCCAGCCGCGCCGAACTCCTCGCGTTCGTGCACGGGCCCCGCGACGAGGACGGGATCCGGGTCGACCTCGCCTGGCCCGGGCAGCGGATCGCCGCGGTCATCGCCGGTGACCGCCGGCTCACCCTGCACCGCTCACACGGCCGGGTCCGGGTCACCGTGCCGGTGCACCGCGCCACCCCGGCCGCCGACTCCCCCACCGTGCAGATGTGGAGCCGGCTCAGCTCCCCGGCCAGCGGGCTCTACTGGCACGTCGAGCACAACGACCCGAACCGCGCCGCCGGGCACTGGCAGACCGTCCGCTGGCCCACCGGCGAGACCCGGGCGGTGCTCTCCTGGACCCTCGCGGCCCGGGAGATCCTGATCGCTTCCGGACTCACCGCCGCGGCTCGCCGGCGCGGGCACTTCTTCGCGCTGATGGGGTTCGAGACCAACAACCCGCTGCACCACGACAACCCGGCGCACTGGCACCTCTCGTACTACCCCGGCGCCACCCTCGGCGCCCCGCACGCCACCGTGCCGCACTTCTGGCTCGACCGGCGCGGCCGCACGTACTACAACGGCCAGGACCGGCAGGGCGCCGGGCGTACCCGGTACTTCGCCGGCGAGCCCGCACCGATCCGCGACGCCGACGGCACCACGGTCCTGACCACCGTGATCCACCCCGACGGCGGCCTGGACATCCGCCCGCCGCGCGGCCCCGCCTACGCGATAGCCGGCGCCGCCGGCGACTTCACCGGACGGCTGCGGATCCTGCGCGGCGGGCGGCTCTGGCGCACCGTCCACGCCACCGACGACGTCCACCACGGCCGCCTGCGCCTGGAGACCCGCGGCCGCGCCGGCACGCGACGACGGACATATCGCTACGACCCGCTGACGGGACACCTGCACGGCTGAGCATTCGATAGGGTCCGGCCGTGACCCTGGACTACCTGACGCTGCTCGACCGCGACCACGCCGCCTTCCGGGACTGCCTGGACGGCGACCTGAGCGCGCCGGTCGAGCACTGCGGCGACTGGACGCTGCGGGATCTGGCCGGGCACCTCGGCCAGGGCAACCTCTGGTCCGCCGCGGCGATCCGGGAGAAGCGGGGCGACTACGCGCCGCCGATCCCCGACGGCGACCCGCGCGACTGGTTCGCCGAGAGCGTCCGGGTGCTCACCGAGGCCCTGCACACCGCGCCGGAGACCGAGGCGTGGACCTTCGCGCCGCCGCACACCGTCGCGTTCTGGCGCCGCCGCCGCTGCCTGGAGACCCTGGTGCACCGCTGGGACGCCGAGCACGCCCTCGGCCGGACGAGCACCCTCGACCCGGAACTCTGCGGGGACGGCATTGCCGAGGTGATCGAGATCTTCGTGCCCCGCATGGTCAAACGCGGACTCGCCACCGCACCCACCGGCGCCGTCCGGCTCACCGCCACCGACCTCGGCACGTCCTGGGCCCTCGGCCCCGGCGAGCCGGTCGCCACACTCGGCGGCACCGCCGCGGAACTGCTGCTCGCCCTCTGGAGCCGCGGCCCGCTGCCCTGGGCGACGCTCACCGGCGACGAGAGCCGGGCCCGCGAGATCCTGCGCGGCCCGCTGACGTCCTGAACTCCCGCCCGGCCCTTGCGATCCGGCCCCGGCGCGAGCCTCAGCTGCGCTTGGGCCGCTGCTCGGTGCCGGGCTGCGTGGTGGCTTCGACCCGGTTCACGGTACGCACACCGGCCGCGCCCTCGGTGCCGCTCAGCCACAGGATCGTGTCCAGGGGCAGCAGCGGCAGACCGATCGGCGCGCCGTCGAGCGTGATCTCGGCGTCGGCGGCGACCTCCACGGTGACCGGGCCCGTCGTGGTCTCCGCGGTCAGCGTCCGGAGATCCGGGTCCACCGCCGAGAGCGTCCCCGTCACGCGCAGATCCCAGGCGGAGACGGCCGTGACGGTGCCCGCCGTGCGTACCCCGGAAGCGGTTTCGAGACCGGCGAGAGTGACCTGGGAACCGGGCGTGAGCGACGTCCACGTCCCCATCGCACCGTCGACGGTGACCGACGCCGCCGGAGACACACCCACCGTGACGCCCCCGCCGAGGGTGACCGAGTGGGCGTCCACCGCCGACACCGCGCCCGAGTAGCTCGCCACCCACGTCGTCGCGGCCTCCACCTGTGACGCGACGAAGCCCCGGCGGGATTCCGTGCCCACCGCCCGCAGCCGCGCCCCGGCCGGGATCTCGGCCAGCGCCACCTCGGCACCGTCCACCGTGATCGTCGCCCCGGCACCCACCGTGACGGTCACCGTCGTACCGTCGCTCTGCCGCAGCGTGATCGTCCCCGCCGCGACGCTGACCACGGTCCCCTCGACGGTGGTCGCGGCCGACGCGATCGCCGGGTTCGCCTTGCGGCCGGTCGGCAGGGCGTAGGCCGGCGCCACGAGGAGACCGCTCATCGCCACACCGGTGACTGCGGCGAGCAGGACGGAGAGGTAACGCTGGCGCATGGTGACGCTCCCTAGAACCGTGAACCGTGGGGTATCACCCACTGTCTGCTCACGTTCTGTGCCTGCCCTGTGCCCCGGGGTGCCAATCGGTTGCGAATACGTTGTGCGCGCCCCCGTTCACAGCGCCTACAGCATCCTAGGATTCTAGGTAGGAGGCCCCGGGCTAGAGTGACGGCGTGATCAAGGATGTCGATGCGGCCGCCGAGGCCTGGCTCGCCGCCATCGCGCTGCTCGCCTCGACCCGGGACGGCGCCACCGTGCGCCGCGGCGAGCGGGGCACCACCGTGCTGACGACCGACTCGCCGTTCGCGTTCGTCAACGGCGTGATCAGTACCCGCCATCCCGCCGACGCGGCCGAGGTCGCGTCGGCCGCCCGGTCGATCAGCACGGACGCCGCGTGGGCCGTCCAGGTCCGCGGCGACGAGGTCGACGACCTGATCGAGCGTACGGCGAGGGAGCGCGGCCTCACCGCACGCCGGCAGCTCCCCTTCATGATCAAGGATCTGACCGAAAGCGAACCCGGCGCACCGCGGTACACGCTGCGCGGCCCGGACGAGAGTGGCCGCTTCCAGCGGGCGATGGCCGACGGGTTCGGCGGCACGCTGGACACCTACGACCTGTTCGCCTCCGCCGCCACCCTGAACCTCCCCGGGGTCCGCGCGGTCACCGTCGAGGAGCCCGGCGGCGGCATCGTGGCCACGGCGCTCGGCGTGCTGGTCCACGACATGGTCGGCGTGTTCGGGGTGGCCGTGCCCGCGGCCCACCGCCGCCGTGGTCACGGTCGCGCGGTCACCGCGGCGCTGCTGGCCGCCGCCCGGTCGGCAGGCGCCCGCACCGCGTTCCTGCACGCCTCCGACGACGGCCTGCCGGTCTACCGCGACCTGGGGTTCACCCTGGTGGAGAAGTGGACGATGCTGTACCGGCCCCGGTGACGCGCCCGGGCAGCCGGCGCCCGCGACGGTGTCATCCGCGACGGCCCGGCACCCCGTCAGGCGGTGGCCCGGCACGTCGTCGTCAGGCGGCGGCCACCTGGTTGATCCGGACCATGTTGCCGGCCGGGTCGCGGAAGGCGCAGTCCCGGATGCCGTACGGCTGGTCCGTCGGCTCCTGGACCACCTCGGCGCCGGTGGCCTGCACCCGGTCGAAGGCACCGGTCAGGTCCGGCGTCGACAGGACGATCGTCGCGTAGCTGCCCTTCGCCATCATCTCGGCGATGGTGCGGCGCTCGGCGTCGGTGAGCCCGGGATCGATCGCCGGCGGGTGCAGCACGATCGACGTCTGCGGCTGCCCCTTGGGCCCGACGGTGATCCAGCGCATGGTGCCCTGGCCGACGTCGCCGCGGACCTCGAAACCGAGGGCGTCGCGGTAGAACGCGAGCGACTTCTCCGGGTCGTCGGCGGGGAGGAAGGACGAGTGAATGGTGAGTTCCATGCGTTCACCGTAGGTGGCCCGGACGCGGCCCCGCTTCTCGATTCCTGATCGGCCGGGTGACCTGTTTGACGACGCATCCGGGCAGCCCCGCGGCGTCCCCGGCGGCCCGGCGGCGGTACTCGCTCGGCGACATCCCGACCAGCTCGGAGAAGCGGGTGCTGAACGTGCCGAGCGACTGGCAGCCGACCGCGAAGCAGACCTCGGTCACGCTCAGATCGCCCCGGCGCAGCAGGGTCATCGCCCGTTCGATCCGGCGGGTCATCAGGTAGCTGTACGGCGATTCCCCGTACGCCGCCCGGAACTTGCGGCTCAGGTGCCCGGCCGAGAGGTGCACCCCGCGGGCGAGCGCCTCGACGTCCAGCGGCTGGGCGTAGTCCCGGTCGATCCGGTCGCGGACCCGCCGCAGCAGGGCGAGCTCGCGCAGGTGCGGGTCGTCGTTCACAGGTAACAGGGTGCAGCGGATCGGCGTCCGGCGACAACACGGCCCCCGGGCTTTGGCGGTCAACGACTACCCGCCATCGACCAGGACCGATAAAAAACGGTGCATGGACGGAATCACCCGGCGCTCGGCGCTGATCATGGCAGGCACCGCGGCCACCGCCGCCTACGCGACACCCGCCTTCGCGGCGGCGACCACCTACGACGCCGACGCGATCGTGGTCGGTCACGGGCTGGCCGGGCTGGTCGCCACCACCGAACTGATCACCGCCGGGAAGAAGGTGCTGCTGCTCGACCAGGAGAACGCGAACAACCTGGGCGGGCAGGCCTTCTGGTCGTTCGGCGGGCTGTTCTTCGTCAACTCGGTCGAGCAGGTCCTGATGGGCGTCTACGACTCCTACGACCTGGCCTGGCAGGACTGGCTCGGCGCGGCGGGCTTCGACCGCGGCATCGACGACCCCACCGGGCAGGACTACTGGGCGTACAAGTGGGCGCAGGCGTACGTACAGTTCGCCTCCGGCGAGAAGCGTTCCTGGCTGGCCGGTCTCGGACTCCAGTGGTTCCCGGCGGTGGGCTGGGCCGAGCGCGGCGGCGGCCTCGCGGACGGGCACGGCAACTCGGTGCCGCGCTTCCACGTCACCTGGGGCACCGGCCCGGCGATCGTCGAGCCGTTCGCCAACAAGGTCAAGGCGAGCAGCAAGGTGACGTTCAAGTACCGGCACCGGGTCGACGAGATCACCACGTCCGGCGGCGCGGTGACCGGGGTACGCGGAGCCATCCTCGAGGCGAGTGACGCGGCCCGGGGCGTCTCCTCCAGCCGTACCGTGATCGGCGATTTCGAACTGAAAGCCCCCGTCGTGATCGTCACCTCCGGCGGCATCGGCGCCAACCACGACCTGATCCGGCAGAACTGGCCGACGGCCCGTCTCGGCGCCGCGCCGAAGAAGATGATCACCGGGGTGCCCGCGCACGTCGACGGCCGGATGCTCGCGATCACGCAGAAGGCCGGCGCGCGGATCGTCAACCCGGACCGGATGTGGCATTACACCGAGGGCCTGACGAATTTCGCGCCGATCTGGCCGAACCACGGCATCCGCATTCTGCCGGGTCCGTCGTCGCTCTGGTTCACCGCCGAGGGAAAGCGTTTCTCCGCCCCCGACTTCCCCGGCTACGACACCATGCACACGCTCGGTTCCATCATCGGCACCGGATACGACTACTCCTGGTTCGTCACGACCCAGAAAATCGTCGACAAGGAGTTCGCGCTCTCCGGTTCCGAGCAGAACCCCGACCTCACCAACAAGGACATCTGGCTGCTGCTCAGCCGCATCTGGCAGACCCCCGAGCCCATTCAGAACTTCGAGAAGTACGGCGAGGACTTCGTCATCGCGAACACCCTCCCCGAACTGGTCACCGGCATGAACCGGCTGACCGGCAGCAACCTGATCGACTACGACAAGCTGCGCCTGCAGATCGAGGCACGCGACCGCGAGACCCAGCACCAGTTCAGCAAGGACGCCCAGGTCATGGGCATCCGCAACGCCCTGACCTACTTCGGTGACTCACTCGCCCGCACCGCCTCGGTCCACAAGATCCTCGACCCGGATGCGGGCCCGCTGGTCGCCGTCCGCCTGAACATCCTCACCCGCAAGACGCTCGGCGGCCTCCAGACCGACCTCCAGTCCCGGGTTCTCGACGCTTCCGGAAACCCGATCTCCGGCCTTTACGCGGCCGGAGAGGTCGCCGGTTTCGGCGGCGGCGGCGTCCACGGTTACCGCTCGCTGGAGGGCACCTTCCTCGGCGGTTGCCTCTTCTCCGGCCGCACGGCGGGCCGCTCCGCAGCCGCCTGAGAAACCCCGCGGGCGGCAGGCTTTCCGGCATGCCGCCCGCTTCTCTTCTCCCGTACGCTCCACGGCCCGAAAACCGTTCCGCTCAAAAGGCGACGCCTGTTACGGTCCGCACCCCGTTCCTCGGCCGTCCTCGCCGAGCTGATCGAGCGCCGGGTCCCGGTGGTGACCTGCGGCGTCCCGCTCGGCCACGAACGCCAGGTCTCCTACGTGACCTCGGACGACCGCGACGGCGCCCGCCAGGCCGTCACCTACCTGCGCTCCCACGGCCACCACTCGGCTGTTACAGCACGCCCCCGACCTCGACGCGATCTTCGTGGCCTCCGACACCATGGCCGCCGGCGCCCTGGAGGCCCTGCACCGGACCGACCGGCGCGTCCCCGACGACGTCGCGGTGGTCGGCTACGAGGGAGTGTCAAGAAAACGGTGTAACTCGATTTTTTGAAGGTCAGTTACGGCCTGTGGTGAGGCGTCCTTCGAAGGCAAGGTCGAAGGCGTTGAGG
>NZ_JBFAYF010000061.1:0-55052 GCF_040681165.1 Actinoplanes sp. NPDC051851 | reverse complement strand
TTGACCGTGCTCAGCACGTCGATCCCGGCGTCCAGCAGCGCCTGCACGTCCTGCCAGCGCTTGGCGTTCGCCGAGCCGGGCACGTTGGTGTGCGCGAGCTCGTCGACCACGGCCAGCTCGGGGCGGCGGGCCAGCACCGCGTCCAGGTCCATCTCGGTGAAGGCCACGCCGCGATAGGTCAGCTCCCGGCGCGGCACCGTCTCCAGCTCGCCGATCATGGCAGCGGTGTGCCTGCGGCCGTGCGTCTCGACCAGGGCGACGACCACGTCGGTGCCGCGCTCGGCCCGCCGGTGCGCCTCCTCGAGCATGGCGTAGGTCTTGCCGACGCCGGGCGCCGCGCCCAGATAGATCCGTAACTCACCGCGTGCCATGGAGAGGGCCTTCAGTCGTTTTAGGGGTGGTGGCCGGGGTGGTTGGAGGGGTTTCATCCGGACCCGGGTTCAGCGTCAGGACGTTCACGCCCGGCTCTCCCAGGAAACCCAGGGCGCGCCCGGTGGTATTCCGCTCGATCAGCGGGTACACCTCCTCCAGGGTGAGGCCTCGCTCTCGCGCGATTCTTGCGCCCTGCAGTTTCGCGTACGCCACGGAGATGTGCGGATCGAGACCGCAGGCGCTCGCCGTGACCGCGTCCGGGGGAACCACGGCCGGTTCTCAGCTGGTGTAGTAGCCCGCCTTCAGGTCGTCGAGCAGGGTCGGGTGGGTCGGAGTCCAGGAGAAGCGGGCGCGGGTCAGCTCGCTGGACGCGGGGAGGTCGGCGGAGAAGAACATGGCCATCCAGCCGAAGTGGTCGGGGGCCTGCTCGGCCGGGATCGAGCGGCTGGGGATGCCGAGGCCCTCGCCGATCGCCTCGGCGATGGTGCGGGTGGGTACGCCCTCCTCGGCGATCGCGTGCACGATCGAGGCGGGCGGGGCGTCCTCGACGGCGCGGCGCACCAGGACCGCCGCGTCGGCGCGGTGCACCGCCGGCCAGCGGTTCGAGCCGTCGCCGACGTACGCGGAGAAGCCCTTCTCCCGGGCGATCCGCGCAAGGGTGGCGACGAAGCCGTGGTCCCCCGGACCGTGCACGGTCGGAGCGAAGCGAACGATCGAGGGACGCACCCCGCGCTCGGCGAAGGAGAGGGCCAGGGCGGCGCTGGCGGCACGCGGGTGGGCGGCGGACGGGACCGGGTCCTCCTCGGTGATCAGGCCGCCGGAGCCGAGCCCCGCGAGACCGGAAGCGATCACGAGAGCGCCGCCGGTGCCGTCGAGGGCCTCGCCGAGGGCGGCGATCGCGGCCTGATCGGTCGCGGCCGCGTCGGCCATCCTGCTGAAGTCGTGGTTGTAGCCCATGTGGACCACCCCGTCGGACTCGGCGGCCGCGGCGCGCAGCACGTCGAGGTCGTCCAGGGAGCCGCGGCGGACCTCGGCGCCCAGGGCGGCGACCGTGGTGGCGGCGTCGTCGGAACGGGCCAGGCCGGTGACCCGGTGCCCGGCGGCGAGGAGTTCGGTGACGGTGGCGGAGCCGATCCAGCCGCTGGCACCGGTGACGAATACGCGCATGGCTGTGCCTTCCGGAGACGTGATGTCACTTGATGACATGACCATAGCGCAAACGATGTCACCGTGTGACATGACTACGATCACGGCATGGGACGCTGGGAGCCGGGTGCGGCGGGCCGCCTTCACGAGGCTGCCATGGAGTTGTACGTCGAACGCGGCTTCGAGCAGACGACGGTCGCTGAGATCGCGCAGCGGGCCGGGGTGACCGCGCGGACGTTCTTCCGGCACTACGCGGACAAGCGCGAGGTGCTCTTCGGCGGGTCGGAGTACCTGCTGGCCGAGCTGTCACGCGCCCTCGGCACGGCACCCGACGGCGCCACCCCGATGGAGGCGGTGGCGATCGTGCTGGACGCCGTGGCGGAGCTGCTCGGCACCGACCGGGAGCACTCGCGCCGCCGGCAGAGCATCATCGACCTCAACGCCGAGCTGCGGGAACGCGAGCTGATCAAGATGTCCCGGCTGGCCGGGGCG
This sequence comes from Actinoplanes sp. NPDC051851, assembly GCF_040681165.1. Classification (NCBI taxonomy): domain Bacteria; kingdom Bacillati; phylum Actinomycetota; class Actinomycetes; order Micromonosporales; family Micromonosporaceae; genus Actinoplanes; species Actinoplanes sp. NPDC051851. The sequence continues at coordinate 53,042 of NZ_JBFAYF010000061.1, read as the reverse complement.
CTCGCCGGGGGCCTGCGCGACCGCGGGGTCGCCGAACCGGAGGCGACGCTCGCAGCCGAGGCGGGGATGGTGGTGCTGCGGGTGGGGTTCCGGCGCTGGGTGGACTCGGCGGACGCCGTCGACCTGCGCGGCGAGATGCGCAGCGCCCTGACGGCCCTGCGCACCACTGTCACGGACCAGCCCGCGTCGCGGAAACCGGACCAGCCCACGTCGCGGAAACCGGACCAGCCCGCGTCGCGGAAACCGGACTAGACGCCGGAGATCCGGAGGCCCGCCCAGAGCGCGACCACCGCCGCCACCAGGCAGAGCGGGACCGTGATCGCGCTGAGCAGGTGGAACTCGACGCTCCGGGGAGCCGCGCCGCGGGCGGTCAGGATCCGGCGCCAGAGCAGCGTGGCGAGCGAACCCACGTACGTCAGGTTCGGCCCCACGTTCACCCCGATCAGCACCGCCAGCAGCAGGCCCGGTGAATGGGCGACCGCCGGGATCAGCACCAGCGTCGCGGGCAGGTTGTTGAGCAGGTTGGCCAGGATCGCCGCCAGGCAGGCCGCGCCGAGCAGCCCGAACAGCCCGGCCTGCGACGGAACGAGGGCGTTCACCACATCGCCGAGGCCGTTGTCGCGGACCGCGAGGACCACCACGCCGAGCGCGAGCACGAACGCGCAGAACGCCGGGTCGGTCTTGGCCAGCAGCGTGGTGAACCGGACCTCCCGCCGTCGCAGCAGCGGCACGCCGAGGGCGAGCGCCCCGACCGCCGCGACCCAGGCCGGTTCGACGCCGAGCGGCTGCAGGACGCCGAACCCGGCGAGCGTCGCGGCGAGCACCCCGAGGGCGTAGCGCGGCGCGGCGACCGGCGTGACCCCGTCGCCCGGGGCGGGCGAGCCGGCCGGGGCGGTGCCGACCAGGGCGGGCTCCGCGGCCAGATCCTTGGCGAAGAAGAGTCGGAAGACCAGGTACTCGACCGCCACCACCGCCACCCACGGGACCGCCATCAGGGCCGCGAACCCGGCGAAGGTCAGGCCGCTCGCCGCGAAGGCCAGCAGGTTGGTCAGGTTGGAGACCGGGAGCAGCAGCGACGCCGAGTTGGCCAGGTGGTTGCAGGCGTAGACGTGCGGGCGCGGGCGCACACCGACCCGGGCCGTGATGGCGAAGACCACCGGCGTCAGCAGGACCACGGTGGCGTCCAGGCTCAGCACCGCGGTGGTCACCGCCGCGACCGCGAAGACCGCGGTCAGCAGCCTGCGGGGGCTGCCTCCGCTGCGCTCCGCGGCCACTTCCCCGACGTACGCGAAGACGCCGTGCCGTTCCGCGGCGAACGCCAGCACCAGGACGGCGGCGAGGAAGAGCACGGTGGGCGCGAGGGCACGTACCTCGGAGAGGGCCGCCGCCGGGCTGACCAGATGGACCACGATGGCGAGCAGCGCCGCGGGCACCGCGGCAACGGCCTCGGGAAGCTCCCGGGGACGTGCCACCGCGAACGCGAGCACCACGCCCAGCAGGGAGAGCGCGATGATCAACGACACTGGCGCAGAGTAGTGGTTCGGCGACGCAGTCCGCTCGGTCAGCCGACCGGTTCGGGCTCGCTCGGGGCGAGAGGCCGCAGGCGGAGCTTGGTGATGGCCCGTCCAGTGATCTCCACCACCTCGGCGGTGTGACCGTCGACGGCGACCGTCTCGCCGGGCGCCGTCGGGATGTGGCCGAGGCGGGCCAGGACCAGACCGGCGACCGTGGTGTAGTCGCCCTCGTCCTCCTCGTCGATGTCGACGCCGATGTCCGGCAGGTCGTGGATCGGGAAGGTCCCGGGCAGCAGCATCGCCCCGTCGTCCTCGTGGATCACCGACTGCACGTCGCGGTCGGTCTCGTCGTAGATCTCACCGACCACCTCCTCGACCAGGTCCTCCATGGTCACGATGCCGTCGATGGCGCCGCGCTCGTCGACCACCATCGCGAGCTGCTGGCGCTGGGTGCGGAGCTGGCGCATCGCGTCGGAGATCTTGAGGGTCTCGGGGAGGAAGAGCGGCGCGTACATGTGGCCGGAGACGACGCCGTCGGCGCCGACCAGGTCACGCAGGTGCACCACACCGAGCACGTCGTCGAGCCCCATCGGTCCGGTGACCGGTGCCCGCGAGTGACCACCGGCGACCAGCCGGGTCAGCCCCTCGGCGGCGGGCAGGTCGGCCGGGAGGATCAGCACGTCGCGGCGGGGCACCAGGATCTCGCGCAGGATGCGGTCGGCGATGTCGAAGGCGCCGCTGATGATGGTCCGCTGCTCGGGGGTGAACTCCTGCTGCTGGGCGACCATGTCGCGGATCTCCTCGGTGCTGACCTCCTCGCGGGCCGCGTCCGGGTCGCCGCCGGCCGCCCGGACCACCAGGTCGGTCGCCTTGCCGAGCAGCCAGATCACCGGGCGGGAGAGGGTCGCGAGCACGTCCAGCGGGCGGGCCACCAGCAGCGCCCAGCCCTCGGCGCGCTGCATGGCGACGCGTTTGGGCGCCAGCTCGCCGACGACCAGCGTGAAGAAGGTCAGCACGATGGTGACGACCACGATCGAGGCCGGCTCGGCGGCGTCGCCGAGGAAGCCGAGCGGCTCGATCAGCGGCTGCGCCAGCGAGACCGCGGCCGCCGCCGAGGCCAGGAAGCCGGCGAGCGTGATGCCGATCTGGATGGTGGCCAGGAACCGGTTCGGATCCCGGGCCAGCCGGGCGAGCGTGCGCCCGGTGCGTGTCTGCCGCTCCAGCCTCTGCAACTGGCTCTCCCGCAGCGAGATCAACGCCATCTCACTGCCGGAGAAGGCCGCGTTGAGCAGCACGAGAACGACGACCAGTACGACCTGCCACCCGTATCCGCCCACGGCGGACATCAACTCCCTCGCTGGTCACCGACCCGAGTCCTCACGGTACCCAGCAAACCTGGGAGTCATTCTCAGCCGGCGGATGTCCGCATGGATGCCACGTACCCGCCGTGCCTCTCGGATGGCCCGGCCGTGTGACGACGTTGGTCCGGGCCGGTGACGACCGGTAGGCCGGAGGGAGTCCACGAGGGGGACGAGGCGGTCGCCGTCGTTCCGCCAGAGCACGACGGGCCCGAGCGAGCGGTAGACGGAATCGGCACGACCGTGGGAGGCGTCAGGGGCGGCAGATGCCGTCGAGGACCAGGGCTATCGCGCGGTCGGCGTCGGAAGGGGCCGTGCCGACGCCCTGGACCATGACGAAGAGCAGGGAGATGTCGGCGGGCTTCAGGTCCGGGCGGATGTTGCCGAGCTCGCGGGCGCGCAGCATCGGCCCGGTGAGCGCGGCGACCGCGCGCAGCCGGTAGCGCTCCTGGGTGGCCGGGTCGAGGCGGCGGACCAGGGTGACCAGGCCACGCATGGTCATCTGGTTGTGCAGCACCGCGTGCAGCAGCCGGCGGAAGCCGTCCGGCTCGCCGGCCAGCGAGGCGGCCGCCTCCTCCAGGCGTTCCAGCTGGTATTCGATGACGGCGGCGGTGAGCGCGTTCCGGTCGGCGAAGTGCCGGTAGAGCGTGGCCTGGCCGACGCCGGCACGGCGGGCGATCTCCGGGATCGGGGCGACCGCGTCGCTGCCGGCCAGCACCTCGTTCGCGGCCAGGACGATGGCCGCACGGTTGCGCTGGGCGTCACGGCGGCGCGCCGTCGGGGCTCCGTACAACACTCGCACCCCCTTACTACCGACCGGTCACGTTACCGGTCGGTAACGAGAATGTCATCACCTTCACTTTCTCGGTACCGCTCCCTACGCTGCCGCCACGACCGGTCGCCATACCCCCCGTTCCCCCAAGGAGTGCGCTATGGCGCCACGCCGTCTCCTGTCGGCATTGATCGCGTTTCTGCTGGGTGTAGCCGTACTCGCCGGCGTGGGCGCACCCGCTTCCGCGGCATCGGCCACCACGGGCTTCCAGGCCGTGGACATATCCGGCTCCGGCGGTACGGTGCTGAAAGCCAACTGGATCGCCCCGGCGTCCGGTTCGGATCACCCGGCAATCGTCTTCCCGTCCAGCTGGGGCCTGAACGACGCGGAGTACCTGGCCCAGGCGCAGATCCTGGCCGGCAAGGGCTACGTGGTCGTGTCCTACACCCCGCGTGGCTGGTGGTTCTCCGGCGGCGAGATCGACACGGCCGGGTCGCTGGACATGGCCGACCTCTCGCTGGTGATCGACTGGACGATCGCGCACACCGCCACCGACCCGGACCGGATCGGCGCCGCGGGCATCTCGTACGGCGCCGGCATCAGCCTTCTCGGCGCCGCGTTCGACAAGCGCATCAAGGTCGCCGGCGTCCTCAGCGGCTGGTCGGACCTGGGCTACTCGCTCTACTCCGGATCGACCCGGCACCTGCAGTCGTCCGGGCTGCTCTCGCTCGCGGCCCAGCTGGTCGGCAACCCGAGCGAGGAGCTTTCGACGATGCTCTCGGACTTCGCCGCGAACAGGAACGTGGACCAGGTGCAGGCGTGGGCGAAGCTCCGCTCGGCGCAGACCTACCTGAGCCGGATCAACGCGAACCAGCCGGCCGTGCTGATCGAGAACGGCTGGGGCGACTCGTTCTTCCCGCCGAACCAGTGGCAGAGCTTCTTCACCGGGCTGACCGGGCCGAAGCGCCTGGAGCTGCGGCCGGGTGACCACGCGATCGCCGAGCTCACCGGCCTGGCCGGGCTGCCGAACGCGGTCTGGACCGACCTGTACGAGTGGTTCGACCACTACCTGGCCGGCGTGGACAACGGCGCGCAGGACGAGCCGCAGGTCCAGATCACCGGGCTGAACACGAGCGGCGAGACGTACGCCGACTGGGCCGACCTGACCGGGAGCACATCCCGGTACGGCCTCGGCAAGATCCGCACGCTGGACGGCACCGGACTGCTCGGCGGCGCGGTCTCCTCCGGCTGGACCAAGAAGCTCCCGGCCGACAAGGACACCATCGCGAACGGCGGCGTGGTGCTGCTGACCAACGGGATCTCCGCGTTCACCGGCATCCAGCCGTCGGTCTGGCTGCCCTTCGTGGACCGGAGCCGGGCCGGCGTCTGGGCCTCCGAGCGCCCCTCCACGGTCACCCACATCCGCGGCACCCCCAGGGTCCACCTGGAGCTCTCCGGCACCGCGGCGACCGGCACGCTGGTCGCGTACCTCTACGACCTGGACGCGCTCGGCACCGCCACGCTGGTCACCCACGCGCCGGTGAGCTGGCTCGGCACGTCGACCGGAACCCGGAGCGTCGACGTCGACCTCTTCTCCGCCGCGTACGACATGCCGGCCGGGCACTCGCTGACGCTGGTCGTGGACACCGTCGATCCCCTGTACTACGACGAGAACGCGTCCGGTGACTCGATCACCATCGGCGGCGGCTCCTACCTGGATCTGCCCCTGGAGTGAGACAGTCGGCGGATGGGCGATGTGCGAAGCACGTTCCTCGATGTCTGCCGCCGGGCCGGGCTGACCACCTGGTTCGGTAATCCCGGGTCGACCGAGCTGCGGATGTTCCGGGACTGGCCGGCCGACGTCGACTACGTCCTCGCGCTCCAGGAGGCGTCCGCGGCCGGGATGGCGGCCGGATGGTCGATCGCGACGGGCGGGCCCGCCCTCGTCAGCCTGCACTCGGCGGGCGGGGTCGGGCACGCGCTCGGTGCGATCTTCAACGCGTACCGGGACCGGATCCCGCTGGTGGTGATCGCCGGGCAGCAGACCCGGGCGATGCTGCCCACCCGGCCGTTCCTCGGCGCGGACGAGCCCGCGCTCTTCCCCCGTCCCTACGTGAAGTGGTCGCATCAGCCGGAGCGGGCGGCGGCGGTGCCGGGCGCGCTCGCCGAGGCCTGCCGGGTGGCGACGACGCCGCCGCGCGGTCCGGTCTTCCTCTCCATCCCCGAGGACGACTGGGATCAGGAGGCCGACCCCGTTCCGGTACGCACGGTCCACGGCGGTTTCGGTCCCGAACCGGATGCCCTGCGGGAGGTGGCCGGCGCGCTGCGCGAGGCCCGCCGGCCGGCGATCGTCTCCGGTCCGGGGGTGGACGAGGACGGCGCCTGGGCGGAGACCGTCGCGCTCGCCGAGACGCTGGGAGCGGCCGTGTGGGCGGCGCCGATGGCGAGCCGGGCCGCCTTCCCCGAGGATCACCCGCTCTTCCGGGGACATCTCTCTCCGGTACGCACGTCGATAGCCGAGGTCCTCGGGCGCTACGACGTGGTCCTGGTGCTGGGCGCGCCGGTGTTCACCTGTCACGTGCACACCGAGGGGGCGTTCGTGCCGGACCGGACCCGGCTCTTCCACCTGGACTGCGATCCGGCGGCCACGGCGTGGGCGGCGGCCGGCACGAGTCTGCTGAGCACGATCCGGGTGGGGGCGCGCGCGCTGCTCGACGAGATCGGGCCCGGCGGGGGCCGCCTTTTGAGCGCGGCGGGGGGCCCGGACGGCGTACCTGATGAAAAAGCGACGAAGCGGGAGGCGCCCCACCTGAACGACCCGCTGGCGGCCGCGGGGGTTCTGTCGGCGCTCGGTGCGGCGATGCCGGACGGGGCGGTGCTGGTGGAGGAGGCTCCGTCGCACAAGGACACGCTGCACGAGGTGATCCCGATCACCCGGCCACGGGGATTCGTGACCACCGGGAGTGGCGCTCTCGGATGGGGGATTCCGGTCGCGGTGGGACGAGCACTGGCCGGCGAGCGAGTGATCTGCGTCACTGGCGACGGGTCCAGCCTGTACTCGATTCAGGCGCTGTGGACCGCGGCACAGCGAGATGCGTCACTCACCGTGCTGATACTCAATAACCAGAGGTACGAGGCGGTGTCCGGTCTAGCCCGCCGGATCGGCATCCACTCGACACCCGGAACGACGTTACCCGGCATTGACTTCCCGGCCATAGCCCAAGGTTTTGGCTGTTCAAGCGCCCGCGTGACGACGGCCGCGGCATTCCCGGAAGCTCTCGACCGAGCCCTGCGACATCCTGGGCCCTACGTCCTGGACGTCGCCGTGACGGCGACTGATCGGCCGCTCTACGAGAGGTTGCGTCACAGGCCGTAATCGGCCTACGATCCCACCTCATCGGGACCGCCCGATATCCGACAGTGATCAGATGCGTACGCAAAGTACTGTCGGTGGCACTGCCGGATTCGTCGACCCGAGGTGGCGGCATGGTGACGATGGGCAACGCGACCAGCGGTGACGTCATCGCCGGGCGCTACCGCATCATCCGTCCCCTGGCCACCGGCGGCCTCGGCCACGTCTGGCTCGCGCAGGCCTACCATTTCGGTCTCCCCGACCTGGTGGCGCTGAAGCAGTGCACCGTCCCCGAGGGCCTCGCGCCGGAGCAGCGGCGGGTCGTCCGGCGCTGGGCGCTCACCGAGACCCGCGCCGCGGCCCGGATCCGGCACCGGCACGTGATCCGCGCCTTCGACGTGCACCCGGACCCGGCCGGCCCCTGGCTCGCGATGGAGTACGTGCCGTCCCGCTCGCTGCACCAGGTGGTCGCCGAGGAGGGCCCGCTGCCGCCGGAGCGGGTCGCCGCGATCGGCCTGGCCCTGCTCGACGGGCTGCGCGCCGGACGGGAGACCGGCGTGCTGCACCTCGACGTCAAGCCCGGCAACGTGCTGATCGGCGACGACGGCCGGGTACTGCTGATCGATTTCGCCCCGGCGGTGACCTTCTCCGGGATCGCAGCGCTGGCCCGCGCGCAGGTCGTGCTCGGCTCGCCGAAGTACGTCGCCCCGGAGCGGCTCTTCCGGCAGGTCTCCACGGCCCGCTCCGACCTCTGGTCGCTCGGCGCGACGCTGTACCACGCGGTCGAGGGTCGCCCGCCGTTCACCCGGCCGTCGACCGCCGCCGTGCTGCACGCGCTCGGCAGCGAGCAGCCGGACCCGCCGCTGCTGGCCGGGCCGCTCACCCCGGTGCTGACCGGGCTGCTGCGCCGCGACCCGGCCGCCCGGCTCGACCACGAGCAGGCCGGCGCGATGCTCCGCGAGGTGGCGGCGCCGCCCCGCCGCCGAACGATCCGGGAGATCCTGACCCGTCGGTGGGTGCCGGCCACCGGACACCAGGTGTGAGGATGGTCGTCCCTATCGTCCAGCGTTGAGGAATGCCTGTTCATGCGGGTCGGGATCACCGGCGTCGGCGCGTACCTGCCCGATCGTGAAATGACCACGGACGCACTGCAGGCGGGCCTCGGCGGGCCCCGCCTGCCCCGCGGCCTCTTCACCCGGCTGACCGGGATCGATCGGCGGCGGGTGGCCGCGCCGGACGAGTACGCCTCCACCCTGGGCCGGCACGCCGCCCGTGCCGCGCTCGGCGACGCCGGGCTCGACCCGCTCGACGTGGACCTGCTGCTCTTCGCCTCGGCCTCGCGGGACATGGTCGAGCCGGCCACCGCGCACATCCTGCAGGCGGAGCTGGGCAGCCGGGCGCACGCGCTGGACGTGACGAACGCCTGCAACAGCTTCGTGAACGGGATCGACCTGGCCCGGTCGATGATCCTGGCCGGGCGGGCGCGGCGGGCGCTGGTGGTGACCGGGGAGACGCCGACCCGGGTGATGCGGCCGTCGCTGACCGACCGGCGGGCGTTCGCCGGGTTCACCTTCGGCGACGCGGGGGCGGCGGTCGTGGTCGAGCCGGTGGCGACCGGCGGCATCCTGGACGTCGACACCGAGACGCACTCGGAGCACTGGGAGGTCGGCGGGATCCCCGGTGGGGGCTCGCGGCATCCGCGGGGCGACGAGTACACCTACTTCACCGGGGACGGGCACCGGCTGAAGACCGTCTTCGAGAAGATCGGTCCGAGCATCCTCGACCGCGTTCTGTCCCGGTGCTCCATGGAATTTCGTGATTTCTCCTTCATCCTGGTGCATCAGGTGACGTATCCGTACCTGGAGCAGTTCCTGGAGATCACCGGAATCCCGCGCGACCGGATCGTGGTGACCGTCGGCGAGTTCGGCAACACGGCCAGCGCCACGCTCGGGATCCAGCTGGCCAGGATCCGGCCCCGGCTGAACCCCGGGGACCGCGTGCTGCTGATGGGGCTCGGCGGCGGCGTCAGCATCATGACCATGGTGCTGGAGCAGCCGTGACGCTCTGGGTGATCGTTCCCGCGTACAACGAGGCCGCCCGGATCGGCCAGACCCTGTCCGCTCTCGCCCAGCAGACCGACACCGACTTCACCCTGCTCCTGGTGGACAACGGCTCGACCGACGGCACCGCCTCCGTGGTCCCCGGGGTGCGGAGCATCGTGGAGACCGAGAAGGGCGTGGGCTGCGCGGTCGACACCGGTTTCCGGTACGCGATCGCGCACGGGGCGACGCGGCTGGCCCGTACCGACGCCGACTGCATCCCGCGCCCCGGCTGGGTGGCCGCCGCACGCGCCGCGCTCGACGACGGCGCCGGCCTGGTCTGCGGCCGGATCACCGCGCGCCGCGACGAGCACGGGATCGCCGGTCGCGCCGTCTTCGCCGGGCTGGTCGGGCTCGCCGCCGCCTTCGGCCGGCTCCGCCCCGCCCACCGCGGATCCGGATTCCTCGCCCCGTACCGGATGCACGCCGGCAACAACATGGCGATCACCGCCGAGCTCTACCAGGCCTGCGGCGGGATGCCGCGCCGCCCGTCGCCGACCGACCGGCTCTTCCTCAACCGGGTCCGCCGCACCACCGCGTCGATCGTCCACAGCCGGACCATGGTGGTGGAGAACTCGACCCGCCGGCTGCGCGCGTACGGCGTGATCCGCACCGCGCGGTGGTACCTCGACCAGGGCAGTGGCCCGCTCGGCCCGGATCCGCGGTGAGCGCGTGTTCGAGGAACTGATCTCGGGCCTGCGGCCCTCCGACACCGGCCCGGCGATCGTTGCGGGCCGTCGTCCGGTCACGCGTGGCGATCTCTCCACACTGCTTTCCGCGTACGCCGGAGCCCTGCACGCCCGTGGCCTGAGAAGCGGCGACACGGTGGGCCTGGCGGTACGGCCCGGTCCACGATCACTCGCGGTGATGCTGGCGGCGTACCGGAACGGGCTGCGCGTCGCGGTCCTGGACCCGTCCGCCGGTCCCGACGTGCTCCGGGCCCGGCTCGCCCTGGCCCCGCCCGCGCTGATCGTCGCCGACGCCGCCGCCCAGGCCGTCGCGGGCTGGGCCGCGCCCCTGGCCCGCCGCGCCGGTCTGGCCCTGCCCGACCTGTCCGCGCTCGCCCCGACGGTCACCGTGGGCCGCCGCCTGCCCGGCTCCGCGCCCGCACTCGCCCCCGGCGGCCCGCCGCCACCGCCCTTCGAGGGGGACGGCGACGCGGTCGTCATCTTCACCTCGGGGACGACCGCGAGCCCGCGCGCCGTGGTGCACACCCGCGCCGGCCTGGCCGCCGGGATGCGCGCGGTGACCGCGCTGGTCCGGCCGCTGCCCGGCGTACCGATCCTGGGCGGCACGTTCTTCGTCCTGATCCCGTCGCTGGCCGCCGGAGCCCCGGTGGTGCTCCCGTCCCGCCGTCCCCGGGCGCTCGCCCGGCAGATCGCCCGCTTCGCCCCGCAGGCGACCTACCTGACCCCGCCGCCGCTGCGCGCCGCCCTGGACGCCGGGGTGCCGTTCACCGGCCGGGTCTACAGCGGTTCCGCCCCGGTCTCGGCGCACCTGCTGCGCCGGCTCCGCGCCGCCGGCGCCACCGAGGCGTGGTGCGTGTACGCCCTCACCGAGCTCTTCCCCGCCGCCGCCGCCGAGTCCGACGTCAAGTCCGCATACGACGGCCCCGGCGACCTGGTCGGCGACCTGCTCCCCGGCGTCCGCGCCCGCCTCGGCGACCACCCGCTCCCCGGCAGCGGCGCTCCACCCGGCCACGACCCGCTCCCCGGCAGCGGCGCCGGCCTGCTCCCCGGCGGCGACGGTCAGCTCTGGCTCGGCGGCGACGGCGCGTGCGACCGGTATCTGGGCTCGCCCCCGCACGAGTGGGTGGCGACCGGAGACGTCGCCCGGCTCGACGGCCGCCGGGTGGTCCTCGCCGGCCGCGCGAAGGACATGATCCTGCGCCGCGCCGAGAACATCTACCCCGGCCTGTACGAGCCCGCCCTGCACGTCCCGGGCGTCGCCCTGGCGTTCCTGGTCGGCATCCCGGCCGGGGACGGCGACGAGCGGGTCGCCGCGGTCGTCGAGCTCTCCCCCGGCGCCGATCCGGCCACCGTCCGGTCCGCCCTGCGCGAGCCGCTCGCCCGGATGGGCGGCGCCCGCCCCGACCACGTCCTGTTCGCCACGGTGCCGCTCGCCGGCCGTTCCCGCAAGCCGGACCGCGCCGCGGCCGCCGCCCTCGCCGCCACCCGGTTCGCCGCGTGACGCCGTTCGCGGTGATCGTTCCCGCACTCGACGAGGCCGGGGCGATCGCGGGCGTCCTCGGCGCGCTGGCCGCCCAGACCGACACCGACTTCACCCTGATCGTGGTCGACAACGGCTCCACCGACGGCACCGCCGACGTGGTCCGCGCCTTCGCCGCGGCATCACCCGCGCCGTTCCGGACCGTGGTGATCGAGGAACCCGAGCGCGGGGCCGGAACCGCCGCCGACACCGGTTTCCGGTACGCCATCGCGCACGGCGCCCGCCGCCTCGCCCGCACCGACGCCGACTGCCGCCCCGCCCCCGACTGGGTCGCGACGGCCCGCGCCCACCTGGACCACGGCGCCGAGATGGTCTGCGGCCGCAGCGTCCCCCGCCGCGACGAGCACCCGTCCTTCGCCGAACGGCACGTCCTCCCCACCGTCGTCCGCCTGGCCGCCCTCTACGGCCGTCTCCGCCCCGCCCACCGCGCGCCCGGTTTCCGGACCCCGTACGTCCTGGTCCACGGCCACAACCTGGCGCTCACCGCCGACCTGTACCTCCGCTGCGGCGGCACGGCCCGCGAGCCGCTGGAGGCCGGTTCGGAGGACGTCACCCTCCTCAACAACGCCCGCCGCCACACCACCCGCATCGTCCGCGCCGAGGACATGACCGTCGAGAACAGCCTGCGCCGCCTCCGCGCGTGGGGCACCCGCCGCACCCTGCTCTGGTACTGGGACCGTCGCTACGTCCCCCCGTCCCCCGCCGAGGTCCACGTCCGATGACCCCCACCCCGCCGCTTCCCACACCCGGCCCCACCCCGCCGCTTCCCACATCCGCACCCCCGCCCTCCGCACCCCCGCCCTCCGCACCCCCGCCCTCCGCACCCCCGCCCTCCGCACCCCCGCCCTCCGCACCCCCGCCCTCCGCAGCACCGCCCTCCGCAGCACCGGCCTCCCCGCCTCCCGCTTCCTCTGCGGCAGATAACGGATATGTCGGTTTCAAGCGGGCGCGGCGCCGGGACCGCCGGGTCTACCTGCACAGCCATCCGGTCCTGTTCGCGCTGCTCGCGGCGACGCGCCACCGGCACACCGTGCGGCTGGGCGGCACGGTGCTGGCGCACTCCCGGGACGCCTACCTCGACGGCCTGACCCGCATCCCGCTCGACCGCACCGCCGAGGGCACCACCGGCGCCGCGGCGAGCGAGCTGACCGGCGGTGGCCTGCTCTTCGACCAGTCCGGCGACGAGCACCGGGGTTCCCGCCGTACGCTGGCCGACGCGCTGAGCGCCGACGGCGTGGCCCGTCTCCGCCCGATCTGGCACTCCGTCCTGACCCGCCGGCTGGCCCCGCTCGCCACCGGCGCCCCGATCGACCTGGCCGACGTCACCACCGAGATGGCCGGCGCCACCGCGGCCGCCCTGCTCGGCCTCGACGCCGACCCGCACGAGCTGGCCCATGCCGCCCGCACCGCCGCCGCGGCCGCCGCCCGCACCCACCTCCCGGGCTTCCCCTGGCCGGGCCGCCACACCGCCGCCAGGAACGCCGCCGACCGCCTGACCGCCCTGCTCACCCGGGCCGGATCCCCCATCGGCCCCACGGCCGGGTCCGCCGCCTGCCCCGCGGCCGGATCCGCCGCCCGCCCCACGGCCGGATCCCCCGTCGGCCCCGCGCTGGCCGCGATGCTCGCCGTGGCCGCGATCAACACCACGGTCGCCGCCGTCCCGCGGGCCGCCGCGTGGTGTGCCGACGCCGGCCTCTGGCCGTACGCCGCATCCGCGCCCGGCGCCCTCACCGCCGAACTGCTCCGGGTGACCGCCCCGACACCGCTCCTCCCCCGTGTCGCGGCATCCCACGGCACCGCCGGCGGCTGCCCGGTCCGCCCCGGCGACCGCCTGGTCCTGGTCACCCGGCACGCCGTCGACGCCCACCGCACCGACCCCCGCCCGGACGCCCCCGCACCACCCGAGGTGGCCCAGCTGGTCTTCGGCTCCGGCCCGCACGCCTGCCCCGGCGCCCGCCTGGCCCGCGAGCAGATGACCGACACCCTGCGCGCCCTGGCTCCGTACCGCCCGTCCGTGCTCCGCTCCCGCGCGGACCGCCGCAGCGCCCTGCCCGGTTGGTCCACGCTGATCCTGGCCCCCGCCCGATGACCCGCCCCGACCTGCGCGGCATGCGGATCGCGGTCACCGGCGCCAGCGGATTCTGCGGTGGTGCGGTCACCCGGGCCGCCGCCGACGCCGGGGCCACCGTGATCTGTCTCGGACGGCGCCCCGGACCCGTAGGTGAGCACCGATACTGGGACGCCACCAGCACGACGCCGGACCTGACCGATACCGATCTCGTCGTCCATCTGGCCGCGGCCGTCGGGGACCCGCCACCCGGCCGGGCCGCCGAGCGCGCCTTCCGGTCCGTGAACGTCGACGGCACGGCTCGCCTGCTCGACTCCCTCGGCGACCGGCCGCTGGTCTGGGTGAGCAGCGCCAGTGTCTACCGGCGGCCCGGATCGGCGCCGATCCGGGAGGACCATCCGCTGGGCGGGCGCACGGCGTACGGGAGGACGAAAGCGGAAGGGGAACGCCTGGCCGGCACCGTCGGGGCGGTGATCCTGCGCCCGCGCGCGGTCTACGGCCGCGACGACCCGCACCTGCTGCCGAGGCTGCGCCGGGCGGTCCGCGGCGGTCGCGTGCTGCTGCCCGGCCCGGACGTCCCGCTCAGTCTGACCGCGGTCGAGAACCTCGCCGACGCCTGCCTGGCCGCCCGCGACTGGCCACCCGGCCCGTACAACATCGCCGACGCCACGCCCTACCCACGGGACGAGATCGTCGCCACGGCCTGCGGCCACCCCGTCCAGCACGTCCCGATTCCTCCGGTACGCGCCCTCGCCCTGGCGTCCGGCCTCATCGCGCGCCTCACCCTCCGCGAGCGGCTCCTCTCCGGGTACGCCCTGGAGCAGCTGACCACCCCGTTCACCCTCGACATCACCCGCGCGCTGTCCCAGGGCTGGACCCCGCACCGCTCCTTCCACGACACCGCCCGGGCTCTCGGCTGGCGCTGACGAACCCGGTCGACCCGCCCCTGCTCCCACCGGCCAATTCCGCCGTCCATGCACACACGCCCCACGGCCGGCCCCGTCCATGCACACACGCCGCCCGGCCGGCCCTGTCCGTGCGCACGCGCCGCCCGGCCACCGCCGATCGGGTGCACCCGCCGCCGGCCGGCGCACCTGAGCGCCGGCCGGTAGGGGTCAGCTGCGGGCGGAGAGGTGCTGGCGGCGGTCGCGGTTCCAGGTGCGGATGCGGCCCGGCGGGCGCTGGTTCAGGAGGCGGACCGCGCGCCGGCGGCACAGGCGGCCGGTCGAGGTGACCACCGCGCGGCGTGAACGGCGTACCGGAGCTGCCGGAGGTGAACCGGCCTGGCCGCCGCCGTCGGCCGGTTCACCTCCTGACCCAGGGGTGGTGGTCACCGGGTGGCGGTGGGCGGCGAAGACCCAGCCACGCAGGATCAGGTAGCGGGCGCCGCCGACCAGGCTGCCGGTGAGCGCCAGGATCATCGACTCGGTCAGCGCCGACGGGTGCGGGCCGGCCAGCCCGGCGAACCACGGGGCGACGACCAGGTTGGCCAGGTAGACGACGACCGAGGTGAGCCCGGCCTCGCCGTGCAGGCGGCCGATCGCGCCGGTGGTCACGCCGAACGTGATGCGCCGGTGCGCCTCGGTGTTCGCCGGGGTGACCGCGAGCAGCGCCAGCCAGCTGGCCCAGGTCGCGGGGAGCACCTCGCGGGCGGATACGTAGACGAGCGTCTGCAGGACCGTGCTCAACGCGCCCACCAGCATGAACCAGAACAGCTGGCGGGTGATCGTCGCGCTCCAGCGGGCGCGGCGTTCCGACCGACGTGACATGACTGAACGCTTTCGGACAGCGATGATTACCGCCGTAGTGTCAACACCGTTGACCACCCCTGTCAACGGCGTTGACAGCGTGACGAGGGTTACCCTGCGCCATCGCACGATTGCGGCACGAGGAGACTTCTGTCCGTTTCGCGTACAAGAAAATGGTGTTAAAAGATGATTTGGGGAACACGATCGTGGACCCCGGCGCGCGGAACCTCGCGAGATCTGCAACCTTGCTGTTACCGGGCCGTTTCCGATCGGCGATGCGGCGACGAGAGCTACGCCACGGCGGCGGGGAGGGTGCGCGGCACGTGACCCGCCATCGTCAGCTCGATCAACTGGTCCACCGTGTGCCGGAGCAACTCCGCCGGACGGCCGCTCAGCCGGTACGCCACCAACCCGTGCCAGAGATCCAGTACCGCGTCCACGTCCAGATCCTCGGCCAGATCACCGCGCGCGATCCCGCGCCGCAGCACGCTCCGGGCGATCTCCCGGCGCGGCGCCACCACCCGCTCGCGGAGCGGCCCGAGCACCCCGGGGTCCTCGTGCGTCGCCGCGACCAGCAGGGTCATCGTCCGCCCGTGCCCATTGGTCAGGTACTCGATCACCAGGTCGAAGAGGGTCCGCAGCTCGGCCCGGGTGTCGCCGACGTCGGGCACCGGCAGCACCGCCGAGCGCTCCAGGATCACGTCGCTGATCAGGGCCGGCTTGTGCGCCCAGAACCGGTACACGGTCTTCTTCGAGACCCCGGCCCGCCCGGCCACCGCGTCGATCGTGACGCCCAGATACCCGGATTCGGCGAGCAGTTCCTCGGCCGCCGAGAGGATCTTCGAGCGGAGCTGGAGATCCGGCGGGCGCCCCCGGCGGCGGGTGGCCCGGTCGCTCGGGTCCATGAATACTCCTCGGGACGGCGGCGAGCCGTCCATCATGCCGCCGGAGCGGCGCCGATGTCGAACACGGGGGAAGCCACATGGGATACGACGCCACGGATCACGCCGTGGACCGGTGGCGGGATCGTCTGATCGGACTCAGCCACAGCCTGCACGCGGAACCGGAGACCGCCTTCGCGGAACACCGGTCGGTGGTCAAGCTCGCCGATCTCCTGCGGGCCGCCGATTTCGACGTACGCGACAACGCCTGCGACCTGCCGACCGCCCTCACCGCGACGTACGGCCGGGGTGATCTGACCATCGGGATCTGTGCCGAGTACGACGCCCTGCCCGGCATCGGCCACGCGTGCGGCCACAACGTCATCTGCGCGGCGGCCGCCGGGGCGGCGATCGGGCTGCGGGCGATCGCGGACGCCCACCGCTTCCGGATCAAGCTGCTCGGCACCCCGGCCGAGGAGAGCGGCGGCGGCAAGCAGCTGATGCTGGAGCGCGGCGCGTTCGACGACGTCACCGTGGCGATGATGGCGCATCCGGCGCCCTCCGCCGACGCGGCCGGGCCGGGCGACAGCACCCAGGCGGCGAGCCGCTTCGAGGTGACCTATCGCGGACGCCCCTCACACGCGGCGGCCGCACCCTGGCTCGGCGTCAACGCGGCCGACGCCGCCGTGGTCGCCCAGGTCGCGATCGGCCTGCTCCGGCAGCAGACGCCGCCCGCGTACCGGGTGGCCGGGTTCGTCCGCTCCGGGGGCGAGAAGACCAACATCATCCCGGAGCGCTGCGTTCTGGAGTACGAGGTCCGCGCCCCCACCTCCGAGCAGCTCCGGCCGTTCCGCCGCCGGGTCGAGGAGTGCTTCGAGGCGGGCGCCCTGGCCGCCGGGGCGAACGTCTCCTTCCGCTCCATGGAGCCGGAGTACCTCGACCTGCGCAACGACCCGTGGCTGATCGCCGCCTACGCCGCCCACCTGCCCGACTTCGGCCGGGTGGCGGTCGCGACCGGCGCGCACTCGGCCTCCACGGACATGGGCAACATCAGCCACGTCGTCCCGTCCATCCACCCGATGATCGGCCTGCGCGGCGTCACGGCGACGCCGCACACCCACGAGTTCACCGCGCACACGGCCACGCCCGCCGCCGACGAGGCCCTGATCCACGCCGCCAAGCTCCTCGCCCGTACGGGCTACGACCTGGCCACCAACGCCTCCGCCCGCGCCGACTTCATCACCCGCCACACCACCCGCACCGCCTGAGCCCAGCACAAGCTCTTGGAGGCACCGTGGTTCGTCTCGCTCCGCTTGCCACGATCCGGGCCGGTCAGCCCAGGGTGGTCAGGTGGGGTGGTCAGGTGGGGTCGGGGCTTGTCAGGAGGCGCTGGATGGCGTCGCCGTAGAGGGTGACGACCGCGTCGGACTCGGCGCAGACCAGGACCGGGTCGGCGACCAGCCAGCAGGCGTTGATCAGGCCGGCGAACTGGGCGGCGGCCAGCCGGGCGCGCAGCTCGGGGTAGGTGCCGCCGACGCGTTCGGCGAGGGGGCCGACGAAGACGTCGTGGATGGAGGCGCGGAGGCGGTCCTTGATCTCGGGGCGGTCGGAGGCGCTGACCATGGCACGGTAGACGCCCGCGAGGGGGCTCTCGGCGCCCTCCAGCACGTAGCGGACCAGCTCGCGGCCGATCGAGTCGAGTGGGCCCGCCAGGATCTGGGTGAGCGATCCGGAGACCGGGAGGATGGCCAGGAAGAGGCCCTCCTTGGAACCGAAGTGCCGGATGACCAGGGCCGGGTCGCAGCCGGCGGCGGCGGCGATGGCCCGCACCGTGGTCGCGCCGTAGCCGTCCCGGACGAAGAGCTCGCCGGCCGCACGACGGATCGCATCCCGGGGTGGGAGGTTCTGCGGCGGCACCCGACCATCTTATGGCGGCCTCCGGCACTCCCCTACCGGCCGTCCAGCCCTGATCCCGAGGGCCGGGTGGCCCGGAACCAGGGCTGGACACCCCGGGACCGGTGACTCCGGGGGTACGGCGACGCCGGAGCGGTCACTCCGGGTGCGGCGGCAGCGGTTACTCAAAGCAGCGGCGGTTACTCAGAGCCGCGGCGGTTACTCAGAGCCGCGGCGGCGCCGGGTCAGGAACAGCACGGCGAGGCCACCGGCGATCAGGGCGACGCCGCCGGCACCGACCGCGGCCACGTTGGCGCCGGTCAGGGCGAGGGCGCCGCCGGCCTCGGCCGTGGGCTCGGCGGTACGCGTGGCCGTACCGGAATCGGTGGAGGGGGAGGCGGAGGGCGAACCGATCTCCTCGACCACCGCCGGGGTGGGGGTGGCGGTCTCCTCGGCCGGGGAGACCGGCAGGGCCGCGTCCACCTCGTCCGGCACCGGCGCCACCTCGCGGCGCGGCGTCTCGGAGCTGACCCGCCGCGGTGCGGTCGCGGTGGCCGAGAGGTAGCCGAGCGCGACGTCCAGCAGGTGCGCGTCGCCGAGAGTGACCTCGACGCGGATCGAGGCGGCCTCGGCGCGGACCTGGTCGTCGCCACAGTCCTGTGTCGGCTCGCCGAGCGAGAGGCGCACGCCGAGCAGCGAGCCGGAGCCGGCGGCGGACATCCGGCCGAGCAGGCTGAGCGAGACGGCGGCGCGGCTCTCGTCCAGAGTGGTCACCTCGCCGTCGGCCGACGTGATCTCCAGGACGGCCGCCTGGTAGGCGACGCGTGAGTGCCTGCGGTCACCGCCGGCGACCACCTCGAGCGTCGGCTGGCTGATCACCTTGACCGAGATCTGCTGCGGGGTGCCGCCGAAGAGGGTCAGGTCACCCAGCGAGATCCCGGCTCCCGACCGTACGCCGATCCGGCCCCCGCCGAGGGTGACCAGGTCCGTCGCGCTCTGTGTGGAGCCGGTCGGCCCGACCTTGAGGAGGCTGGTCTTGCGCGAGATCAGCGTGCCGCTGTCGACGGCCTGGATCGCCGGGGAGCTGCCCGCGCCGCCGAGGAGTGCGAGGCCGCCGAGCATGGTGGCCGAGCGGGTGAGCGGCCCGGTCTTCCGGCCGCAGCCGTACCTGTCGTCCCAGAACGACTGCGCGGTGGACTTGCCGATCTCCGCGGTGGCGAGTCCACCGGCGTTGATCGCGGCCGTCTCGACGGCGACCGGGCCGGCGACCTTGCCGGGTGCCCGGTGGTTGGCGACCGCGTCGCGCAGCGGCAGGCCGGGCAGGCGCATCCCGAGCAGCCGCGCGTCGGCGTAGCTCGCGGTGGAGGTACTCCGGTACGGCCGGGCCGCGCTGTCCACGTCGCTGTGCGAGGGCGCGAGCCGGACGTCGGCGAGCGAGGGCAGCCCCTTGAGCAGCGGGCCCGGATCGAGCACCGTGACCTTGGCGAGGTCGGCCTGCGAGGTCGCGGTGAATCGCCCGGTGGAGCAGACCGTCCCGCCGGCGATGGCGGGCGCCGGAGCGGTTATCACGGCCGCCACGAGGGCGGCGGCGGTGGCGGCGGTACGACGGGCGATCGGCATGGAGCAACCTCTCGGATCGGGGTAAATCGTCCGACCTTTCATCGGAGCGGGTTCAGCCCCGGCTACGGCCCGATCGACCGTCGCTCATCATCCGCGCGAACCGTCAAATGGTGATTTATTCCGTAATGCCGCTCGTGCTGCTCCGGCTCGCGCCCTCGACCTCCCCGCGCTGAGCAGCGAGTTCGGGGAACTTCACGTCGAATGCCGGGCGCTCCGAGCGAATCCTCGGCATGCGGTGGAAATTACGCAAAGGCGGCGGGCTGGACGTCGCCCACTCCAGCGAGTTCCCGTGCCCCCACGGGTCGTCGACGGTGACGGTGGGCCCTGCCCGGTACGACGTCCACACGTTGTAGAGGAACGGGAGCGTCGCCGCCCCCAGGATGAACGAGCCGATCGTCGAGACGGTGTTCAGCGTGGTGAACCCGTCGCCCGGCAGGTAGTCGGCGTACCGGCGTGCCATCCCCTCGGCGCCGAGCCAGTGCTGCACCAGGAACGTGGTGTGGAAGCCGATGAACGTGAGCCAGAAGTGCACCTTGCCGAGCCGGTCGTCGAGCATCCGGCCGAACATCTTCGGGAACCAGAAGTAGATGCCGGCGAAGACCGCGAACACGATCGTGCCGAACAGGACGTAGTGGAAGTGCGCCACCACGAAGTAGCTGTCGTGCACGTGGAAGTCGACCGGCGGGGACGCCAGCAGCACCCCGGTCAGCCCGCCGAACAGGAAGGTGACCAGGAAGCCGATCGAGAAGAGCATCGGTGACTCGAAGGTGAGCTGGCCGCGCCACATGGTGCCGATCCAGACGAAGAACTTCATCCCGGTGGGCACCGCGATCAGGTAGCTGAGCAGGCTGAAGAAGGGCAGCAGCACCTGGCCGGTGGCGAACATGTGGTGCGCCCAGACGCTCATCGACAGCCCGGAGATCAGCAGGGTGGCCGCGACCAGCGGTTTGTACCCGAAGACCGGCTTGCGGCTGAAGACCGGGATGATCTCGGTGATGATCCCGAAGAACGGCAGCGCGACCACGTAGACCTCGGGATGGCCGAAGAACCAGAAGAGGTGCTGCCAGAGCAGTGGGCCGCCGGTCTCGACGTTGAAGACCTGCGCGTCCAGCACCCGGTCGGCGGCGAGGGCGAAGAGCGCGGCCGCCAGGAACGGGAAGACCAGGATCACCAGCAGGCTGGTGAGCAGGATGTTCCACGTGAAGATCGGCATCCGGAACATCACCATGCCGGGCGCGCGGAGGCAGAGGATCGTGGTGATCATGTTGACCGCGCCGAGGATGGTGCCGACCCCGGAGATCGCCAGGCCGACCACCCAGGCATTGCCGCCCAGGCCCGGCGAGTTCTGGCCGTCGCTCAGGGGTACGTACGCCGTCCAGCCGAAATCGGCCGCCCCGCCCGGGAAGAGGAACCCGCCCAGCGCCATCGTCCCGCCGAACAGGTAGAGCCAGTACGCGAACGCGTTCAGCCGCGGGAACGCCACGTCCGGCGCGCCGATCTGCAGCGGCACCACGAAGTTCGCGAAGGCGAAGAGGATCGGGGTGGCGAAGAGCAGCAGCATGATCGTGCCGTGCATGGTGAAGAGCTGGTTGTACTGCTCCGGGGAGAGGATCTGCATCCCCGGCCGGGCCAGCTCGGCTCGCATGATCAGCGCCATCACGCCGCCCACCAGGAAGAATCCGAAGGCGGTGACCAGGTACATGATGCCGATCTGCTTGGCGTCCGTGGTCCGGATCGTCCGGGCCAGCCAGGAGCCGCGCACCTGGGGACGGACCGGCCAGGAGCGGGTCTGGACAGGACGTGGCGCGACTGCGGTCATCGGTGGCACTCCATCCCGGCGGGCGTACCCGATTTCGGTCACATGAACCGTTCGTACTCCCGCCGCAGGGGCTTGCCAACCCGGCGGCCACGCATCATCCGCGCATAACGGCATCCCTCTCCGGTACGGCCTCGCGCGACCCCCGGGCGAACGTCACGACCAACGCCGACACACCCATCGCGGCGGTGAAGACCAGCACCGCGGCCGGGGCACCCGCGCGGTCGGCCAGCACCCCGGCCGGCACGGCCGCGGCGGCGCCGCCGGTCAGGACCGCGCTCACCCCGAACAGCAGGGTCCCGGTCCAGCAGCTCAGGCGGGCCAGCCGGGCCAGCGACAGCCGCCGCCGCACGCCGAGCGACGAGCGACGAGCGACGAGCGACGAGCGACGAGCGACGAGCGACGAGCGACGATTCAGGCGTGCGGGTCCGCGGTCCAGTCCGGCGGATCGGCGGGGTGCAGCGCCGGGTCGCCCACCGCGAAGGTGCGGACCGGGCCCGGCGGGGTGCGCGGCCCCTCGAAGCGGACGGTGACCCGGCCGAGGCCACTCCCCCAGACCCAGCCCGCGCCGACGTCGTCGTGGAGCACGTCCTGTCCCGGCCGCCAGACGGGAGGCGGCACCGTCCCGGGATCGTCGACCGGCGAATCAGAGGAATCCGATCCGCCGGCCAGCAGAGAGGGTGAGGGCACGGGGGACGCGGTGGGCACGGCCGGCGAGGAGAGGTCGAAAGCGGGCAGGAGGGTGAACAGGTCGTCCTGGGCGAAATCGGCCAGCGTGGAGACGCCGACGCCGAGGAGACGGATGCCGCCCGAGGTGTCGAGCTCGGCGAGCAGGCGACGGGCCAGCTGGGCGACCAGCCTCGGGTCGTCGGTGGGCTGGTCGCGGGTGATCGCGCGGGTCACCGTGGTGAAGTCGGGGTGGCGGACCTTGATGTTCACCGTGCGGCCGGTCAGCCCGCTCGACCGCAGGCGGCCGGCGACCCGGGTGGCCAGCAGCTCCAGTTCGCGGTTCAGGTGGGCCGGGTCGGTCAGGTCGACGTCGAACGTCTCCTCGGCCGAGACCGACTTGGCCTCCCGCTCGCTCACCACCGGCCGGCCGTCGTCGGCGCGGGCGAGACGGTACAGCCCGGAGCCGTGCGCGGTGCCGAACCAGTCGACGAGATCGCTCAGCTCGACGGCGGCCAATTGCCCGATCGTGCGTACGTTGGAACGGTGTAAACGCTGCTCGGTGGCGGGACCGACCCCGCCCAGCCTGCCCACCGGCAGGGGGTGCAGGAAGGTGAGCTCCCCACCGGGCGGCACCACCGTGAGGCCGTCCGGTTTGTGCAGGTCGGAGCTGATCTTGGCGAGCAGCTTGGAGGAGGCCGCGCCGACCGAGCCGGTGACGCCGCCGGTGGCCGCCGCGATCGCCGTCTTGAGCTCGCGGGCCAGCGCGGTGACGCCCTCCAGGCTCAGATCATTGTCGGTCACCCGGAGATCCACATACGCCTCGTCGATGCTCACCTGCTCGACCAGCGGCGACACCTCGCCGAGCAGCCGCATCACCACCTCGCTGGTCCTCTTGTACGCCGCGAACCGGGGCGACAGGAACGCGGTACCCGGCGGCGACCGGCGGCGGGCCTGCGCCATCGGCATCGCGGAGTGCACGCCGAAGGCCCGCGCCTCGTAGGACGCGGTGGACACCACGCCACGACCGGCGACGCCACCCACGACGACCGGCCGCCCGCGCAGGGAGACCTTGTCGCGCTGCTCGACAGCGGCGAACATCGCGTCGAGGTCCACATGCAAGATGCTCGGTTCCCCCCGCACGCCCGCAGCCTACGCACGGGGTCTGACAGAAAGGCCGCACACCATGACGAACGCCGGGACCCGTCCGTGAACGGGCCCCGGGGCACCCGTCAGCCGATCGGGTTCCAGCTGTCGGAGCCGGCCAGGTACTTCTGCGGGGTGTAGGCGGCCGCCTGCGACGCGGTCAGCTGCGGGCGGTTGCTGTTCGTGGTCGCGCCCGAGCCGGTGTTGCCGTACTCGAAGAAGCGGGCGTCCTCCCAGACGTTGCCGGACATGTCGATCCACGGCTGCGACGTCGCGATGGTGGCGCCCAGGGTGTTCTCCCGGAAGACGACCTGCGCGTCGGCGCCCCACGGACGGCCCAGCTGGGTGGTGTTGCTCGTCGCGCCGGTGATGGTCGACTTGTAGATCAGGAAGCCGTACGTCTGGTCCGCCGGGGTCTTGGCCGCGGTGATCGGGCCGCCGGTGGAGCGCTTCTCGTAGATGCTGCACGCGTTGAAGACCGCGGTGCCGTACCCGAAGATGAAGTCGACCGTGCCCTCGATGTACGAGCTCTCGAAGTAGGCCCGGGAACCCAGGTTGACCA
This sequence comes from Actinoplanes sp. NPDC051851, assembly GCF_040681165.1. Taxonomy (NCBI): domain Bacteria; kingdom Bacillati; phylum Actinomycetota; class Actinomycetes; order Micromonosporales; family Micromonosporaceae; genus Actinoplanes; species Actinoplanes sp. NPDC051851. Next base: position 29,318 of record NZ_JBFAYF010000061.1, on the reverse strand, counting down.
GCAGGGTGTCCTGGTCGCCGAGGAGCCGGACGTTGTCGAACTCGGCCCGGTCGCCGTCCACCCGCAGCGCGACGGCCTGGGTGCCGCTGGTCAGGCCGGTCTCGTCGAAGTCGTTCGAGACGGTCAGGTTGGACGCGATGAAGTCGGCGCCGTAGACGTACATGGTCGGGGTGGCGAAGGTGCCGTAGGTCGCGGCGCCCCGGTTGTTGACGATGACCACCTCGCTCGCCGTCGACCCGCCGCCCTGCAGCGTGATGTACGGCTTGGTCGCCGGGACGGTGACGATCTCCCGGTAGGTGCCCGGCTTGATGGTGATCGTCTGCCGGCTGCTGTTGCCGGTGCCCACCGCGTCGATGGCGGCCTGCACGGTGGTGTACTTGCCGGTCCCGTCGGCGGCGACCGTGTACGACGTCGACGACGTGGTGGTCACGGCGGTGAACGCCCACTGCTTGTTGCTGTTCGCGGTGCACGTCTCCTGGACGATCGCCGTCCCCGCGGTGGTCGACGCGCCGGAGTCCGACATGCAGAGCCCGCTGTTCGCGTTGATCACCTGGTACGTGCCGGTCCCGCTGGCGGTCAGCCTCCAGAGGTCGTGCGACTCCTTGGCGGTGCAGGTGACCTGCTGGAGCTGCTTGCCGGAGGTGGTCGAGCCGCTCGGCACGTCCACGCAGAGCCCGCTGTTCTTGTTGACCAGCTGGTAGACCGAGGTGCCGGCGGAGACCAGGGTGAACTGCTGCTTGGTGGCGCTGGTGGCGCAGGTGTTCTGCTGCAGCAGCGCGCCCGACGTGGTGGACGCCGACGGCACGTCCAGGCACATCGCGCTCTTCTTGACGACCAGCGTGTAGGTCGTGGCCGCGGCGGGGGTGCTCGCGGCCGACGAGGGCAGCACGCTGTACGCGATCGCGGCGCTCGGCACGGCGGCCAGCAGGGTCGCCACGGCGATCTTCCGCCCCGGGGAAAGGCGGCGCTTCTCGGACAAGGGATCGTCCTCTCGTAGGGACGTGACAGCCGGGGAAGCCGTCACTTTCGGTGACGCCACTCTGGGGAGAAGCGGCGTTCCGTAGATGCTCGACCGACCACGGGATAACAGAAAAATCTCGAAGTATTTTGCGACCCCCGCGCTTTACAGGCTCTTCGGCCCTGTGCCACCATCACGGACCGGTGACATCGACCGTGGCCGGACGACCGACTCGGGAGCAGGACGGTGACGGAGAGTCAGACGGCGTTCGATGGTCAGACGGCGATGGCCCGGGACACCACGATCCTGGTCCGCGAGGCACAGTCCGGCGACGTCGGCGCCCTGGAACAGTTGATCACCGGACACCTCCCCCTCGTCTACAACGTGATCGGGCGCGCGCTGGACGGCCACCCCGACGTCGACGACCTGGTGCAGGAGACCATGCTCCGGGCCATCCGCGGGCTGAGCGGCCTGCGTCAGCCCGACCGATTCCGATCGTGGCTGATCGCGATCGCGTACCGGCAGATCCAGATGCACCTGCGGTCCCGCAAGATGACCCTGCTGCGCCACCACCCGGAGCCGGTCGACGTGGCCGACCCGGCCGGCGACTTCGCCGAGCGGACCACCGCCGAGATGGTCGTCACCGAGCAGCGCCGGGAGATCGCCGAGGCCCACCGCTGGCTGGAGGAGGGCGACCGGGAACTGCTCGCGCTCTGGTGGCAGGAGGCGTCCGGGCGGCTCACCCGGGCCGAGCTGGCGGCCGCGCTGGAGGTCAAGCCCAAGCACGCCGCGGTCCGGGTGCAGCGGATGAAGGCCCAGCTGGACCTGGCCCGCGGGGTGGTCCGGGCACTGCGCGCCCGGCCGATCTGCCCCGAGCTGGCGGACATGATCCGGTTCTGGGACGGGACCACCGACTCGGTGTGGCGCAAGCGCCTGGCCCGGCACGTCCGCGACTGCCCGCGCTGCCGGGTACGCCAGGGCGGGCTGGTCGCGCCGGAACAGCTGCTGCTCGGCGTGGCCGCGATCCCGGTGCCGTTCGCGGTGGCGGCGGCGGTGCAGGCCGCGGTGCACGGCGGGGCGGCCGTGCCGGCCACCACCGGCGGTCTCTCCCTGGCCGCCTCGGTCCAGTCGCTGGTCCAGCAGAAGGCCCTGGCGGCGGCCACGGTGGCGACGGTCGCGGTCGGTGGCGGTTTCGCGTACGCCGTCCTCGAGACGCCGTCGTACCCGGAGCCCGGGGTCACCGCGGTCGGGCCGGCTGCCGGACCGATCACCACGCGGCCGCCGGTCTCGCTACGGCCCACCACCGCGACGGCGACCTCGGCGGCACCGGCCTCCCCGTCGGCGTCCCGGACCACGGCGGCCGGCACCGGGGTGAGCAGCGCGGACATCTATGTGGCGCCGGGCGGGTCGGACACCGCCGACGGCAGCCTCGCCCATCCGTTCGCCTCGATCGCCAAGGCTGTCGCGACCGTGCGGGCCGGGCGGACGATCGCGCTGCGGGGCGGCACGTACCACCTCAGTGGACCGATCTCGATCACCACGAGCGGCACCGCGGCGAAGCGTGTGGTGCTCAGCGGCTACCGCGGCGAGCACCCGGTCATCGACGCGTCGGCGGTCGCCTCCGACCAGTGGGCGGTCACCCAGCGGGCGTCGTACTGGAGCATCCAGGACCTGGAGGTGAGCGGCGCGCGGAACCAGGCGTGGGTCTGCTCGGGCTGTGTGGGCACGGTCTTCCAGCGGATCACGGTGCACGGGGGCGCGAGCGCCGGGCTGATGCTGCGTGACGCCGGGACCGTGGGCAACCAGGTGCTGGAGAGCGACTTCTACGACAATCAGGGCTCCGGGCTGTCGGTCCAGTTCGGCTCCGGCGAGGGCAACGTGCTGCGCGGTAACCGTGCGTATCGCAACGCCGGTGACGGTATCGACCTGGGCTCGTTCGGCAGCCCGGTCGACGTGGAGCACAACTGGTCGTACCGGAACGGCGCGAACGGCTTCTCGCTCGGCGGCGGCAGTCCGGCCGTCGCCGCCGCGCACACCGTCCGGAACAACGCGGCCTGGAACAACGGCAGCCACGGCTTCGTCGACGAGGGCAACGGCGCGGTGCTCACGCTCGGCAACAACACCGCCTTCCGGAACACCGGGCTGGGCTTCGCGATCACCACCTCGCCGGCCACCCTCCGTTACAACGTCGCCGTCGGCAACACGCAGGGCGAGGTCGGGCTCGCCGCCTCCGGCGCCGCGACCCACAACAGCTGGCAGGAGGGGTCCTGGTCGGCGGCCCGCTTCCGCTCGGCCGATCCGTCCGGTGCCGAGTCCGCCCGTACGGCCACCGGAGCGCTCCCCGCGACCGCCTACCTCGTCGTCACGTCCGGCGGCTACGGGGCGTCGATGGCCGGCGAGTAGTCCGGGTAGGGCTCGGTCTCGGACTCCGCCGTCGGGCCGCCCGCCGCCGTCACCCGCAGCAGCAGCGACGTACCGTCGGCACCGGTGATCCGGATCCCGCGGGGCGCCTTGCCGCGTTCCCCCGCCGGGCCCAGGTCGGGCAGGCCGAGCAGCTGCCAGGAGGCGAACTCGGGCGGCCGGACGGCGTCGAGCAGCTGTGCCGTGAGGACCGCGAGGCGATCCGGGCGGCGGCCCAACGGCGGCGGCAGCGTCTCCGGGACCGGCAGCGGGTTCTCCCCCGGCCAGACCGCGCCCCAGAGGTACGCCTCGGCGCCCGTGGTGTAGCGCACCCGCACCCCGGCCGGGGACGGCCCGCCGGGCGCCGCGTCACTGCCGAACCGGTCCACCGCGGTGATCTCCGGGTGGCGGGCGGCGGCGAGCAGCCGTTCGAGGACGTCGAGAACCTGGGCGAGGCGCACGTTGTCACTCAACAACCCGGGACGTCCGGGCCGCCGCCCACATTGTGCGATCCCCTACGGAGGGTCCCCTACTGGTGGCGCAGGGGCGTCAGACTGATCCTGTGCGCGTCATCCTCAACGTTCTCTGGTTCATCTTCGGCAGCGGCTTCCTGCTCGCGATCGGGTACGGCGTCGCGGCGCTGATCTGCTTCGCGCTGGTGGTCACGATTCCGTTCGGCGTCGCGGCGATGCGGCTGGCGATCTATTCGCTCTGGCCGTTCGGCCGTACCGTGGTCAGCAGGCAGGACGCCGGTGTCGCCTCCGGGCTCGCCAACGTCCTCTGGGTGGTGCTGTTCGGCTGGTGGATCGCGCTCGGCCACCTCACCGCCGGCATCGCCCAGTGCGTGACGATCATCGGCATCCCGTTCGGCATCGCGAACTTCAAGCTGGTGCCGGTCGCGTTCTGGCCGCTCGGCCGGGACATCGTGGACCTGGACTGAGACCCCGCACGCCCCACCCCCTCCCAACCTTCCGCCTTCCACCTTCCACAAGGAGCTGAAGTGGAGATTACCGGCTTCTTCACCGCTATCATCTTCGGTCTCATCATCGGCGCCCTCGGCCGGCTGGTGGTGCCCGGCAAGCAGAACATCCCGATCTGGCTGACCCTCCTGATCGGTGTGCTCGGCGCGATCGTCGGCACGTTCCTGGCCGGTGTCCTCGGCGTCGACGACACCAGGGGTGTCGACTGGATCGAGCTCTTCCTGCAGATCGGTGTGGCCGCCGTCGGCGTCGCCCTGGTCGCCGGGATCCGCCGCCGCCCCTGAGCCTGCACCCCTTCGGACCGCGAGAGCGGCGCGCACGCGGTAGGTTTTCGGTCATGGCACGCGTACGCGCCGCACTTTATCTGGACTTCGACAACGTGTTCAGCGGACTGATCAAGCAGGACCCGGACGTGGCGATCCAGTTCGCCAAGGACCCGGCCTCGTGGTTGGTCCGCCTGACCACGTCGCTGACCGTCGACGGCCCGCGGCGCTGGTTGATCCTGCGCTGCTACATGAACCCGGGCGGCTGGGTGCCCAATCCGGACCCGTCCGCGCAGCCGCCCCGGCTCTACTACTCGCAGTTCCGCCCGTTCTTCGTGAACGCCGGCTTCGAGGTGATCGACTGCCCGCGGCTGACACACACCAAGAACGCCGCCGACATCCGGATGGTGGTGGACGCGGTCGACACGCTGGCCGACCCGGTGCCCTACGAGGAGTTCGTGATCGGCTCCGGCGATTCGGACATGACCCCTCTTCTGGTACGCCTGCGCCGGGCCGACCGCCGGACCACGATCGTCTCCCCGTCGGACGCCGCCGAGGCCTTCACCGCCGTCGCCGACCGCCTGATCACCAGCCAGGAGCTGCTCGAACTGGTCCAGGGCGAGCCGGTGGAGAACGACGACCCGGTCGCACCCGCCCCCGCCGACGGCGACCCCGAGACGCCCGTCTCCTACCAGCAGTTCCGCGACCTGGTCGCCTGGCGCTTCGACTCGGCCACCGCACCGATCAACCTGGCCTCGCTCGCCCACGACCTGCGCCGCCAGCTCGGCCCCAGCGTCGACGAGACCAACTGGTTCGGCTTCGGCGGCTTCGTCCGCGCCCTGGAGAGCCTGACCCTGCCGAACGCGAAGTTCTCCAACCACTTCGTCTGGGACGCCGGCCGCCACGACCCGCCCGAGGCCGGCGCCACCGGCGGCGGGACCGCGCCCGAGCCGGTCGGGCAACTGTCCTCGCTGCTCAGCGTGCCGCGGTTACCCAGCGAGATCTGGCCACAGGTCTACCAGGCCCTCGCCGAGTACGCCGCCACCCACCACTTCAACCTGACCGAGGCCACCCGCTGGGCCCGGGACCAGCTCTCCGCCCAGGGCGTGGACGTGAGCCGCAGCGCGATCGCGTTCGTGACCCGGGGGACGGCCTTCGGCGGGGCGCCGCTCTACCGCCAGCCGGCCCCGAACGCCGCGGAGATCGCGTCCGCGTTCGCCGACAACGTGCTCAACCGGGCGGAGGCGGCCGCGATCGCGCTGAACGAGGACGAGATCGCCGAGGTCCGCGCCTGGCTCGGCGCCGTCTGAGGGTCCCGGTTTCGGCAGCTCCTCAGCCGGCCGGGAAGGCCGCGAAGAGGGCCGGGGAGACCGCGGCCCAGGCGGCGACCAGGTCGAGGCGCTCCGGGTCGCGGAGCCACTGGATCTGCAGGCCGTCCATCAGCGCCATCACCTGGCGGCCGAGCGTCTCCGGGTCGGCGACCCGGCCCTCGGCCAGCGACGCGAAGGTGGCGATGGTGTTCTCCTGGCGGGCCTTGAAGTAGTCGTGCGCGGGGTGGTCCGGGTCGAGCGACTCGGCCTCCAGCACGGTGAAGAGCCGCACGATCTCCGGCTGCGCGGCGTTGCGGCGGACGATCGCGGCGCACGCCTGGGGCAGCGAGACCGCGCCGGCCAGGTCGTCGCGGGAGGTGCCCTCCGGCGCGCCGAGGGCGGTGGCCAGCGACCGGTTGTCCGCCTGGTCGCGGTGTTCCAGGACCGCCACGAGCAGGCTGTCCTTGGTGCCCACGTGGTGGAGCAGGCCGGGGACGGTGAGACCGCAGCCGTCGGCGACGTCCTGCATCGAGAGGCCCCAGAAGCCCCGTTCGGCGATCAGGCGGGTGGTGACCTCGATGATCTGGCGGCGGCGCTCGGCGGCCGGCAGGCGGGGTCGGTCCCGGCGGCGGGGCGGTTCGGTCTTCACAGCGTCCTTCCTACCAGCGGCCTCTTGTCGGGCAGGTCACGGCGGGGTTATGTTACCGAGTAATTACTACCTAGTAGGTACTCAGTAAGAGCGAATTTCGGTGGGCGACCGGCATGGACCGGCATGCTGGCGTTGGAAAGGACCTCCTCAGCCATGACGAACGAAGCCACGAACGAACTCAGCGTCGCCGAACAGGCGGCGATCACCAGCGGCAGCGACTTCTGGCACACCACGGCGGTCGAGTCCGCCGGGCTGCCCGCGCTCACCGTGACCGACGGGCCGCACGGCGTGCGGATGCAGGCCTCCGAGGGCGACCTGCTCACCGGCATCCCGGCCACCTGCTTCCCGCCGGCCGTGGCCAGCGCCTCCACCTGGGATCCGGAGCTGCTGCGCCGGATGGGCGAGGCGCTCGGCGACGAGTGCCGGGCCATGGACGTCGCGGTGCTGCTCGGCCCGGGCGTCAACCTCAAGCGCAGCCCGCTGGGCGGCCGGAACTTCGAATACTTCTCCGAGGACCCGATCCTCGCCGGCGAGCTCGCCACCGCGTGGGTGCGCGGCATCCAGAGCAAGGGTGTCGGCTCCTCGCTGAAGCACTACGCGGTGAACAGCCAGGAGACCGACCGGATGCGGATCAGCGCCGACCTCGACGAGCGCACCCTGCGGGAGATGTACCTGCGCGCGTTCCACCGGGTCGTCACCCGGGCGCAGCCGTGGACCGTGATGTGCGCGTACAACAAGGTCAACGGGGTGTACGCGAGCCAGCACCACTGGCTGCTCACCGAGGTGCTGCGCGACGAGTGGGGCTACGAGGGCCTGGTCGTGTCGGACTGGGGCGCGGTCGTGGACCGGGTCGCCGCGATCGCCGCGGGACTCGACCTCACCATGCCGGGACCGGACGCGGCGGGCGACCAGGCCCTGGTCGAGGCGGTCGGGAACGGGTCGCTCGACCCGGCGCTGCTGCGGACGTCGGCGGAGCGCGTACGCAAGATGATCGTGGCGGCCGGGAAGCGGACCGCCACGACCTACGACGCCGCGGCGCACCACGCACTGGCCCGGGAGATCGCCGGACGGGCGATCGTGCTGCTGAAGAACGACGGCGACGTGCTCCCGCTCGCGAGTGGGGGGCAGAGCGTCGCGGTGATCGGCGAGTTCGCCCGGACGCCGCGCTACCAGGGTGGCGGCAGCTCGCAGATCAACCCGACGAAGCTGGACGACGCGCTCACCGAGATCAAGGCCTCGACCGGCGCCGAGGTGCGGTTCGCGGCCGGATACACCATCGAGGGCACCGCGCCGGACCAGGCCCTGATCGCCGAGGCGGTCAGCGCGGCGACCGGCAGCGACGTGGCGATCGTCTTCGCCGGTACGGTGCACGAGACCGAGGGCGCGGACCGCGACTCGATCGAGCTCCCGGCGCCGCAGCTGGCGCTGATCGAGGCGGTCTCGGCGGCCAACCCGAAGACGGTCGTGGTGCTCTCCAACGGCGCGGTGCTGCGTACCCGGCCGTGGGATCAGGGCGTCGCGGCGCTGGTCGAGGGCTGGCTGCTCGGCCAGGCCGGCGGCAGCGCGATCGCGGACGTGCTCTTCGGCCGGGTCAACCCGTCCGGGCGGCTCGCCGAGACGATCCCGCTGAAGCTCGCGGACCACCCGTCCTACCTGGACTTCCCCGGCGAGAACGGCCATGTCCGGTACGGCGAGGGCATCCACGTCGGCTACCGCGGCTTCGACGCCCGGGAGCAGGAGGTGGCGTACCCGTTCGGCTTCGGCCTCTCGTACACCACGTTCACGTACGGCACCGCGACCGCGACCGTCTCCGGCGCCGGGGTGGAGATCCGCGTGCCGGTGACCAACAGCGGCTCCCGCGACGGCCGCGAGGTCGTGCAGGCGTACGTCAGCCTGCCCGGTTCGACGGTCGTCCGGGCGCCGCGCGAGCTCAAGGCGTTCGCCAGCGTGGCGATCGCGGCGGGCGCGACCGAGGAGGTCGTGCTGACCGTGGAGCGCGGCGACCTGGCGTACTGGGAGACCCGGCTCGGGAAGTGGATCGTCGAGGGCGGTGAGTACCTGGTCGAGATCGGCGCCTCGTCCCGGGACATCCGGGCGACCGCGTCCGCGAAGATCGACGGCGACCCGGCCCGGGTGCCGCTGACCGCGGACTCCAGTGTGGCCGAGTGGTTCGCCGACGAGCGCGGCTCCGCGCTCATCAAGGAGTCGTTCGCGTCGGCCACCGCGGGCGATTCGCCGCTGGGCGCGCTGGCCGCCACGCCGGAGATGCTGCTGATGCTGGGCAGCCTGCCGCTGAGCCGGATGGCGATGTTCCCGAACAGCCCGCTGACCACGGAGGTCGTCGCGAGCCTGGTGAAGGCCGCCAACGACTAACCCAAAACGGTTCAAAACAGCCCGCAACCATATGGTTGCGGGCTGTTTTGTTGTATCGCATTGCCATAGTGTGCGTCGCACAGTATCGTGTTGAGCATGACAATGGATGCGACGCTCTCCGGGCACCTGCAGGAGCTGCGGCGCGGCACGGTCGTCGTGGCCAGCCTCACCGTGCTGCGCACCCCCGGATACGGCTACTCGCTGCTCGAGACGCTCAGCGAGGCCGGCTTCGAGGTGGAGGCGAACACGCTGTACCCGCTGCTCCGGCGCCTCGAGGCACAGGGGCTGCTCACCAGTGAGTGGAACACCGACGAGGCCCGGCCGCGGAAGTTCTACAAGACCACCGAGCAGGGCGACTCGATCGCCGCGACCCTGCGCGGCGAATGGGCACGACTCGACGGCGCGATCACCGACCTGACCACGGGGAGCCAAGGATGAACCACCTCGTCGACCGCTATGTGACCACCGCGCTGCGCCGCATCCCGGAGCAGCAGCGCACCGACATCGACCGGGAGCTGCGCGCCTCGATCGGCGACGCGGTGGATGCCCGGATCGAGTCCGGCGAGGCTCCGGAGGCCGCGCTGGAGAGCACGCTGACCGAGCTCGGCGACCCGGCCCGGCTCGCCGACGGATACGTGGGCCGCCCGGCGTACCTGATCGGCCCGGACCTCTACTTCGCCTGGCTCCGCGTCCTGAAGATGCTCTACTCGATCGTGCTGCCGGTCGCCGTCGGGCTGGTCACGCTGATCCAGATCCTGGACGACCTGAACATCGGCAAGGTGATCGCGGCGATCGTCACCAGCACGCTCACCGTCGGCGCGCACATCGCGTTCTGGACCACCCTCGCCTTCGCGATCCTGGAACGGACCGGCCCGCACGCGCCGCTGCAGAACACCCGCGCCTGGTCCGTCGACGACCTCCCCCGCCACGAACCGCCCGGCCTGCGGACGACCGAGCTGGTCGCCGGCGCCACCTGGTCCCTGCTGCTGATCGGGGGCCTGGTGCTGCAGGAGTTCACCTTCACCGCGGTGCCGGTGCTCGACCCCGCGAACTGGACCTTCTGGTGGCCGTTCCTGATCGTGGTCCTGCTGGTCCGTGCCGCCTACCCGTTCGCGGTCCGGGCGCGCGGCGGCTGGACGCGGGCGACCTCCGCGGGCAACGCGGTGCTGGCCGTGCTGGTGGGCGCCCCGCTGATCTGGCTCCTCGCCTCGGACGGCTTCTTCAACCCCGGGTACCAGCGGATCGCCGAGCTGGTGGACGGTCACGTGAAGACCTGGATGACCACCACCCTGATCGTCAGCGTGGTGCTCAGCACGCTCTGGGACATCGGCCAGGTCGTGGTCCAGGCGGAGCGGAACCGCCGGGCCGTGGTCAGCTGACCCGGTCCCCCGGTGACCCGGCCGGCTCGACCGGCCGGGTCACCGGCGTGTCGAAGCCCGCCGGACCATGCGCGCCGAGCGCAGGTCGCCGAGGGCCGCGCGGGCCATCCCGCGGTAGACGAAGACCGCCGCGAGCACCCGGACGGACGTGATGGCCAGGGCGACGGTCGCGACCACACCCGCCAGGACGGCGAAGGCGATCGTGAAGACGCCGGACATCGGCGGTGGCCTCACGTACGGGTGCGGGTCAGCAGCGCCTGGATCCGGGACACCAGCTCGCGCGGGCTGAACGGCTTGGTCACGTAGTCGTCCGCACCGGCACTGAACCCGCCCTCGACGTCCTGCTCCTGCACCCGGGCGGTGAGCATGATGATCAGCATGCCGGCCGTGGACGGGTCGGCCCGCAGCATCCGGCACACGTCGATGCCGGAGAGCAGCGGCATCGAGACGTCCAGCACCGCCAGCGTGGGGTGGTGCGCGCGGGCCTGCTCCACGGCGGCCTGGCCGTCCCCGACGGTGATGACCTCCAGACCGGCCTGTTCCAGCTTGAACGCGACCAGGTCACGGATGTCGGCGTCATCGTCGGCCACCAGGACCGTCGTCACGGCAGCTCCCCTCGATCGGCATCACTCGCATCTCCGAAGATATCCCGTAATAGCCGGACATGATGCCCAAAGTCCTCCGCAACCTTGTCGCAACCGTGGCGCGCCCCGAGTGCAGCCCCGGAGGCGTGTGCTGAGTCACAGGCCACCACACCGTTCGGGAGGATCCGATGAACGCGGTGATCGACGACGTCCGTACCGAGGCACTCTTCGCGTCCGACGCGCAGAGGTCCGAGGAGCCCACGCACGCGCAGATCCGGGAGATCGTCAGCGCCACGGTCGGCAGGCTGGGGCCGGACGGGTGCGCGGAGCGGGTCGCGCAGGAGTTCGGCGAGCACCCGGACTGCGCCCTGGGGCGGATGCGCTGGGCACGGCGGGCGGTGCGGATGGCGTTCGCCGCGTAGGGCGCCGGCCTCTGGAGCGCAGCGTCCACCTCTTGAGCGCGGCGGGCACGGCGATGGGCGTACGGGAGAATGGTTGGTAAGGTCTCGGGCATGAACGCGCGCTTGAGCATGTGGTGGCCCGCCTGACGGCGGCCACTTCCCGCGCGTGACCAACCACGCGGCCGCCTCCCCGAGGCGGCCGTTTCTCGTGGGCCGGACTCGGTCGGCTGCCGCCGAGCCCGGAAGAGGAACTCATGGCATTCGCCCTGCTGCATCGCGACGGCGCCGACCACGTCGAGGTGCTGACCGGTGATGTGATCACCGTGCCGTCGCTGGCCGAGATCCCGCTGTCGCGGGGGTCGTCGGTGCTCGCGCTCGTTCCCTACCGTCAGATCGCCGAGCGCGGTTTCGCGTGCGTGGATGACGGCGCGCCACTGGAGTGCTTGCGGATCTCTCACGCGACTCATCAGCCCCTCTCCGATTTCCTGCCCGGCGAGCTCGCCCTCAGCGGCGGAGGATTCGATCTCTCCGACGACGAGTACGGGCAGATCGTCGAGGAGGTGCTGCGGGACGAGATCGGGCACGGCGCGGGCGCCAACTTCGTGATCCACCGGGTCTACCAGGCGAGCGTCGAGGGCGATCCGGTCGACGCCGCGCGGGCCGCCTTCGGCCGGCTGCTCGCCCAGGAGCAGGGCACCTACTGGACCTTCCTGGTGCACACCGGGACGCGAACGCTGGTCGGCGCGACCCCGGAACGCCACGTCAGCGTGCAGGACGGCGTCACCATGATGAACCCGATCAGCGGCACGTTCCGGCACGGATCCGGCGACCTCCTCGACTTCCTGCGCGACCCCAAGGAGATCGAGGAGCTCTACATGGTCCTCGACGAGGAACTCAAGATGATGGCCACGGTCGCCGAGCACGGCGGGCAGGTCGCCGGCCCGTACCTGAAGCAGATGGCGCACCTCACGCACACCGAGTACCTGCTCGCCGGCCGGGGCACGATGGACGTCCGCGACGTGCTGCGCGAGACCATGTTCGCCCCCACCGTGACCGGCAGCCCGATCGAGAACGCCTGCCGGGTGATCGCCCGCCACGAACGCCGGGGCCGCGGCTACTACGCCGGGGTGCTCGCCCTGATGTCCGTCTCCGAGACCGGCGAGCAGTCGCTGGACGCGCCGATCCTGATCCGGACCGCGGAGATCACCCCGGACGGCCGGCTGCGTGTCCCGGTCGGCGCGACGCTGGTGCGCCACTCGACCGCCGCGGGCGAGGTCGCGGAGACCCACACCAAGGCGGCCGGGATCCTGCGCGCGCTGGGTGCGGTTCCCTCCACCCCTTCTCCGGTACGCGACGAGACCGCGTCCCCGCTCGTCCGTGAGATGCTCGCTTCCCGCAACGACGAGCTCGCCCGCTTCTGGCTGGACTCGCGCGAGCCCGGCGCCCTGGAGATCCCGTCCCTGACCGGCCGCACCGCAGTGATCGTCGACGCGGAGGACACCTTCACCGCGATGCTGGCCCACCAGTTGAAGGCCCTCGGCCTGCGGGTGACGGTGTTGCCGTGGACCTCGCTCCCGATTCCCGCCGCCGCGCCTGCCGCCGCCGTACCCGCCGCCGCCGTACCCGCCGCCGGCTCACTCGCCGCTGTCTCCGTTCCCGATGCTGATCTCGTTGTCGTCGGGCCCGGGCCCGGGGATCCCTCGGACCTCACCGATCCGAAGATGGCGACGCTGCGGGCCCTGGTCACGTCACTGCTGGCGGAGGGGCGGCCGCTGTTCGCGGTCTGCCTCGGGCAGCAGATCCTGGCCGGGGTGCTGGGACTGGAACTGGTCCGGCGGGACTCGCCGTACCAGGGGCTGGCCCGGGAGATCGACCTGTTCGGCGCCGTCCGCCGGGTGGGGTTCTATTCGAGCTTCGCCGCGGTGGTCCCGCCGGGTTCTTCCGCACTTCCGGAGCTCTCCCGTTCGCCGCAGCGTCCTGCGGGAACACGGCATCCTGAGGACGCGCGGCGGCCTGCGGGAGCGGGGGACTTCGAGGTGGCGCGGGATGCCGAGGACGGGCTGGTGCACGCGGTGCGCGGGGACGGGTTCGCCGGGGTGCAGTTCCATCCGGAGTCGGTGCTGAGCCGGGACGGGATCGAGGTACTCCGGGAACTTCTGCCCCCGCTGGTGGCGGGCGTGGTTAGCCCGGCCGTGAACGGGTAGCGAAAGGAGAGCCGGTGGTCCAAGGCGACCGAGAGCCTCACCTTGGATCACCGGCCCCGTCCACAGCCCACCCCCACACCACTAGACCTCGTGACAGTGGGGCGGAACGAGGGCCGGGGCGTTTACCGGGCGCCGTCGTGCGGGTATCCGGCTGGCGTTCCCGAGCCTGATCGCCGGGGAACGCCAGACTCGACGCTCGTACCAGGTGCCGGAGGAGAACCGTGACCGAGCCGCACGTCACCCTTGATCCGCAATCGCTCAATCCGGTGGAGGAGAAGCTGCGCGGTCCCCTGGAGGAGCAGCTCACCTCGGCGCTTCAGGCCGCGACGGACAGGGTCCGGCAGCGGTACGCCGGGGAGAGCGTCGACCAGGTGACCGTGATGCTGCTGGAGCAGGCGAAGGCGGGGCTGCACCCGGACATCGCCGCCGGCTTCCACCCCGACCACGCCCAGCTCCGCCAGGTCGCCGAGGCCATCGTCGCCGAAGCCCGCTGACCGGATTCAATCCGTTGAAAGAGACACGAAGCGATCGACGAGGCCCCACCCCTCACGGGGACAGGGGCCTCGTCGATGCCGGGGCCGAGAATCACGAAACAGATGCAGGACGCGGGTGACGGATCAACCGCGGTGACCGCGTATCAGGGATTGAGCGCGGTGACCGCGTCGGTCCAGTTGGCGTCGCTGGTGACGTCGGCGAGGGTCAGGCCCTGGAGGATCTTCGTCATCTCCGCGTCGGAGAGGCGGCCGTCGCTGGCCACCTGGATGCTGGTCTTGCCGTCCGCGCTGCGCGTGGTGCAGAAGCCGTTGCCGCAGCGGATCTGGGTGCCGGGCTTCTGCTGGTTCGAGTTCGCCGCCGGGATCACGAAGATCTCGAAGTCGCCGGGCAGGTCGGCGCCGTCGACGCCACCGAACGGCTCGGCGAGGCCGGTCGTCGCCGGGGCCTCGTTCGTGAAGATGGCGCCGCCGTAGTTCCCGTCGCGCGCCGAGGCGATCCCGTTCAGGCCGGAGGTGGCGTGCGAGCCCACCTCGACCGGGACGTACCCGGCCGGGACGTAGCTCAGCGTGAACGGCAGCTTCGCCGGGGTGGCCGTCGCGCCGTCGAGGCCGGCGACCAGCTCCCTGAGGTCCGCGGCCGCCGGGGTCTTCTCCGAGGTCGACCGGCTCTCCACCACGGCCCAGGCGCCGTCCGCGTACTCCCAGGCGATGGCCCGGGTGGACCTGTCCTTCGGGTCCGCGTAGATCCGGGCCTGGTGGCCGTCGACCGTGGTCTTCTCCGCGCCCGCCAGGCTCTCCGGGTCGTACGCGCCGGGGCGGTACAGCACCAGGAACGCGTAGAGCGTGTCCGGGTACTTGCCCTCCTCCTTCAGCTTCTGGATGTCGGCGATCGACTCCGGGTCGACCGCGCGGTCGTTGGTGACCATGCCGTCCCGGTAGACCGAGGCGATCTGGTACGCCGTGGACGCGACGACCGGCGCCGACACGTGCCACTTACCGGCGTCGAAGGCCCCGAACGTGAAGATGAACGGGTCACCGAGCAACGAGGCGGCCGCCGTACCGGAGGAGACGGTGGAAGGAGCGGCCGGAGCCGCCGGGGTGACGGAGGCACCGGGCGTGCCCGGCAGCAGCGCCGGGAGGGCGAAGGCCGTGGCGACGACCAGCGCGACGCCCGCGCCGGCCATCCCCGCCTGACGCCGGCGGCGGACCCGGCGCCCCTTCCGGACGATGGTGTCGACCGTGGTCGAGGGTGGCGGCGCGTCCGAGATCGCCAGGTCCACCACGTCATGCAGCCGCACGGGTCCACTCCCCTGTCCCGCCGGCGCTCGCACCGGCCTCGTTTCCGACCTCGAGGTCGATGTGATCGGCGGCCAGTACCTCGCGGAGCCGGTTCAGGCCGCGCGAGCTCTGGCTCTTGGCGGTGCCGACTGAGGTGCCGAGCACGCCGGCGGTCTCCTCGAGCGTGAGCCCGAGGTAGAACCGCAGGATGAGGGCGGCCCGCTGGCGTCGGGGCACCTCGCGGAGCGCCGCCTGCACGCGCAGGCGCTCGTCCGAGACCGCCGAGTGGTCCCGCAGCGGGACGTCCGGCATCTCGTCGCCGGCCGACCGTTCCCGGCGCCAGGGGCGGCGGGTCTCGTCGACCGCGGCGCGGTACACCATGGTCTTCGCGTAGAGATCGGGCCGGTCCAGCTTGCGCCAGCGCGGATAGAGCTTGGCCAGCGCGGTGGACACGGCGTCCTCCGCCGTGTGCCAGTTACCGCAGGTGAGGTACGCCAGTTTGCGCAGCGGCCCGATCTGGGCGGCGACGAACTGGCGGAATCCTTCCTCGTCCTCGGTGATCAAGGTGGGCTACCTCCTTCGACGGAGGTTGAACGCTCACCGGGTATCGAAGGGTTGCACGCCCTGGCGAGAATTATCGACGGTGAGGATCAGGTCGACGACCAGGGCGCTCCAGCCGGTCTGGTGCCAGGCGCCGAGACCCGCGCCGTTGTCGCCGTGGAAGTACTCGGGGAAGACCACCAGGTCCTTCCAGTCCGGGTGCTTCTGGAACATCTCGGTCGCGCCGTAGATCGGGCGGTGCCCGTCGGCGTCCGGGACGAACATGGCGATCAGCCGGCGGGCCAGGTCGTCGGCGACCTGGCCGAGCGGGACCTTGGTCTGCGAGCCGGTCGGGTACTCCACCTTGAGGTCGTCACCGTAGAACGCGGCGAACTCCCGCAGCGCCTCGACGAGCAGGAAGTTGACCGGCATCCAGATCGGGCCGCGCCAGTTCGAGTTGCCGCCGAAGAGGCCGCTGGTGCTCTCGGCGGGCTCGTAGCCGACGGTGAAGTCGGACCCGCCGAGCGACACCGTGAACGGCTTCTCCAGGTGGGAGCGGGAGAGCGTGCGCAGGCCGTACGGCGAAAGGAACTCCTCGGGGTCGAGCAGGCGTGCCAGGATCCGCAACAACTGGTCCTGACCGACCATGCTGAGCAGCCGCTGCTGGCGCCGGTCCGCCCCGCCGAGACGACGGGCGCTGATCACGTCGCCGAAGTCGGCCTGGGTGTGGATCATCCAGCGGACCCGGGCGCTCAGCGACGGCAGCCGGTTCAGCGTCTCCGAGGTGAGCCGGGTGGTGGCCGCCAGGGGCAGCAGGCCGACGATCGAGCGGGCCTTGAGCGGCACCTTGTGGCCGTCCGGCAGGCGCAGCACGTCGTAGAAGAAGCTGTCCTCCTCGTCCCAGAGCCCCTGCCGGTACGCCGCCTCGGCGATGTACGTGAAGTGCTCGAAGAACTTGGTCGCCATGTCCTCGTAGGACCGGTCGTGCAGGGCCAGCAGGATCGACATGTCGAGCAGGTTGAGGGCGTACATCGCCATCCACCCGGTGCCGTCGGACTGTTCGAGGACCCCGGCGACGGGCAGCGCCGCCGAGCGGTCGAACGGGCCGACGTTGTCCAGGCCGAGGAAGCCGCCCTCGAAGACGTTGTTGCCGCCGACGTCCTTGCGGTTGACCCACCAGGTGAAGTTGAGCAGCAGCTTGTGCATCACCCGGGAGAGGAAGTCGTAGTCGCGCGAACCGTCTATCTTGAACACCTGCAGCGCGGCCCAGGCGTGCACCGGCGGGTTCACGTCGCCGAACGACCACTCGTACGCGGGAATCTGGCCGTTGGGGTGCATGTACCACTCGCGCAGCAGCAGGATCAGCTGCGACTTGGCGAAACCGGGGTCGACGCGCGCGATGCTGACGCAGTGGAACGCGAGGTCCCACGCGGCGTACCAGGGGTACTCCCACGGGTCCGGCATGCTGATCACGTCGAAGCTGTTCATGTGCCACCAGCCGTTGTTGCGCCCGAAGCGCCGGCCCGGTGGTGGCGGCGCCTGTCCCGGGTCGCCGACCAGCCACTGCTTGACGTCGAAGTGGTAGAACTGCTTGCCCCACATCAGCCCGGCGATGCCCTGCCGGGCGACCGCGGCCTCCTCGGGGGTGACCCCGGCCGGGATGACCTCGCCGAAGAAGTCGTCCGCCTCGGCGAGCCGGTCGCGCATCACGATGTCCCAGCCGTCGCCGAGGTCGGCGGGCGGCGCCGGGGCGTCGGTCTGGGCCAGGCGCAGCCGGATGGTCCGGCTCTCCCCGGGCCCGAGGGTGACCTCGTAGTGCAGCGCGCCCTTGGTGCCGATCCCGCTCGGGTTGACCGTCGGCATGTCCGAGATCAGGAAGTCGTTGATGCCGTCTTTCGGGTACGGGCTACGGCCGGGCAGTCCCCAGAGCCGCTGCGAGTTGGTCTCGTTGTCGCAGACCAGCGCGGGCGCGGCGGCCTCGCCATCCAGGGTGAGGTGGCCGAGCGACCGGTGCAGGCCGGCGAGGCGTCCGGGCGTGCCGGCGAGCGACGGGACCGCGGACCGGTTCGGCAGGCCCCACGACCACGTGTTGCGGAACCAGAGGCTGGGCAGCACGTGCAGGGTGGCCGGTTCGGGCCCGCGGTTGGCGACGGTGACCGCGATGCACATGTCCTGCGGCCCGGCCTTGGCGTAGTCGACGGTGACCGCCCAGAACCTGTCGTGGTCGAAGATGCCGGTGTCGACGAGCTCGTACTCGCCCTCGTTGCGGGAGCGCGCGCCGTTGACCCGGACCAGCTGGTCGTAGGGGAACTCCTCCTGCGGGTAGTGGTACCGCCAGCGCATCCAGGAGTGGGTGGGCGTGGAGTCCTGGTACCACCAGTACTCCTTGGCGTCCTCGCCGTGGTTGCCGCCGTCGCCGCCGAGGCCGAACATCCGCTCCTTGAGGATCGGGTCCTTCTCGTTCCAGAGTGCGAGCGCGAAGCAGAAGGTCTGCCGGTCGTCGCAGACGCCGGCCATGCCGTCGTCGTTCCAGCGGTACGCCCGCGACCGGGCATGGTCGTGCGGGAAGTAGTCCCACGCCGTCCCGTGCTCGCTGTAATCCTCCCGGACCGTCCCCCACGCACGCTCGGAGAGGTAGGGACCCCAGGCCCGCCACGGCTGCTCGCCGGAGTCGGCCTGGTTCAGCCGTACCCGCTCCGACACCTCTGATCTCACCATCCCGCTCGCTTTGACCCGCAGTCGATCACACTGAGACTGTCATGGTCCGGTGTCAAGTGTGTCCGGCTCCGCCGATTCTGCCCCAGGAACGGAGTCCTACCCGGTGTCCGCGCTCCCCTCACTCATGTTCAGCCATGCGATTTGTAGTGATCTTGAGGCGAGCACGCAGAGAGAGTGGCTGGTCACGGATGGTGTCGGCGGTTACGCGATGGGCACCGTCGCCGGCCTCCGGACACGCCGCTATCACGGCCTCCTGGTGGTCTCCGGAAAAAATCCGGCATCCCGCATGCTGGGCGTCGCGTCACTCGACGCGGTGATCACTCTCCCCTCCGGCGCGGTGGTCCGGCTCGCCACCCACGAGTGGGCGAGCGGCGCGATCGAGCCGCGCGGGCACGAGTTGCTGACCGAGTTCGCCCTCATCGACGGAGTGCCCCGCTGGCGCTGGCGGATCGGCGACGTCCTGATCGAACGCGAGCTGGCGATGACGCACGGCCGTCCGGCGGTCGCGGTGGTGTACCGCCTGCTGGCCGGCGGTCCGGTCCGGATCACCGTCCAGGCCCTCTGCACCTGGCGCGACGCGCACACCGAGCGGTTCGCGTCCGGCCCGTCGTTGTCGGTCACGCCGACCACCGACGGCTGCATCGTCGAGGGCGCCTACCGTTTACGCGGCCCGTCTCCCACCGAGGTGGGTGGGTGGTTCCGCGGTGTGCGGCACCGCGAGGAGGCGGCGCGAGGCCTCCAACCCTTAGAAGATCTATGGTACGGCGAAAGCTTCGACGCCCGACTGGGAGAGGCCGGCGACGTCATCGGCCTCGAGGCATGGGCGGGCGACCTGGACGACCCGCCGCCACCCGCGATCGACGTGATCGCCGCCGCCCGCGAACGGAACCGCGCGGTGGTCGCCGCGGCGAAGCCGGACGACCCGGGCCAGGCCCGGCTCGCCCTCGCCGCGGACGCCTTCGTGATCCGGACCGCGAACGGGCCGGACGTGGTGGCCGGCTACCCGTGGTTCGGGGCGTGGTCGCGGGACACGATGATCGCCTACGAGGGGCTGTTCCTCGCCACGAACCGCGCCGCCGAGGGCCGGGAGCTGCTCACCGCGTACGCCGCCACGCTCTCCGAGGGGATGCTGGCGAACACCGCGGACACCGGCAGCGTGGAGTACAACACCGTCGACGGCACGCTCTGGTTCCTGCACGCGGTCGGCCGGCACGTGGCGGTCACCGGCGACACCGACCTCGGTGCCGGGCTGCTCCCCGCGCTCCGTGACGTGGTCCGGCACCACCTGGCCGGCACCCGGTACGGCATCGGCGTGGACCCGGCCGACGGGCTGCTCCGGCAGGGCACCCCCGGCGCGGCGCTGACCTGGATGGACGCCCGGATCGACGGGGTGCCGGTCACCGCCCGGGCGGGCAAGCCGGTCGAGGTGAACGCGCTCTGGATCAACGGGCTGGGTGTACTGCGCACGCTCGGCGACGACACGGCCGGTCCCGTGCTGGCGCGCGCCGCGAAAGGCTTCGCACGGCGTTTCCCCATGCCGTCCGGACTGCTGTACGACGTGGTCGACGGGGCCGCCGGGGATGACGACACGCTCCGGCCCAACCAGCTGCTGGCGTGGTCACTGCCGTATGCGCCGCTGCGGCCGGACCCGGCGGTGCTGACCCGCATCGGGGACGCGCTGGTCACCCCGCTCGGGCCGCGCAGTCAGGCGCCGGGGACACCCGGGTACCACGGGCGGCACCGGGGCACCCCGGCGGAGCGGGACCGGGCGTACCACACCGGGACGGTCTGGCCCTGGCTGCACGGCCCGTACGCCGGGGCCTGGCACAAGCTCGGGGTCGCCCTGCCCTCCGACGACGCGCACCTCGACGGATACGGACTGGGCTCGGTCTCGGAGACCGCGGAGGGCGACCCGCCCCACGCCGGCACCGGCTGCCCCTTCCAGGCCTGGTCGGTCGCGGAGCACCTGCGGGTCCGCCGCCTCCCCGTTGCCCGGATCACCGGGACCTGATCCCCTTTCGCACCGGGAACGCAACCGGCATCTGCGACATTCTTCCCATGGAGCGCGGATGGCGGTACTGGCTCGGCCTGGTCGCCGTCTGCGCCCTGCTGCGTGGCGTCCTGCCACACCTCAGCGGGCCGGAGTGGGCGAACAACACCGTCTATCTGACCGTCTCGCTGGGCGTACCGGTCGCCGTCCTCGCCGGGGTGCTGGGGAACCGCCCGGCCCGCCGGGGCGCCTGGATACTGATCCTGATCGGTCAGATCGCGTACGGGGTCGCCGACGCGCTCACCACCCTGCCGGGCGGGGAGTTCGCCGAACCGAGCCTGCCCGACGCGTTCTACCTCACCAGCTACGTGCTGATCATCGCGGCGATGATGGTGTTCATCCGGCGGCGTACCCCGGACTGGGACTTCGCCAGCGGTGTGGACGCGCTGATCGTGACCATCAGCGCCGCGCTGCTGACCTGGGTCTACCTGCTCCAGCCGGCGATCACCGACTCGACCCTGACGCTCCCGGCGAAGCTCACCGAGGTCGCGTACCCCCTGCTCGACCTGATGCAGTTGATCCTCGCCGTGCGGCTGGTCCTCGGCGCCGGCTCCCGCAGCCCGGTCCTCTACCTGCTCTTCGGCTCGCTCGGCCTGATGTTCGCCGCCGACACCGGGTACGCCGTGATGGGCGTGATGGGCTGGGCGGACGAGACCACCGGCCCGTACCTCGGCATGCTCTGGATCGCCTCGCTCGGCCTGCTCGGTGCCTGCGCCCTGCACCCCGCGATGCGCGACTTCGACGAGCGCAGCCGGGTCCCGGCACCCGAGGCCACCCCGAAGCGCCTGATCATCCTCACCCTCGCGGTACTGATGGTCCCCGGCCTGCAACTCGCCGAGCACCTGCGCGGCCGCGACATGAGCGTGCCGCTCGCCACCAGCACCTGCGCCATCATGTTCCTGCTGGTCCTGGCCCGGATGGCGGGCATGGTGGCGGCCCAGCGCCGGGCCGCCCTCACCGACGGCCTGACCGGCGTCCGCAACCGCCGCCACTTCGAGCACGCCCTGCTGACCGAGTGCCGCCGCGCCACCCGCGCCGGCTACGGCATCGGCCTCCTCATGATCGACATAGACTTCTTCAAGAGGGTCAACGACACGTACGGCCACCAGGCCGGCGACCGCGTGCTCCGCGAGGTCGCCCAGCGCCTCGCCGCCGGCTGCCGCACCGGCACGGTCCTGGCCCGTTACGGCGGCGAGGAGTTCGTGGCTCTGGTCCCCCACATCGGCACCGGCGAACTCCTCGCGGTCGCCGAACGCATCCGCACCACCATCTCCGACCTCCCCATCGAAACCGGCGACCAGACCCTCCTCACGGTCACCGCTTCGGTAGGCGCCGCCGCCGCCCGCGCCGGCCACGCCGACCCCCAACTCCTCCTCCACGCCGCCGACGAGGCCCTCTACGCCGCCAAGGCCGGCGGCCGAAACCGCTCCGTGGTAGCCCCCACCCTCCACACCCCCACAACAGCAAGCCCCTAACCCAGGGCCGCGCAGTAAAGGGTTTTCGGGTATCGGCAACCCTCGTTCCGGTAGTCGAGATCCGCTCTCGCGTCGGCCGGGCGTTCCGCTCGGAGCGCGGTGGATCTCCCCCGCTGGCGTTCATCGGTGACCCCGCTGGTCAATGCCAAACCGGCGGTACCCCACGGTCCGGTCGGCCGACGATCCGGGGTGTCTCAGGCCCGTCGGCTGGCGATCCGGGGTGTCTCAGGCGCCCGAGAGACCCCTGAACACCAGCCACGCCGGGAAAGCTGGCACCCAGAGGTCACTCAAGCCCTCCGACACACCCCAGAACACCAGCCACGAAGATCATCCCCGCGGACGATCATGAAGTGTTGATCAATCCCGGGCTAGCCAGGGTCCACCCCGCACCCCCCGCCGGTGACGAGCCCGCCGGAATTGGCCAGCGGGGTCATCGGCCCTGAGGGACCCTTCAGCGCCAGCTCGTCCGGTTCGGCTGGTCGTGAGGGGTGCCTCGAAGGGCTGGAGGCACCCCTCACGACCAGCCGAAAGCGGAACCGGCCTGCCTGGCGCGGCCGCGGCAAGCGGGGAATGAGGGGCGGCACGATTCCCCCGGGGCGGAAACGACTCCGGGGCCGGGCACGGCTCCCCCGGGCGGGCACAACTCCGGGAGCGGGCATCTCGCCGTCGGGGTGTGGTGCGGGCGTTAAGGTCGCATCGTGCCTGCATCCGAGTATGTCCGGAATCTCCGCGCCAAGGTGGGCCAGGAGATGATCATGTTTCCGACGGTGAGCGCGGTGATCCTCAACGACGCCGGGGAGATCCTGCTGCACCAGCGCAGTGATACCGGGCAGTGGACGCTGATCGCCGGAATGATGGATCCGGGAGACCAGCCGGCCGACACGGTGATCCGGGAGGTTGAGGAGGAGACCGCTCTCCAGGTGAAGATCGAGCGGCTGGCCGGAGTCATGCTGCACGAGCTCACCTACCCGAACGGCGACGTCTGCCAGATGATGAACACCTGGTTCCGCTGCCGCGCCGTCGGCGGCGAGGCCCGTGTCAACGACTCCGAGTCCCTGGCGGTCGAGTGGTTCCCCCTCGACGCGCTACCCGAGCTCAACGACTTCGCCCTGCACCGCATCCGTACCGCCCTCGACGAATCCGCCCCCGCCTGGTTCGCCGCACCGGACGAGAAGATCCCCGACGGCTGGTGATCGTTCACACCCCCCCCACCGAGTTCACCCCAACCGAACACCGGCCAACCGAACACCGGCCAACCGAGCGGAAGCGACGGCCGGGAGAACGACCGATCAAGGCGGGCAGCAGGTCGGGCGAGCCGTCGGGCGTGCGGTGGCCCGTCAGGCGGCTGAGCGTGGAGGTGGCCCGGCAGTCGCCTGGGCATTGCGGTGGCCCGGCAGGCGCCTGGGCATTGCGGTGGCCCGGCAGGCGGCAGGGCGGGATGGCGCACCATCGGCTACGCGCAGTCGGCGCGTGGTCGGTTGGTCATGTCAGCCAGCCGGGGCGGGTCAGGCCGGCCTCGTAGGCGTAGACGACCAGTTGGGCGCGGTCGCGGGCGCCTAGCTTGATCATGGTGCGGCTGACGTGGGTCTTGGCGGTGGCCGGGCTGATCACCAGGCGGGCGGCGATCTCCTCGTTGGAGAGGCCCTCGGCGACCAGGGACATCACCTCGCGTTCGCGGTCGGTGAGCTGATCGAGGGCCAGGGGTGGGGACGGGCGGCTCCGGCCGGCGAACTCGCCGATCACCCGGCGCGTCACGCTCGGGGAGAGCAGGGCGTCGCCGGCGGCCACCGCGCGGACGGCGCGCAGCAGGTCGATCGGCTCGGTGTCCTTCACCAGGAAGCCGGAGGCGCCGGTGCGCAGGGCCTCGAAGACGTACTCGTCCAGCTCGAACGTGGTCAGGATGACCACCCGGGTCGCCGCCAGCGCGGGGTCGGCGGCGATCCGGCGGGTCGCCTCCAGCCCGTCCACTCCGGGCATGCGGATGTCCATCAGCACGACGTCCGGATGCGCCGCGCGCACCAGTGAGACCGCCTGGACGCCGTCCGACGCCTCCCCGACCACCCGGATGTCCGGCTCGGCATCGAGCAGGGCGCGGAAGCCGGCCCGGACCAGCGCCTGATCGTCCGCCAGCATCACCGAGATCATGACGACTCCTCGCTCTCACTCGACGGCGGCGCCGGCAGTGTCGCCGTCACCAGAAAGCCTCCCTCCGGCAGCGGGTACGCCTCCACCCGGCCGCCGAGGCTCTCTGCCCTGGCCCGCATCCCGGCGATACCGCTGCCATGCTCCTGCACCCCCGGATCCGCCGATTCGCCCGGGGAGGAGGCCGGGGACGGGGACGGGGACGGGGACGGGGACGGGGACGGGGACGGGGACGGGGACGGGGACGGGGACGGGGACATGCTGCGGGCCGACGACGGCATGCCGGGTGACGGATCAGGTGATGGACAGGGCATGGGCGGACCGAGCGGAGCAGACGGATCGACTGGACCGGCGGGAGCGGGTGGACCGGGTGAGTCGGCAGAAGTGGGCAGACCGGCTGAACCGGGTGGGTCGGCTGGCGAGGCGGGCCGTGAGGTCGGTGGGCCGTCGTTGTGGATGGAGAGGTGGAGGACGGCCGGCCGGTAGTCGACCGTGACCTCGGCCGAGTGGGGTGGCGTGGCATGGCGCCGAACGTTGGTCAGCGCCTCCTGGACGATGCGGTAGGCAGCACGGTCGACCTCCGGCGGGAGTGGTCGCGGGGTGCCGCTGATCGTGGTGGTGACCGGGATGCCGGCGGTGGCGGTGAGGGCGCTGAGGCGGCTCAGGTCGGGCGCGGGGTGGCGTGGGGCGGGCTCGCCCGTCGTACGCAGGACGCCCAGCACCGAGCGGACCTCGCGCAACGCCTCCGCGCTCGCCGTCTTGATCGCGGCGAGGGCGGCACGGGCCTGCTCGGGGCGCTGGTCCATCAGGTGGAGACCGACGCCGGCCTGGACGTTGATCAGCGAGAGGTGGTGGCCGAGGACGTCGTGGAGCTCGCGGGCGATGCGGAGGCGCTCCTCGGAGGCCTGGCGGCGCTCCTGCTCGGCGCGGGCCCGCTCGCGCTCGATCCGGGTGCGCTCGATCTCGGCGAAGTGGTCGGCGCGGGACTTGGTGACGGTGCCGAGCAGGATGATCACGGCGAGGGCCAGGGCGGCGAACGCGACGGCGCCCGAGTCCGGGCCACCCTCACCGGACGGTAGGAGCGTGACCACCAGCCAGCCCGCATACACGGCCACGGCGCCGATCACGGCGGCCGCCCGACGACCCAGGCGCGCCAGACTGAAGAGGGCGACGGCGGGGGCGGCGGCGTAGGTGAAACCGGGCGTCGGCAGGGAGTACGCAAACCCGAGGGTCGCCGCGGCGGCCACCACGAAGGCGGGGACGGGTGCGCGACGGCGCCAGAAGAGCGCGAGCGGCCCGGCCAGCAGCAGGAGGTAGCCCCCGAGGCCGATCGGGGCGCCGTGCAGCTTGGTGGTGCCGACGAGGTGGATCACTCCGGTGATCACCACGGCACCGGGTGGCCAGCCGGCACGCGGATCCCGCAGGCGCCGTCGCCAGGGCGGGCCGGAACGGTCCGGATCCCGCTCCCACCGGCCCCGCCACCACGGGACCGATCGCGGGCCGGAGTCGGCGGAGGTGATCAGGAACGGACAGGCACTCATGGCGCGACCCGGAGGCCACGTCATCGAACCGCCCATCTCGCTCATGCAGCCGAAACTACGTCACGCCGGAGGGGATGACATCAGCCCACGGAACCCCGCCGGACTCATACCCGGGTCGCATCCGGAGCGGCACGTCATACCCCGGGAGGAGTAGCACCCGACCGTCGTCTCCATCCCCTGGGCCGATGACGACCCTCCTCCGCCGCGCAACCCTGGAACCGTGCTCCCGGCAGAAGAGCCGAAAGCACGGAACGGGCCCAGAACGCGCCGAGAAGGTCGCGAGAAAGCGGCGAGAAGGAGAGCGAGGCGAGACCGGTGGACGACGACGGCGTGCGGATGCGCAGCTCGGACAGCGAGCGGGAGAAGGTCGCCGAGGTGGTACGCGTGGCGATGGGCGAGGGCCGGCTGACCCTGGACGAGGGCGAGGAACGGCTCGTCCGGACGTACGCGAGTAGATATCGCGACGAACTGACGGCGCTGACGCGGGATCTCCCCGCGCAGAGCCCGCGACCACCCGCGACCCGCCGATCGATGAGCCCGAGCCCACAACGACCCGCGACCCGCCGATCGATGAGCCCGAGCCCACGACGACCCGCGACACGCCGGTCGATGAGTCGGCACACCGTCCGGGTCATGATCGCGGGCGGGGTGCTGACGGCGCTATGGGCTGCCTCCGGCGCTCACTTCTTCTGGCCCGCGATCCCGTTGACGTTCCTGGTCGCGGGATTGATCCGGCACGCGCGGTACGGGCGCTACGAGTTCCGCCCGCACGCCGTGCCCCGGTGACCCGCACGCCGTACCCGGTGCTCAGCGAAGGATGGAAATCCGACATGGACGGTACGGTCGTTGATCTTCCCCGCGCACTCTGCCAGAGTTGGCGAGTTTGTTCGGGGAGGGACAACGCACATGATGGGTCCGTCGCACGCTCTGTCAGGGGCGGCCGCGTGGCTGGCCGGCAGTTGGGCAATCGACCAGTTCGCCGGTTACGAGCAGTCACCACTGATGATCGCGGTGGGCACCGCGATGTGCGCCGGCGGCGCGCTCCTGCCCGACCTCGATCTCTCCGGGAAGGTGACGACCAACCAGGGTGGCGCCACGGTGGCCCGTACCTTCGGGGTGGTCTCGCTCTTCGTCGCGGAGGTGGTCGAGAAGATCTCGCTCGGCATCTACACGGCGACACGGCAGAGCAAGGACCCGAAGCGGGACCACGGGCACCGGACGTTCACGCACACGCTGCCGTTCGCGGCGCTGATCGGCTGGGGCACCACGGCGCTCGCCGCGCACTACGGCAAGTGGGCCGTGGTCGGCATCATCTTCTTCATGGCCGGCCTGGCGCTGCGCGGGCTCTTCGACAAGTGGGCGGAGAAGGCCGGCTGGGTGATCGTCACGCTCTGCTCGGCGGGCGCCGCCTGGTTCACCGCGGCGAACCTGCCCGGCGACCGGGGCTATCCGCTGCTCGGCTTCGCGGTCGGCGCCGGCTGCGTGGTGCACCTGCTCGGCGACATGATCACCAAGAACGGCGTGCCGATCTTCTGGCCGATCCCGACCGGGCGCGGCCGGATGTGGCGAATGGTCGGCATTCCGAACCAGTTCGCGGTTAAGGTCGGCGGTAAGACCGAGACGGTGATCCTGACCACCACCTTCACGGTGATCTCGATCATCTCGCTCTTCGGGCTGTTCGCGCCGGTGGTTCTGGAGCGACTCCATCTTGATGTGTGGGCAAGTAAGTAGCAGACTTCCTCAGACCTTTCCGGTACGGCCCGATATGAGGGGAACTTCCCCATAACATCGGGCCGTCGCCGTTAGGACGTGAGAACACATGGCAGGGACCGTCCCGCCGGAGAGCGTGACCATCCGCCGGAACCCCCTCACCGGCTGGATCAACGACCGCCGCGTGAACACCAAGCTCTTCGCCTGCGTGCTGACCATGGCGCTGGTCGCCGCCGCGGTCACCGTGCTCGGCATCAACCGCATGAGCAAGTTCAACGAGGCGCTGGAGGAGATGCGCGAGGAGCACGTCGAGAGCGCGCTCTATCTGGCCCAGATCCGCCAGGGCGTGGCCCTGAACTACAAGGCGATCATGTTCTCGTCGGGCACCAACGCGTCGCTCGCCGACGCCAAGGAGGTCCGCGACGAGTCGGACGAGGCCATCAGCACGGCGATCGCGTCCTACAGGACGTCCGCCGCCGCGTCGGCCGAGCGCCTGGCGGCGATCACCACCTTCGCCGACGCCCTGGCCGACTACCAGACTCTGCGCAACGTGGTCATCCTCGGGGAGGAAGCTCCCTCCGGGTTCACCATGCCGGCGACCGACAAGATCGGCACGACCTTCGAGTCGTACGAGACGACGATGAACGACGCGCTCGACAACGTCCAAGCGGTGGAGCGGAGCGAGTCGAGCGCGATCGCGAGCACGGTTCAGCAGGAGTACCAGCAGGCCCGGATCACCATGTGGTCGGGTCTCGGCATCGGCGTGCTGCTCGCGTTCGTGCTGGCCGCGCTGGTCGGCCGGGCGATCCGGCGCCAGGTGGACACGGTCGGCGAAGCCCTCGACGCGGTGGCTGCCTCCGACCTGACCAAGGCCGCCGAGGTGCACGGGCGCGACGAGATCGGCGCGATGGCGGTCGCGGTCAACAAGGCGCGGGACGGGCTGACGGCGACCGTGCGTACGCTATCGGGAAACGCCGAGACGCTCAGTGCGGGAGCGCGGCAGCTGACCACCGCGACCGCCCAGATCGCGGGGACTGCGAAGCAGGCCTCCCTGCAGGCTGACCGGGCGGCCTCGGCCGCCGAGGACGTCTCCGGCAACGTGACCACGGTGGCGGCGGGCAGCGAGGAGATGGGCGCGTCGATCCGCGAGATCAGCCAGAACGCCAACGACGCGGCGCAGGTCGCGGCGCGGGCGGTGGACGTCGCGGAGAACACCAACCAGATCGTGTCGAAGCTGGGCCAGTCCTCTGCGGAGATCGACGCGGTGGTCAAGACGATCACCAGCATCGCCGAGCAGACCAACCTGCTCGCCCTGAACGCCACCATCGAGGCGGCCCGCGCCGGCGAGTCCGGCAAGGGCTTCGCGGTGGTCGCCGGCGAGGTCAAGGAGCTGTCCCAGGAGACCGCACGTGCCACCGAGGACATCTCCTCGCGGGTCCGGGCGATCCAGGAGGACACCGAGAACGCGGTGAAGGCGATCGGCGAGATCAGCCGGATCGTCCGGCAGATCAACGACTACCAGCTCACCATCGCCAGCGCGGTGGAGGAGCAGACCGCCACCACGAACGAGATGAGCCGGAGCGTCGCGGACGCCTCGGGCGGCACCCGGGAGATCGCCGGGAACATCACCGGGGTGGCCGAGAGCACCCGGGTGACGACGACGGCGCTGGCGGACGCGGACACCACGGTCGCCGAGCTGGCCCACCTCGCCGACGACCTGCAGCGGGTGGTCAGCCGCTTCACGGTGTGACCACCCGCTCCAGGAGAAGGCCGATCAGTCGATCGAGTAGGCGAGGTTGGGGCGCAGCCAGCGCTCCACCTCGCCGAGCGGCAGGCCCCGGCGCTTCGCGTAGTCCTCGACCTGGTCCT
>NZ_JBFAYF010000060.1:49359-55809 GCF_040681165.1 Actinoplanes sp. NPDC051851 | reverse complement strand
GCTCTCTATCGCATCGCTCTGACCCGGCTACGCCACGACCCCGCCACCCGCGCCTACCGCGACCGACGCACCGCCGCAGGCAAAACACCCCGCGAAATCATCCGCTGCCTAAAACGCTACATAGCACGCGAAATCTACCGACTCCTGATCCCCGCAACACCTTGACAGACCATAGGGGCATCCAGCCGCGCCGGGAAAGCTGGCGCTCACGGGTCTCTCCAGCCCGCCGAGACACCCCTGACCGCCAGCCGCGAAGATCATCCCCACGGTTGATCATGAAATGTTGATCAAGTCCGGCCAGGCGGGGCCCACCCCGACCGGGGGAAACCCTATCCCTCACGGAGCAGTGGCAGAAAACGGCGATCTTGGCCCGGGGCCCTGTGGACAAACCCCGGCGGTGGATAACCCCCGACCCGGACCATGACCGAGAACGCCTACCCCCGAATCCCGCCGGTGACGATCCCGCCGGAATTGACCAGCGGGGTCAGGGGTCTCTCGGAGGGCCTGAGACACCCCGGACCACCAGCCAACCGGCGTGAGACACCCTGGATCGCCAGCCGACCGGCCGAGGCGCCCCGGATCGCCAGCCGGAGCGGCCCGAGGCACCCCGGATCGCCAGCCGACCGGCCGAGGCGCCCCGGACTGCCGGTTCGCCGCCCGCGGGGTACCGCCCGGCCGGGTTCACGAACGAACCCCGGGCAGGCGGAGTCGACGATCCACGGGCGGCGAGTGTTCGGGCGGTCACCCCGGTCACGGGATCCGGCGTCCCAACCAGGTGGTCCGGAATTGACCAGCAGGGTCACCCGTGAACGCCAGCCACGCCGGAAGAGCTGGCATCCAGAGGTCTCTCAAGCCCGCCGAGACACCCCTGAGGGCCAGCCAGGAGCGGGAGGCGCGTTACGGCCGTGACCGTCGGTGAGGTCGCGGGCGGGGTGAGACGGGTGGCGGGGGTGCTCCGGCGGTCGTTACGTTTTGTCCGCTGTCCAGGGGATAACGCCTGTGTCAGTGGACACTCATTTGACATGTGGGCGTTATTTTCCGTCTACGGCCCGTAGCTTTATTGGTCGCCCCGGGGCTCGTTGCCGTGCGCCTGGCCAACGTAGTGACCCAGTGGTGGAGATGGAGCGCGCTCGGTGACCGTCAGCAGCGACCTGCAACTGATCGAACTGCCCGAAATCGATCTGCTGGCGGACACGGGGGCCCCGGCGCTGTTCCGGTCCGACTCCGCCCCGCTGCGCCGCACGCTCGTCGACATCCTCGACGCGACCGTCCGTGAGCACGGCGCGGCGCCGGCGATCGACGCCGGGGACGTCACGCTGACCTACCGGGAGCTGGCCGACGAGGTCGAGAAGCTGCGCGCCACCCTGGCCGGGCACGGGGTCGGCGTCGGCGACCGGGTCGGCATCCGGATCTCGTCCGGCTCGGCCGAGCTCTACCTGGCGATCCTCGGCGTGCTGGCGGCCGGCGCGGCCTACGTGCCGGTGGACGCCGACGACCCCGAGGAGCGCGCCGAACTGGTCTTCGGCGAGGCCGACGTCGCGGTCGTCCTGGGCGACGGGCTGACCGTGTCCGTACGGCGTACCCCGGAAGGAACCCCAGGACGGCCTGGACCGGCGGACGACGCCTGGATCATCTTCACCTCGGGCTCCACCGGCACCCCGAAGGGGGTGGCGGTCTCGCACGGCTCGGCGGCGGCCTTCGTCGACGCGGAAGCGCAGATATTCCTCGAGGACGAGAACCTCGGGCCCCGGGATCGTGTCCTCGCCGGGCTGAGCGTCGCGTTCGACGCCTCCTGCGAGGAGATGTGGCTGGCCTGGCGGCACGGCGCCTGCCTGGTCCCGGCCGCCCGCTCGCTGGTCCGCAGCGGCGTCGACCTCGGGCCGTGGCTCGCCGACCAGCGCATCACCGTGGTCTCCACGGTTCCGACGCTGGCCGCGCTCTGGCCGGTCGAGGCGCTGGAGAACGTCCGGCTGCTGATCTTCGGTGGCGAGGCCTGCCCGCCCGAACTGGCCGAGCGCCTGGCCGTCGAGGGGCGTGAGGTCTGGAACACCTACGGGCCCACCGAGGCGACCGTGGTGGCCTGCGCCGCCCGGATGACCGGCGAGGGGCCGGTGCGTATCGGGCTCCCGCTGGCCGGCTGGGAACTCGTCGTGGTCGATCCGGCCGGTGAACCGGTCGCGATGGGCGGGACCGGCGAGCTGGTGATCGGCGGCGTGGGCCTGGCCCGGTACCTGGACGCGGCCAAGGACGCCGAGAAGTTCGCGCCGCTGGCCTCGCTGGGCTGGGAGCGGGCCTACCGCAGCGGCGACATCGTGCGCGCCGAGCCGGAGGGGCTGCTCTTCCTCGGCCGCGGCGACGAGCAGGTCAAGCTCGGCGGCCGGCGCATCGAGCTGGGCGAGATCGACGCCGCGCTGCAGGCCCTGCCCGGGGTGGCCGGGGCGGCCGCCGCGATCAAGAAGACCGCCGCCGGGAACCAGCTGCTCGTCGGCTACCTGGTCGCGCGGGACGGCGCCGAGATCGACATGGCGGCGGCGAACCAGCGGATCCGCGAACAGCTGCCCGCGGCCCTCGTCCCCCTCCTGGCCGTCGTGGACGACCTGCCGACGCGTACGTCCGGAAAGGTGGACCGCAACGCACTCCCCTGGCCGTTGACGATCGGCGGTGAAGCCGCCGCCGAACTGACCGCGGCCGAGGACTGGCTGGCCGGCGGCTGGGAGCAGATCCTCGGAGTGCGCCCGGCCGACGCCGGCGCGGACTTCTTCAGCAACGGCGGCAGCAGCCTCAACGCGGCGCAGCTGGTCGCCTGGATCCGGCAGACGTACCCGCAGATGTCGGTGGCCGACATCTACCAGAACCCGACGCTCGCCGAGATGGCGACCGCCGTCGAGGCGCTCGGCGCGCAGGAGACCACCCGCCGCGAGGTCCGGCCGACGCCGCTGCGCGCCGGCTTCCTCCAGGCGCTGATGATCCTGCCGATGCTCGCACTGGTCGGGCTGCGCTGGCTGACCATCCTCGCCGCGCTCGGCCGGATCATCACGCTGGTCGCCCCGGCACCGTGGGCGCCGCAGGTCTCCTGGTCGTGGATCGTGGCGAGCTGGCTGATCCTGTTCAGCCCGGCGGGGCGGATCGCGATGGCGGCCGCCGGTGCCCGGATGCTGTTGCGCGGCGTCGGTCCCGGCGAGTACCCGCGCGGTGGCGGCGTCCACCTGCGGCTCTGGGCCGCCGAACGGCTCGCCGAGCTGACCGGCGCGAACGGCGTGGCCGGCGCCGGCTGGATGATCACTTATGCGCGGGCGCTCGGCGCGCGGATCGGCCGGGACGTCGACCTGCACTCCGCGCCGCCGGTGACCGGGCTGCTCAAGCTCGGCCGGGGCGTCGCGGTCGAACCCGAGGTGGACCTCTCCGGCTACTGGATCGACGGTGACGTGGTCCGGGTCGGCATGGTCCGGATCGGTGCGGGCGCCCGGGTCGGGTCCCGTAGCACGCTGATGCCCGGCGCCCGGATCGGCAAGAACGCGAAGATCGCGGCCGGGTCGACGGTGACCGGTGCGGTGCCGTCGAACCAGCGCTGGGCCGGTTCCCCGGCGGTCCCGGTCCCGGCGAAGGGCGGCGCGGCCTGGCCGTCTCAGCGCCCGCCGCGGCACCGGTTCGGCGCCACGTTCTGGGTGGCCGCGTACAGCGCCACCGCCCACCTGCTCGGTCTGGTCCCGGTGGTCGCCGCGCTGCCCGCGCTCGCGATCCTCGGCTATGCGGTCGCCGAGCGCCCCACCCCGTGGGCGGCCCTGCTCGCCGCTCCGGCCGCGGCCGTCTCCTATCTTCTCGGGTACGCCCTGGTCGTGCTGGTCGCCGTCCGCCTGCTCTCGATCGGCCTCCGGGAGGGCTTCCACCCCGTGCAGGGCCGCCGTGCCTGGCAGGTGTGGGCCACCGAGCGGCTGATGGGGATGGCCCGGGTCGCGCTCTTCCCGATCTACTCCAGCCTGTTCACGCCGGTCTGGCTGCGGCTGCTCGGCGCGAAGGTGGGCCGTAACGTCGAGGCGTCGACCGTGCTCGCGCTGCCCGCGATGACCACCGTCGACGACGGCGCGTTCCTGGCCGACGACACCATGGTCGCCACGTACGAGCTCAGCCACGGCTGGATGCACGTCGCCCCGGCCCGGATCGGCAAGCAGGCGTTCCTCGGCAACTCCGGGATGGCCGCGCCGGGCCGCTCGGTGCCGAAGCGGGGCCTGGTCGGCGTGCTCTCGTCGGCGCCGCGCAAGGCGAAGAAGGGCTCGTCGTGGCTGGGCGCCCCGCCGATGCCGCTGCGCCGGACCGTCGAGGCCGCCGACAGCGGCCGTACCTACGACCCGCCGCTGCGGCTGAAGCTGGCCCGTGCCGCGATCGAGCTGTGCCGGATCGTCCCGGTGATGTGCGCCGGTGCCCTGGTCACCCTGGTGCTGACCGCGCTCGCCGCGATCTGGCAGGAGTTCGGCGGGCTGATCGCCGTGCTCGCCGCCGGTCCGGTCCTGCTGGTCGCCGCGATCGTCGCCGCGCTCACCGCGACCGCCGCGAAGTGGCTGCTGGTCGGCCGGTTCCGGGTCACCGAGCACGCGCTCTGGACGTCGTTCGTCTGGCGTAACGAGTTCGCCGACACGTTCGTCGAGGCGTTCGCGGCGCCGTGGCTGTTCCGCTTCGCGACCGGCACACCCCTGCTCAACATCTGGCTGCGCACTCTCGGTGCGACCATCGGTCGCGGTGCGTGGTTGGAGACCTACTGGCTTCCTGAGTACGATCTGGTACGGCTCGGCGCGGGTTCGACCGTGAACCGGGGGTGCGTGGTGCAGACCCACCTGTTCCATGATCGGATCATGGCCATGGATGAGGTCACACTGGGCGCGGGCGCCACTCTCGGCCCGCACGGCATCGTGCTGCCCGGCGCCAGCATCGGCGCGCGTACGACGGTCGGACCGGGCTCTCTGGTCACCCGCGGTGATGCCGTCCCCGGCGACAGCCGGTGGCTCGGCAACCCGATCGCGGCCTGGCCGGCATCGGCTTCCCGACGGCCGTGACCCCGCCGGCCGACCCGGTCGCCCCCACGCCCGGCGTCGAGCAGTCGACCGACCCGTACCTGCCCGCGCACGGCAACGGCGGGTACCGCGTGCTGCACTACGACCTGGAGCTCGACTACCGGGTGACGCAGAACCGGATCGACGGCCGCGCGACCATCACCGCGCGTGCCCTGCAGTCGCTGAGCCGGTTCACGCTCGACCTGGGCCGTCTGCGCGTCAAGGACGTGCGCGTGGACGGCCGCCCGGCGAAGTTCGCCCATCAGCCCGACAAGCTGCGCATCCGCCCGGAGAAGGCGATCGGCTACGGTTCCACCTTCAAGATCGAG
Organism: Actinoplanes sp. NPDC051851; assembly: GCF_040681165.1. Lineage (NCBI taxonomy): Bacteria > Bacillati > Actinomycetota > Actinomycetes > Micromonosporales > Micromonosporaceae > Actinoplanes > Actinoplanes sp. NPDC051851. The sequence continues at coordinate 50,435 of NZ_JBFAYF010000060.1, read as the reverse complement.
ATCAGGTACGGCGGCAAGCCCGCCCCGATCTCCGGTCACTGGGGCGACATCGGCTGGGACGAGCTGACCGACGGCGCCCTGGTCGCCAGCCAGCCGATCGGCGCGCCGTCCTGGTTCCCGTGCAACGACCGCCCCGACGACAAGGCCACCTACCTGGTCTCGGTGACCACCGCGACGGCGTACACGGTCGTCGTCACCGGTGATCTGGTCGCCCGCCGCCGCGTGGGCGCCACCACCACCTGGGTCTACGAGCGCAACGAGCCGACCTCCGCGTACCTGATGAGCGTCCAGGTCGGCCGCTACGAGCTGGTCGAGCTGGCCCCCGGCCCGGTGACCCAGCGCGCCGCGATCCCACCCCGCCTGCGCGAGACGTTCCGCCACGACTTCGGCCGCCACGGCAAGATCATGACGGCCCTGGAGCGGCTCTTCGGCCCGTACCCGTTCCGCGAGTACGTCGTGGTGGTCACCGACGACGACCTGGACGACCCGATCGAGGCCCAGGGCATGGCGGTCTTCGGCCGCAACCACGTCGACGGCGCGCGCACCCACGAGCGGCTGGTCGTCCACGAACTGGCCCACCAGTGGTTCGGCAACAGCCTCACGGTCGCCGACTGGCGCCACATCTGGCTCAACGAGGGCTTCGCGACGTACGCCGAATGGCTCTGGTCCGGCGCGTCGGGCGGCCCGTCGTCGGCCGCCCACGCCGCGCAGTGGCACGACTGGGTCGCGTCGCAGCCCGCCGACATCGTGATCGCGGATCCGGGCGTGGTCCGGATGTTCGACCCGCTGGTCTACAAGCGGGGCGCGCTCGCGGTGCACGCGCTGCGCCTGCGGTTGGGCGAGGCGGCGTTCTTCGCCCTGCTGCGCTCCTGGGTGGCCGAGCACCGCCACGGCACGGTGACCACCGAGCAGTTCCGCGAGCACGCGGCCCGGTTCTCGTCCCGCCCGCTCGACGACCTGTTCACGGCGTGGATCGACCGCCCGGAGCTGCCGCCGCTGCCCCGCCCGTGGTTGCCCCCGCGCACCCGCCCGTAGCCGCTCTCGCCGGTGGCCGATCCCGGTCTTTCACTCGCCGG
>NZ_JBFAYF010000060.1:0-49259 GCF_040681165.1 Actinoplanes sp. NPDC051851 | reverse complement strand
GTTCGGCCGGTCACGCTGGTCTCGCCCGCCGGGTTCGGCCGGTCACGCTGGTCTCGCCCGCCGGGTTCGGCCGGTCACGCTGGTCTCGCCCGCCGGGTTCGGCCGGTCACGCTGGTCTCGCCCGCCGCGCCCGGGCGGTCATGCGCCCAGGAGGCGGTCGGTCCAGTCGGCCAGGGCCGAGACGGCGGTCCGGGAGAGCACCGCGTGCGGCGCCATGCTGGTGAAGCCGTGGAAGGCGCCCGGCCAGACATGCAGCTCGGCCTGGACGCCGGCCGCCCACAGCCGGCTGGCGTAGGCCACCGTCTCGTCCCGGAACACCTCGGCGCTGCCGCAGTCGAGGTAGGTCGGGGGCAGGCCGGTGAGGTCGGTCGCCCGGGCCGGTGCCGCGTAGACGCTGACGTCGTCCCCGCCGCGCCGGTCACCCAGGTAGGCGGTCCACCCGAAGCGGGTCAGGGCCCGGTCGGCGACCCCGACACCGTCGATCTGCCGGGTCGAGACGGTGGAGTCGCTGTCGTCGAGCATCGGCGAGATCAGGATCTGCGCGTACGGGCGCGGCCCCCGCCGGTCCCGGGCCAGCAGGGCGGTCCCCGCGGCGAGGCCACCGCCGGCGCTCTGCCCGACGAGCACGATGCGGTCCGGGTCGATGCCGAGTTCGTCCGCGTGCGCCGCGGTCCAGACCAGCCCGGCGTAGCAGTCCTCGACCGGGTAGGGATCGGGGTGCTCCGGCGCGAGCCGGTAGTCGACGCTGATCAGGACCACGTCATGGGTCGACAGCCAGTCGTCGTACGAGTCCAGATTGCCCAGGTAGTGGCCGAACATCATGCCGCCGCCGTGCACGGTGTAGAAGCACGCCGCCGTTCCGGTGCGCCCGATGCGCCCGATGATCGCCAGATCGATCGGGTCGCCCCGATGACCGGGAACGGTCACGGTGCGGCGCTCCAGCCCCCGGGCGCGCAGGCGTTCGTCGAGCTCCGCCTCGGTGATCTCCAGCATGCGCATCCGCGGCAGCATCTCGGCCGTCAGGACGAAGGGCCCCCTCTCCTGCATGGCGGCGAGCACGACGTCGAGCTCGGCATCGAACGGTGGGCGTGGCATCACGATCTCTGTCATGCCAACTAGGCTAACTGACTAAACTTAGTCAGACAACCTAGCTAAGATTCGGCGCGACGGCAGAGGGAGTCACATGGCACGGACGGATGCACGAGGCGGCCCGACGACCCGGGCCCGAATCTCCGAGGTAGCGACCCGGCTCTTCCTGGAACGGGGTTTCGACGCCGTCACGGTCGCCGACGTGGCCCGCGAGGCGGGCGTCTCGAGCGTGACGGTCTTCAAGCACTTCCCCCGCAAGGAAGACCTGCTCCTCGACCGGGCCGACGACGCCGTGCTCCTGCTGCGCTCCGCCGTCCGCGACCGCCCGCCCGGCACCGACGTGCTGTCGTCACTGCACGACCTGACACTCCGGCTGGCCGCCGACCGGCACGGCCTCTCCGGCCTCGACGACAGATCCACCCCCTTCTTCCGTACGGTGGCCGCCTCCGCACCCCTTGCCGCGCGGGCCCGAGAGCTCGCCGCCGAGCTGCAGCACGCCTTGGTCGAGGAACTCGCCCGCGACCCGCACTTCGAGGGCGACAGCACCCTGCTCGCCGCATTCTTCATCGCCGGCTACACCACGGTCCTGACCGAGAACGCCCGCCGCAGCATCGCGGGCTCGCCCACGACGGCCGAGCAGCACCGCACCCGCCTCGAGAGCCTCTTCGCCGCCCTCCGCGCCGGGGTGTGACGGGTTCCGATCCGCACCGGCTGCCTGTGGTTGGAGGGCCGGGACCGGGCGCAGGCCTCGGCGTGGGAGGCGGACAGTTCAGCGGGAACGCCGCTGGCAAGGCGAGATGGGTGACGGCGCCGTCGAGGGATTGTTCTACGATTTGGGCGTGGATGAGGACTGGGGTGTGCGGCTGGCCGGGGATCGGGCGTTGCTCGATCGGGGGAGTACGGCGGAGCGGGTGGCCGACATCCTGCGGCAGCGGATCACCGAGGGGGTGTTCCGGCCCGGCACCCGGCTGAGCGAGGAGCACCTGCGTGAAGCGCTCGGGGTCTCCCGGAACACGCTGCGGGAGGCGTTTCGGCTGCTCGCCCATGAGGGGCTGCTGGAGCACCAGCTCAACCGGGGTGTGTTCGTCCGGCTGCTCACCGTCGAGGACATCAAGGATCTGTACGCGCTGCGCCGCATCCTGGAGTGTGGTGCGCTGCGGAACCTGACCGCCGTCCCGGCGGTGGCCGTGGACCGGGTCGGCGCGGCGATCGCGGCGGCCGACGAGGCGGCGGGCCGGGGGGACTGGGCGGCGGTGGGTACCGCGAACATGCGGTTCCATCAGGCGATCGCCGATCTGGCGGGCAGCCGGCGGGTGGCCGAGGCGGTCCGGGCGCTCCTGGCCGAGCTGCGCCTGGTCTTCCTGGTGGTGGCCGACCCGCGCCAGCTGCACGAACCCTACACCGCGGCGAACCGGGCGCTCTACGAACTGCTCGCGGCGGGTGACCCGGCGGCGGCCGAGGCGGCGCTCCAGCGCTACTTCGACGACGCCGAGAGGCAGCTGCTGGCCGCCTACGCCGCCACGGGCGCACTGGTCTCCTGACGAGAAGAACGAAACTGACGAACGAAGCGGATCGCGGTGCCCGGGCGGGCCTGGCCGAGCTGATCGACATCGGCCGGGTCCACCACGGCGATGACCGGGTAGCCGCCGGTCGTCGGATGGTCGGCCAGGAAGATCAGGGGCTGGCCGTCGGCCGGTACCTGGATCGCCCCGAGCACGAGTCCCTCGCTGGGTAGCTCGCCGTCGACGGCCCGGGTCAGCGCCGGCCCGGTCAGCCGCGCACCGACCCGGTCGGTCTCCGCCGCGACCCGGTACTCCGCGCTGAACAACGTGGAGAGCGCGGCCGGGGTGAACCAGTCGTCGCGCGGGCCGAGCCAGACCCGCAGCCGCAGGTCGTGACGGGGGAGCGGATAGGGCGCCAGGTCCACCGCGGGCGGCGGCCCGGTCACCGGGCCGATCGGGAGCAGGTCGCCGTCGCGCACCGGGGCGGGCCCGAGGCCGGAGAGCGTGTCGGTGGACCGGCTGCCCAGCACCGGCGGCACCGCGATCCCGCCGCCGACCGCCAGATAGACACGCAGCCCCGCGCTCGCGTGACCGATGCTGATCACCTCCCCGGCCAGCACGCCGACCGGTAGCCCGTGAGCCGCGGGCCGTCCGCCGGCGGTGATCGCGCAGGGGGCGCCGGTGACCGCGACGGTGACCGCCCGGGTCGCCCGCAGCCGCGCGGCGCCGAGCAGGATCTCCAGCCCCGCGGCCTCGGGTGGGTTGCCGGCCAGCCGGTTCGCCAGGCGCAGCGCGCCCGCGTCGACCGCCCCGGATCGCGGTACGCCGAGGTGGGCCAGCCCGGCCCGGCCGAGGTCCTGCACGGTGGTGCGCACCCCGGCACGCAACACCTCGAGCGCCGCGCTCATGCCGCCTCGGCGAAGCGCACGACAGCACCGGGTGTGAGCAGCGCGGGAGGGTCGGATTCAAGGTCGAAGAGCACTTCCCGGGTACGCCCGATGCACTGCCACCCACCCGGTGACGCCGTGGGATAGACCCCGCTGTACGGGCCGGCGAGCGCGACCGTGCCGGCCGGTACCCGGGTGCGCGGCGACGGGCGGCGCGGTACGTGGTAGCGCGGATCCAAACCGGTCAGGTACGCGAAGCCCGGTGCGAATCCGCAGAACGCCACGCGGAACGCGGTGCCGGTGTGGATCGCGACCACGCCCGCCCGGTCCGTGTGCCAGAGCCGCGCGACGTCGTCGATGTCGTCACCGTCGTACGTCGCAAGGATCTTGATCGTCGGTGTTGATCTTTCGGTCTCCGGTGTGGACGTGGGTTCGCGCAGCAGGGCGGTGAGCGGGCCGGGGTCGGTGACGCCGTCGATGAGCACGGTGCGGGCCGCCGGGACGATCTCCCGCGCGGTCAGCCGGCCCTGGTTGCGCGCGGTGGTGAGCAGGCGATACGCGCCGGAGACCGCCTCGGCGTCGTCGAGTTCGAGCAGGACGGCCGACGGACCGGCGGGGCGAATGCGCATGACTCTCCGCATCTGTCGGGTTACACAGACTTCACATTGAGGTATTGCCGGATTGTTGAACGATTCCTAGAGTGTGGCACACGGCACCACGCATCCCACGACCACCCACCGTAGGAGCCAAGCCATGACCACCAGTCGTCGCGTCATCCTGGCCAGCCTGATCGGCACGTCCCTCGAGTGGTACGACTTCTTCCTCTACGCCTCGGCCGCCGCGCTCGTCTTCGGCAAGCTGTTCTTCCCCACGTTCGAGCCGCTCACCGGCACCCTGCTCGCGTTCGCCACCTATGCGGTCGGCTTCGTCGCACGGCCGCTCGGCGGGATCCTCTTCGGTCACTTCGGCGACCGCACCGGGCGCAAGAGCGTCCTGGTCGCCACGCTGTTGCTGATGGGCGGCGCCACGTTCCTGATCGGACTACTGCCGACCCACGAGACGATCGGCGCCGCCGCCCCGATGCTGCTGGTCACGCTCCGCTTCCTGCAGGGCCTCGGGCTCGGCGGCGAATGGGGCGGCGCGGTGGTGATGTCGCTCGAACACGGCGACCCGCGGCGCCGCGGGCTCTCCGCGTCCTGGCCGCAGGTCGGCGTACCGGCCGGGAACCTGCTCGCCTCCGGTGTCCTCTGGGTACTCTCCGCGACCCTCTCGGAGAGCTCCTTTCTCGGCTGGGGATGGCGTATCCCGTTCCTGCTGTCTGGCGCTCTTGTGCTGGTGGGCCTCTGGATTCGGGTCACGGTCACGGAGTCGCCGGCGTTTGCGCGGATCGTGGCGACGGACGGCCCGGCTCGGCTCCCGCTGATCGAGGTGCTGCGCCGCCACCCGCGCGGCCTGCTGGTCGCGATGGCCGCTCGCATCGGCACCGACGTCGCTTTCTACACCTTCTCCCTGTACGTCCTCACGTACGTCACCGGCACCGTGGGTCTGCCCCGCACGACCGCGCTCACCGGCGTGCTGGTCGCCTCCGGCCTGCAGCTGGCGTTGATCCCGTTCTTCGGCGCCCTCTCCGACCGCTACGGCCGCCGGCCGGTCTACGCCGCCGGCGCGGTCGCCGCCGCGGCCTGGTCCTTCGCGTTCTTCCCGCTGCTGGACACCGCCAGCACCCCGATCATCGTGCTCACCGTGGTGGTCGCCCTCGCCACCCACGCCGCGATGTACGGCCCGCAGGCCGCCTTCGTCGCCGAGCTCTTCTCCACCCGGCTGCGGTACTCCGGGGCGTCGATGGGCTACCAGATCGCCGGGATCTTCGGCGGGGCGCTCGCCCCGATCATCGCGATCCGGCTGGTGTCGTCGACCGGGAGCGCGTTCGCGGTCTCGGTCTACGTGGCGGCGGCGCTGCTGCTGACGCTGGTGGCGCTCGCCTTCGCCCCGGAGACGTCCCGGCAGCCGGCCGTCGACGACGAGCCCGGCATCGCCGCGCCGACGTCACTCGCCGCCTGAAGCGGCCGCCCGTCTCGGCGGAGACGCACCCTCGCACGGCCACCGCACTGCTCGGCGGTGGCCGTGCGATGCGCTGAGCGGCGGTCGGTCAGCCGGGCAGGGGGAGGCGTACGCGGGCGATCGTGCCCGTGGGTTCGTTGTCGTCGAGGGTGAGGGTGCCGTGGTGCAGGCCGACGATGGCGCGGGCGAGGCTCAGGCCCAGGCCGCTGCCGGGGACGCCCTGGTGGCGGACGTTGCTGGCCCGGTAGAAGCGGGCGAAGGCCGAGGGCCGTTCGTCGGTGGGGATGCCGATGCCACGGTCGGTGATGGTCAGCTCGGCGGTGGCGCCGTGCAGGCGCAGGTGGAGGTCGACGCTGCCGCCGGCGGCGCTGTACTTGACGGCGTTGGAGAGCAGGTCGTCGACGAGCTGGCGGAGCCTGCGGCCGTCGCCGTCGAGCAGGAGCTGGTCGTCGAGGTGCGCGTGCAGGAGCACGCCGCGGTCGGTGGCGGCGGCCCGGGCGGCGGCGAGGCTGTCGCTGACGACGGCGGCGAGGTCGATGCGGGTGATGTCGAGCTTGTCGTGGCCGCTCTCCAGCCCGGCGAGGTCGAGCAGGGTGTCGACCAGTTTCTGGAGTACGCCGGTGTTGCGGGCCACCGTCTCGAGCATCTGCCGGAGCTCGGGGTCGAGGTCGGCGGCCTCGTCGGCGATGATCGTCACGTTGGCGTTGATCGAGGTCAGCGGGGTGCGCAATTCGTGGCCGATGAGTTCCACGAAGTCGTCCTGGGCCCGGGCCAGCTGGCGGGCGAACTCCTCGGCGCGGCGCAGGGCGAGGTAGACGCCGATCTGGGCGGCGACGCCGTCGAGCAGCACGGTCAGCAGGTCCTCGCCGACCTCGGGTGATCCGGCGTAACAGGTCAGCACGCCGAGCAGGGTGCCGCCGTCGCGGACCGGTACGGCGAGGATCGTGCGAACGCCGTGCCGGGCGTAGACCGCGGCGCGTTCCCGCTCGTACTCGGTGCCGGGGTCCTCGCCTTCGGACACGTCGGCGACCCAGAGCGGTTGCCCGGTCTCCCACACGGTGCCGGTGATGCCCAGGCCGTGGATCGGGGTGTGCCCGAAGAAGCCGTCCGGCTCGTCGCCGTCGCAGTGGTGACCGACCGCGCGGAGCTGACCGGTGGCGCTCTCGACCACGAAGAGCTCCGCGTACGGCCAGCCGAGGGTGCCGGCCACCGCCCGCAGCAGCTCCGGCGCGCCCTGGCCGATCGACGGCGCCCCGTGCAGGATCTCCTCGACCCTGCGGTGGCAGTCCCGGAACCGTTGCGCCCGGCGCAGCGCGGTGACCTCGTGGGCGGCGACCACCGCACCCAGCTGCCGCCCGTCCCGGCCGATGATCGGCTGCCCATTCGTGGTGAACGTGCGCGTCGGTGCGTCGCCGGTGTGGACCACGATGTCGGCGTCGGTGAGGTGCTCGCCGCGGTAGGCCCGCATCAGCGGGGTTTCCTCCCAGCTCAGCGGCCGCATCGCGGTGTCGAAGAGCACGCCGGTGGTGGTGACGGGAATGTCGTCGAGGATGCGGTCGTCGTCGGGAAGATGGTGCACCTCGCGCAGCGCCCGGTTGATCACGATGGGCCGGCCGGTGTCGTCGCAGGCGATCACTCCGACGCTCAGGCTGTCGAGCAGGGCGGTGAGGAAGCTCCGGTGCCGGTCGGCGGCGTCCTCGGCGGCGGTCTGGGCGGACAGGTCGGTGAGCAGTACGCAGGCGAGCGGCCCGGCGGCGCTGCGGATCACCGAGAGCGCGGCCCGGGTGTCCAGGCGGCTCCCGTCGACGCGGCGGACGCTGACCGCCCGCTGCACCGGACGGCGCGGCCGCGCGGTGAAGAGCCGTTCCAGGGCCGCGGCGATCGGCTGGTCGCCGTAGTGCGGCTGCAGGGTGTCGTCCAGGTGCCGGTCGTACACCTCGTCGCTGGTGAACCCGAGCAGCTCCTGTGCCGCGCGGTTGAAGACGCGGATCCTGCCGTCCACGTCGACGGCGAGGAAGGCCTCCTGCACGCTGTCGAGCAACTGCTCGCTGTCGAAGGTGGCAGCCGTCGATATCTCCCGGCTGATCACCGTGGTGACCAGGCCGGCGACCGAGGTCAGCATGGTCACCTCGGGGTCGCCCCAGTACCGCGGCCGGGTGTCGAGCACGGTGAACGCGCCGACCGGCCGGTTCTCGGCGTCGCACAGCGGCACGGCGGCCAGGGCGCGGATCCCGGCCCGGGTCAGCGGATGCTCGCGCACCCGCGGGTCGCCGTCGATCGTGGTGTCACCGGCGTACAGGGCGTGACCGGCGCCGATCAGGTACCCGCCGAACGTCTCGGCGATCGGGGTCAGCGGCCCGTCCCCGGTCTGCGGACCGTGCGCGCCGAGTACCCGTTCCTGCGCGTCACCGATCAGCGTGATCGTGGCCGTCGGCGCCCCGAGCAGGTCGGCCGCCAGCCGCGCGACCTCATCCAGCGGCAGCCCGTCGCTCATCAGCACCCGCCGGGCTCTGTCCACCGCCGCGAGTCTCTCCGGCTCTCTCAGCAGCGCGTCATCCCATACCAGCACGTCATACCGCCCTTTCGGCAAACAGCGGAAATTCCGCCGCAAATGCCCGATATAACCTCATTTGAACCATGCGGTGTGTCCCCTATTCGGGTGACGTTTGACGGCCGGATCATTCTTGAGTACGGGGGATGACGGCGGCGGCAAGCAGCGGGAAGATCAGGATCGCGGCGAAGGCGGGGCCGTACCCGATCGCGCCGATCACCGCGCCCATCGCCGGCGGGGTGGCGGTGCCGACCGCGTTCTGCGCCGTGTTCTGGATGCCGAGCGCCCGGCCCGACCAGGCCCGTCCCGCGTACTCGGCGACCGCGGCGCCCGCCGGCTGGGCGGTCTGTCGCAGGCCCATGGCCGGCCCGCGCTCGCCGTTTTCCAGGTGCGCTGACGCCGCCTGGTCAATTCCGGCGGGATCGTCACCGGCGGGGGTTGCGGGGCGGGCGCCCGGTCGGGGTGGGCCCTGTTTGGCCGGCTTGATCGACATTTCATGATCAATCGCGGGGGTGATCTTCGCGGCTGGCGTTCACGGGTGTCTCGGCGGGCTTGAGTGACCTCTGAGTGCCAGCTCACCCGGCGCGGCTGGCGGTCACGGGTCTATCGGAGCACCTCAGGCACCCCGGATCGCCAGCCCACTGCTCTGAGACACCCCGGATCGCCAGCCTGCCGCCCTCGGGGTACCGCCCGGCCGGTCCATGATCGAACGCTGGCCGGTGGAGCCGACGATCCGCGACGGCGAGTCCAGTCCGCCACCGCCCCCTGGCACGCGACCGTGTCCCGATACCGGAGCACGCGACCGGGCCCCGGCACCGACCCCGGGATACACCGGTGCGTTCCGGCGTCGCACCGCCTCGTGTCGGGCGGGAGTGCGAGTGTGGAACCGGTGCGTCAGCCCGCTGCGGGGTAGCGGCCGGGGCGGTGGTTCATCACCAGGACCAGGTTGAGGACCGCCGCGCCGGCCGCGGAGAGCAGCACGTTCGTGGGGGAGAGGACCAGCGCGGAGAGCCCGACGACCAGCGTGTCCAGGGCCAGCAGGACGTACCCGGCGCGCCAGCCGAGGCGGTCCTGGCAGATCAGGGCGACCACCGTGAAACCGCCGAGGCTCGCGTGGTGGCGGAAGACGATCAGCAGGCCGATGCCGGCCGCGAGGTTGCCGGCCAGGACGCCGTAGAGCGGGTTCACCCCGGAGACCTGCAGGTACGCGGGGTGCATCAGCGACGCGGCGGACAGCAGGGCGACCGCGAGCAGGGACGCGCCGACGAAGCGCCAGCCGCGCCGTGCCCAGGCCAGCGCCACGAACGGCAGGTTGACCAGCGCGAAGAGTGCGGCGAACGGCCACGGGACCAGGTGGCCGAGCAGCAGTACGAGACCCGCGGTGCCACCCGTCACCGCGCCCGCGGACTTGATCAGGAACAGGCCGAGCGACGCGATGAACGCCCCGACGACGATGCCGACCGCGTTCTCGGTCGCGGTGTGCCGGGGCGCGATCGGCTTCTCGGGCGCGGCGCTGACGGCGAGCGCGGCGGACGCGGCGCTGACGGCGAGCGCGGCGGACGCGGCGCTGACGGCGAGCGCGGCGGGGGCGGCGGGCGCTGTGGGTGCGGCGGACGCGGCGGGCGCTGTGGGCGTCTCGATCCGGGGCAGGGTGGAACTCGCAGACATGACGGCAACGATGATCGGTGACGTGCAGGAGCGCAACACGAGTGGATCCGACTGAGCAGCGTGAAACCAAGATCATCGCAATGGTGTCAGGATGCTCAGTATGGACAGCCTCGACGCCCGTATCCTCCTGGCCGTGGACGATCAGCCGGACGCGACCAGCCTGGCACTGGCCCAGCGCCTCGGCATCGCCCGCAACACCCTGCACGCCAGGCTGCAGCGGATGCAGCAGTCGGGGGTGATCCGTGAGTTCAGTCGCCGGGTCGATCCGGCGCTGCTCGGCCGTACCCTGGTGGCTTTCGTCTCCATCGCGGTCAGCCAGGACACCGCCCGGGGCGCCACCGACGCGCTGCGGGACGTCCCCGAGGTGATCGAGATGCACTCGACCACCGGCGAGGCCGACCTACTGGTCAAGGTCGTCGCGCGGGACACCGCCGATCTGCACCGCATCACCAACGCCTTCCTCGCGGTACCGGGCGTGGTCCGCACCAACACGGTGATCTCGCTGAACGAGGAGATGCCGCTGCGCATCCGGGCGCTGATCGAGGAGGCCGTCTGATCAGTCCAGCGGGCCGGTGAGGTAGCGCTGGATCGTCGGGGCGCACCAGGCGATCAGCGTGGCCCGATCGAATTCGGCCATCGGGCCGATGCGCACCACGTAGCGGGCGATCGCGATCCCGAGCAGGTGCGCGCCCGCGATCGCCGCCCGCGCCGGACCGTCGCCGCCGCCGAGATACGGGGCCAGATCGGCGAGGAAGCGGGCGGTCAGCATCGCCTGGAAGCGGTCGGCCGCGCGGTCGGAGACGATCGCGGAGCGGACGATCGCGAGCAGCGCGCCGGAACTGGCCGGGTTCTCCCAGAGGCTCAGGTACGTCTCGACGAGGCGTGCGCCCGCGTGCTCCGGGTCGCCGGTGATCGCCCGGGCGAGCTGCTGGGTGAACTCCTGCGGGATCTCCAGGGCGGCGTCGAAGAGGTCGTCCTTGCTGCCGTAGAAGTGCCGGATCAGGCCGGTGTCCACCCCCGCCGAGGCCGCGATCACCCGCAGGGACGCGCCGTCGTAGCCCTTGGCGGCGAACTGCTCGCGCGCGGCGTCCAGGATCGCCGCGCGGGTGCCGCTGTCGCCGGCGCGGCGGCCCGCGGTGCGGCGGTTTTCCGGTTCCACGGTTCCCGACCCTAACAAGCCGGTCGGGTATCTCATCGCCCGTTGACTTCTACGTCCGTGGAATTTACCGTGAGGGTGAACTCATCAAGCGTAGAATTCCCTCGAAGGGGCACTAGTCATGAGCGCGGTCATCGAAGTGGAAGGGCTGGTCAAGTCGTTCGGCTCGTTCCGGGCCCTCGACGGCCTGGACCTGCATGTCGAAGCGGGCGAGGTGCACGGCTTCCTCGGGCCGAACGGCGCCGGCAAGTCGACCACCATCCGGGTCCTGCTCGGCCTGGTCAAGGCGAACGCCGGGCAGGTCCGCATCCTCGGCGGCGATCCCTGGCGGGACACCGTCACGCTTCACCGCCGCTTGGCGTACGTCCCCGGCGACGTCACCCTCTGGCCCGGGATGACCGGCGGCGAGGCGATCGACCTGCTCGGCAGGCTGCGCGGCGGCCTGGACGAGGCCCGCCGCGAGGAGCTGATCGAGCGGTTCGAGCTGGACCCGACCAAGCGCGGCCGGCAGTACTCCAAGGGCAACCGGCAGAAGGTGGCCCTGGTCGCCGCGCTCGCCTCCGACGTCGACCTGCTGATCCTCGACGAGCCGACCTCGGGACTGGACCCGCTGATGGAGGCGATCTTCCAGGAGGAGATCGCCAAGGAGAAGGCGAAGGGCCGCAGCGTCCTGCTCTCCAGCCACATCCTGAGCGAGGCCGAGGCGCTCGCCGACCGGATCAGCATCATCCGGTCCGGGAAGATCGTCGAGACCGGCACCCTCGACCAGCTGCGCTGGCGCACCCGCACCACGGTCCACGCGGTCTTCGCCGAGGCCCCGCCCACCCTGGACGGCCTCACCGCCATCCACGACGCCACCCTGCGGGACGGCCGGTTCACCGGGACCGTCGACGCCGGCCAGCTCAGCGCCGCGATGACCGAACTCGGTCGCTACCCGCTCACCTCGCTGACCGTGGCACCGCCCTCGCTCGAGGAGCTGTTCCTGCGGCAGTACACCACGGCCACCGAGGGCGGCGCGGCATGAACCAGACCCTCACCGGCGCGCGGCCGCTGCTGCACGCCGCTCTCAAGCAGGACGCCCGCAACATCGGTCCGTGGGTCGCGCTGATCAGCGCGCTGTCAGCCTCTTCGGTTCTGGCGTACGCGTGGGTCTTCCCGGGCGTACCGGAGAGATGGGAATTGTCGGCGACGCTCGGTGCCAATCCCGCGCTGAGCCTGATCTTCGGACCGGCCCGGGATCTGATGACCGCCGACGGGTTCAACGCCTGGCGCGCGGGTGCTCTGGGAGCCTTCTTCGCGGCCCTGATGGCGATCTTCATCGTGATCCGGAACAGTCGCGCCGACGAGGACTCCGGCCAGGCCGAACTGCTCGCCTCCGGCGTGATGGGCCGGCAGACCCGGCTCGCCGTGGCGATGATGATGGCGGTGCTCGCCTCGATCGCGCTCGGCGTGGTCTCCTGGCTGCTCACCGTGGCCTGCGGCGGCGGCTGGGCGAACTCGCTCGCGCTCTCGGTCACCTTCACCGCCTCCGGGCTGATGTTCGCCGGGGTGGGCGGCATCGCGGCGCAGATCGGCTCGGACGCCCGCGCCGCCAACAGCATCGCGGTCGGCACCCTCGGCGTCGCGTTCCTCGTCCGCGGCTACCTCGACGCCAGCGAGTCGACCGCCTGGACCCGGTGGCTGACCCCGCTCGGCTGGCTGGAGGAGGTCCGCCCGGCCAGCGGCAACAACGCCGGGCCGCTGCTGCTCGCCGTCGGCCTGGCGGTCGTGCTCGCCGCGGTCGCCCTCGCCCTGCACGCCCGCCGCGACTTCGGCCTCGGCATGATCGCCCCACGGCGCGGCCCGGCCCGCGGCGGCCTGGTCACCTCGGCCTGGGGTCTCGCGTTCCGGATCAACCGGGCCTCGCTGATCTCCTGGCTGATCGCGTTCGCCGCCCTCGGCCTGGTCTTCGGGAACCTGGCCACCTCGGTCGGCGACGTCTTCGCGAGCAACCCGGCGACCAGCGCCCTGATCGCCGCCGGAGCCGACCCGGTCTTCGGCTTCCTGGTCACCATCCTGCAGCTGGTCGGCATCATCGCCGCCGTCTTCGGGGTGCAGATCGTCATGCGGGTCTACGCCGAGGAGATCGACTTCCGGGTCGAGCCGCTGCTCGCCGGATCCCTGAGCCGCGCGAAGTACCTGGCCAGCAACGCGATCTTCGCGTTCGTCGCCCCGGCGCTCGGCCTGCTGACCGCCGGCACCGTGATCGGCCTGATCGCCGCCGCACCCGGTGACGTGATCCGCCAGGCGCTCGCCACCATCCCGGCGGTCTGGACGATCATCGCGCTCGCCCTCGCCGCGGTCGGCGCTCGCCCCGAGATCCGGCTGATCGGCTGGCTCGGCGTGGTGCTCACGTTCGCGCTCACCCTGCTCGGCCCGCTCTTCAAGCTCTGGGACTGGATCCTCGGCATCAGCCCGCTCTGGCACGTACCCACCGTCACCGCCGCCGGCGTGGACTGGTCGGGACTGGCCTGGGTCGGCGCGGTGACCGTGCTCTTCACCGTCGTCGGGTTCGCCGGCTTCCGCCGCCGCGACGTCATCTGAGCCCGATCGTGGCGGGACGCAGCGGGCGCCGCCCCGGAACACCCGACACCCGCGAGGCCATCCTCGTCGCGGCCCGGGAGGCGTGGGCCTGATCCGGACCGTGCTCGACCTCGGGGACTCCCCGGCCGGTGCGGCCGCCCACGCCCTGCGGCGCTCGGTGGTGACCAACGAGTGGGCCACCCGGCGGTGCGGCGCTACCTCACCGGCGAGCTGCCCTCATGACGGCGAGAGGTGCGACCTCGATCTGACAGTGTCAACGGTTTCGCATGTCCGGGGCTGGTGACAGGATGATCGGCAGCTTCTCGTCACGGTGGAGCCGTCATGAGCGTGCGTGAGATCAGCACAGAACGGGTGATCCGGTCCGCGATCGCGGTGGTGCGGGCGAGCCGGGAGTTCAGCGACGCCCGGAGGGACGTCCCGGCGACGGCGGAGGCCGCCGACCGGCTCGCCGCGACGATCGAGTACCGGCTCGCCGACCTGTCCCGCGTCGAGGTGAGCGGCTTCGTACCACCGGGCGCGGGTGTGACGGCCGGGCCCGAGCGGCCGGCAGAGGTCCTCGGGCTGGTGGCCGCCCAGCTGAGGATCGGGGAAGTCGCGTTGGCGGCCGCCGCGATGACCGGTGAGACCGCGCCGGTGCGGGTCGACGGGTTCGACGAGGCGGTCGACGGGCTGAGCGTCATAGTGGGGACGCTGGATTCGGGCCGTGCCGGCGGGGTGCAGGGGTTCGCGCCGCAACGCCGGCATTCGGCGGATCAGGCGACCGCCGTGGCGGCGTTCGCCCAGGCCTGCGACGAGACCCTCGGGGTGATCGCCGAGCGGACGGCGGATGCATTGGGACGTCCGCTTCAGGGTCTCTCGGGACTCGCGCCGGAGGCCGTGCGACGGGCATGGGAGCAGGTCGATGAGCGACTCCGGCTCGACCAGGTCGGTAACCGGCTGGTCCAGGTGGGTCTGCGTGCCGTCGCGGCCGCACTGGGGGCGCTGCACCGTCTGGTGCGTGGCGACTGGGTCGGCGAGGTCCAGCAGCGGTTGACCGAGCTGGCGGGGCGGGTGGGTGCTCTCGGTGTCTCGGCGGCCGCGGTGGGCGGGCTGCTCGGTGTGGCGAAGGTCAAGACCGAGACCGGTGCGATCATCGGGCTGCCGGGCCTGGAGGTGCCCCGGCTCGACGCGGCGTCGGACGCGCTGACGGCGTTGGCTGCCGGGTTCACCGGGACGATGGAGATGGTGGCGCTGGCCCAGACCGCGATCACCGGACTCGGCGCGGTCACGATGATCGGGCTGACGGTGCCGCATCTGGGTGCCGTTCTGCTCGGTGCCGAGCTGACGCTGGGGGCGCTCGTGGTGGCGCTGGCGCTGGACTACATGGACACGTTGCCGGCGCTGGGCTGGGTGCGCGGGGTCCGGACGATCATCCGGAGGGTGGCGCAGACGCCGTGATCGCCTCCACTCCGCAGAGCTGGTTCCGCGATCAGGTGAGCGAGGAGGTCGCCGAGCTGCGGCACCTGGACGCGGCGCTGGCCGTCGAGCAGTTCGGCGCCACGAGCGCTCGTGTGCGTGACACGTTCACGGTGCTGCTGCGCGAGCGCGTCCGTGAGCTGCAGGAGCTCAGAGAGGAGGACTGGGCGGGACTGCAGCGGCTTCGCGAGGGAGGGATCAGGGATGTCCAGCACGCTGCGCTCGGTGTGCTGGAAGGCGGCCTGCTGCGCGGCCATCCCCTGTTCCGCGACGTGACGGCGGCCGCCGAGCGGCTGCTCGACACGGTGGTGGACACGACCGGGATCGATCACGGCGCCCTGCTGTCGATGGCCGGCGCGGAGCGGTTCGAACGGTTGGTGGGCCTGATCCGGATCCGGTTCCCGGACGTCGGCGTATGGGGTCTACCCATCCTCGTGCACGAGGTGGGCCACCTCGTCGCCGATGCGCTGCCGGGGCCGGGGGACCGCAACCTGCGCCCGGTGCTCGACCTCCTGGCTCAGGAGGCCGCGGTCGACCGGTCCACCGGCGGCCGTGATCACGATCAGGCCTACCGGCATGCCGGAGAGTTGTTCGCCGACGTCTTCGCCACGTACGCGTTGGGTGTGGCGTACCCGCTGGCCGTGATCACGCTGCGGGCCCGGCCGGATCGGATCCTCGATGAACCGTCACCGACGCATCCGACCTGGTCGCGGCGGATCTGGACGATGGTGGCGAGCCTGCGGGCGATCGCGGACCGGTTGGAGAGCCCGTTGGAGGCCGGCGCGTATCGCCACGACGCCGACCGGCTGCTCGCCTGCTATTGGTCGGCGGTGAGCGGGGACGAACCACCGGACGGGTCCATGGAGCGGGCCGCGGCCCGGCAGGCGGCCGCGTTCGTCGACCAGCTGGACCGCAACGCGCCGCCGAGACTGCGCTACGACGCGGCGGCCAACCACGACGCGCTGATCGGTGACCTGCTCACGGGCCGGGCGACGACGGCGACACCGGTCGAGGTGATCGGCGCGATCTGGCGGTGGCGGGTCGTGCACGGCGGGACGGATTCGGTGACGCTGAC
This sequence comes from Actinoplanes sp. NPDC051851, assembly GCF_040681165.1. Taxonomy (NCBI): domain Bacteria; kingdom Bacillati; phylum Actinomycetota; class Actinomycetes; order Micromonosporales; family Micromonosporaceae; genus Actinoplanes; species Actinoplanes sp. NPDC051851. Next base: position 33,232 of record NZ_JBFAYF010000060.1, on the reverse strand, counting down.
GCGGATCGGCGCGCAAGCACTACGTGCCGTCGCCTCGGTGACGGGCTGAGGAGGGTCGTATGACGGCGAGACCTGATCTGCTGCGGATCCGGCTCAACGAACTGCGTGAGGACATGGCCCAGGTCACGAAGATCGTCGAGACCGCGGCCCGCCGCCAGCAGCGCGTCAGCCAGCTGCTGCACATGGGCGCCGACATCAGTACCGGCCTGGCCGGAGCACGCAAGATGCTCATCGACCTCGCCGACGAGATGAGTCGCAACGACGAGGTGTCGGAGGCGCTCGACGGTTTCGAGATTCCCCGGTCGGTGGAGAAACGCCTCGGGAAGGACTGGCCGGACCCGGACGGTCCCCGCTGGCTGGCCGCGTTCACCAGCCTGCTGGCCGACGTGCACGAGGACATCATCACGATGGGCCGGAGCCTCGACGACCTGAACCAAGCCATGATCGCGTTGGGGGACACCGAGGAGATCAACGGGCGGTGTAACCGTATCGACGGCCTGGTCGCAGGGATGCAGACGGATCTGCTCAAAGGGGTGAAGACGCGTGCCACGCTCTGGAGCGAGATGGAGGTGCTGCTCGACACGGACGGCCGCGCCGTCTTCGTGGACTACGTCGACATGCTCGCCGGTCTGACCCTGCGGGACAACGGTCTCGACGACCGGATCAGTGAACTCACCGATGCCCTGATCAAGGAGTTGGACGTCGCCACCACCCTGCGTGCGGTGCCGGCCCGTCCCGCCGACATCAGCGACGCGGCGACGCGCCCACTGCCGGGGAGCCTCGTCAAACTCTGGTTCCCCGAGTGGGCGATCTGGGATGTGCCGCTGCTCGGCTACGACGCCGGGGTGCACTGGAGCCACACCTCCTCCGCGGCCCGCGAGTTGCTGGCCGCCGAGAGCGAACGACCCGGCGCCCGTTCGCTGGTTGCGCACGCCTATGCGGCCTACGCGCTGGGACCGGCGTACGCGTGTGCCGCCGTGCTCCTGCGGGTCCGGCCACCGGCCGGTACGGTCCGCCCGGCCGATGGGCCGACGACCGAGCCGGACGGCGCCCGGGGCCGGACGCCGCCATCGGTCCGCCCGGCCGGCCGGGCGCCGACCGGCGACGAAGCACCCGAGGCTGACCGGGTTCAGGTGATCCTGACGGTGTTGCGGTCGCTGAGCGACGGCGGTACCTACGGTGCGCTCATCGACGTGGTCGACCAGTGCTGGCAGGCCGCGGTGCGCGAACGCGACGGCGCTGTCGAGCCCGCTGACCCGGCCAGCCTGGCCCGCTACACCACCCACATCCTCGGCTCGTTGCGCAACCTCGCCACCCCGTCGGCCTTCGGCCCGAAGCTCTGGGAAGAGGAAGCCCGCGGGCCTTACACCGCGCTGACCAGCGGGAGCAGGAGCGAGGGCCCGACCGGTATCCGGCCGACCGTGCGTGGACTGCTCAACGCGGCCTGGGCGGTGTGGTTGGAGCGGTCGGGCGACCCGGCATCGGGCGCCGAGATCGCCCAGGCCGCCAAGCGGATGTGGACGCCGCGCCGGCGTTCGGCCGTGGCGAGCCGTGGCGGCAACCGCAGCCGGGGAACCTCGACAGCCAGGAAGACCGGCCATGGCACTCTCGGTTGACCACGCGTCCGGTGCCACGGACACCCTGCCGCAACGTCTGGCAGCGGCGCGTCTCGCCTACCTGGCCGGTGACGACCAGCCGGTGGAACGACTCCACGCCGACCTGTCCGACCTGTCCGAGGGCACGGCGCCCGATCTCGCGGCGGTGATCGGGTCGGCGATCACGCTCGCCGGGCTGGCACGGTGCCGGCGTACCGGCATCGATGACGCCGACCATTGGATACGTGCGGTCGAGGCGTTCGACAGGGCCGGGCCCGGCGTGTCCGGGCGGCGTGATCACGTCACCGAGTTCGGCTGCGCGCTGTTGCTCAGCGGCGACGTCACACGGGCCGAGCCGGTGCTGCGGCGCACGTTGACACTCGGTGTCGCCACATCCGACTGCCGGCGATGCTTCGCGCTGGCACTGGACCGGCACGGCGAACAGCACCGGGCGCGGCGGGTGATCGAGGACGCCGCACGGCTGTTCCCGCACGATTGGCAGATCGGCGAGGCCGCGGCCCACCTCGTTGAGCTGCGCTCGGAGGACAGCGATGCCATCGCGGCGGCCTGGGCACGAGCCGGGGCGGTCCTGACCGAGATGGGACTGCCGGAGCGCGCGATCGCCGCGTACACGCGGGCGCTGGGTCACGCCCGCGACCACGACGGCCTGCTGCTGGCCCTCGCGAGAAGTCACCTCGCGGCGGCGCACATCGACGAGACGCTGGACGTGATGCACCGGCTGATCCGGATGGAGGCCCGGCTGACGCCGGACCTGGTGCCCGCGCTGGTCGACTTCGGCGGCGTATTGCTGGACTACCGCCCGGAGGTGGTGGAGGACTGGCTGTACCTGGCGACGCAGCTGATTCGCGAGGCCGTCGATCGTGAACCCGACCACGGTATGGCACAGGCCCTGCTCGGTGAGGCGTACCGGCTGCGCGACGAACCGGTGCTCGCGCAGGACACGCTCGACCTCGCACTCGGGCTCGATCCCACCAACGCGTACGCGTGGGGCCGGCGTGGCCTCGTCCGCAAGAGCGATGGCCGCCTGGACGACGCCATCGCCGACCTCGACCAGGCCGTGGACCTCGCGCCGCAGTCGGCCTGGATCCGGCATGAAGCCGCGATCGCCTACTATTCCCGCGCCGAACTGGCCTCGGGGCCCAGCCTGATCGCCGACTCCCAGCAGGCGCTCGAACACGTGGACGAGGCCGTCAAGCTGAACCCCGACGGTGCTCCGGGCTGGCGTCTGCGCGGCTACATCTGCTGGTTGCTGGCGAACTCCGACCCACCGGCCTTGACGGAGTCCGCCAGGTCGCTACGCCGTGCTCACGAACTGAATCCCGGCGAACCCTTGATCGCCCATGAACTGTCCAAGGTGCTGTACCGGCTCGGCGAATACGACGAAGGCCTGGAGATGGCCGTACAGGCAGCCGGGGCGCTGCCGGACGTACCGGAGGTCCTCCTCATCCGCGGCCGGATCCTGACCTCCCTCAACAGGGCCGCGGAGGCCCTGCCCGATCTGGAGAGCGCCGTCGCCGGGCAACCCGACAACACCGAAGCCCACGCGGCGCTGGCCGAGGGGTACCGGATGCTGTCGCGCTTCGAGGAGGCGCTTGCCGAGTTCGACAGGGTGCTCGACGAGAACCCGGACGACGCCTGGTCGCTGAGCAACCGTGGGGCGGTGTTGATGGGGCTGGACCGTCCCGAGCCGGCCGTACGGGACCTGCGCCACGCGCTGGAGCTGGCTCCCGGCGACTCCTGGGCGCTGTCCTGGCTCCGGGACGGCCTCGCACGGACCGCGACGCCCGAGGCGATGGCGACGGAGATCGCCGCCCACGCCGCCCGGTACCCGCACGACCAGGCGATTCAGGAGGTGTACGCCGGCGTCCTCAACGCCACCTCCCGGTACGAGGAGGCCGTCGACGTCGCCGAGCGGTCGCTGAGCACCAACCCTGATCATGCGGGACTCCTGCGCATCCTCGGCTGGGCGTACTTCTCGATGGGACGCGAGGAACAGGCCATCGAGTACGTCCAGCAGGCCGTGGCCGTATCGACGGACACCGTGGCCCTGGCCGACCTCGCCTGGGTGCAGAGCCGCTGCGATCGGGTGACCGACGCGCTGGCGACGCTGGAGCGTGCCCTGACCAACGGCCCCGACGGCGCCCTGTACCGGCTGCGCAGCGAGATCCTCGCCGAGGTGGCCGACTGGCCGGGATCGGTCGAGGCGGCCCGCGCGGCGATCGAGGCCGACCCCACCGACGCCGATGCGCACCGGGTGCTCGGCTGGGCACTCGAACAGATGCCGGAGTGCTCGGAACAGGCCCTCTCGGCCTATCGGGAGGCGTGCCGGCTGGAGGAGCGGGAGGCCTCGACCGAGCGCGGCGTCGCCGATGTGCTGTGGGTCCTGGGCCGGCGTCAGGAGGCGGAGAGCGGGTACGAGGCCGTTCTGGAGCACCTGCGCGGGCTCGCTCGGACCGATCCCGTTCAGGACCACGAGATCGGGTGGTGCCTGTACCGGCTCGGCCGGCATCCGGAGGCCAACGATGCTCTGCTGCGGGCGCTCTCGGCGATTCCGGACCGGGCCATCGCGCTGTTCGACATCGGCCTGAACTGGCTGGCGGCGGGGGAGTCCCAACGCGCCGCCGACGCGTACACGAAAGGATTTGAGGTTATCGCGGGCCGTCATCTGGGGCGTTTCCGGGGGATTCTGGCGGTCGGTGCGCGAGACATCCGCAATGCCATCATCGGTGGTCAGATGAGGGAGACCGATCAGGTACGCGAGCTGATCGAGCGGCTGGACACCGCGGCGATCGCCTATCCGGTCGATCCGCCGGCCACACCCGGGCGGCGGCAGCCAGCGTCGGCCACGGAGCGCGGCTGACGGCGGGGTGCCACCTGTGGGCGGCGAGCTCGGCGGTTGGGGGCCGGGAACGCGGAACGGCCGCCGGTGCGAGTCGCGTCGGCGGCCGTTCTCGGGCTTCCGGGATCAGACCAGGGCGGTGTCGTCGATCTGGGTGCGGAGCTTGGCGAGGGCCTTGGTCAGCAGGCGGGAGACGTGCATCTGGGAGATGCCGACCCGGACCGCGATCTCGCTCTGCGTGAGGTTGCCGTAGAAGCGCAGGCTGATGATCTTCTGCTCGCGTTCGTCCAGGCTGGCCAGGGCCGGGCCGAGCGAGGCGCGCAGTTCGGCCAGCTCGAAGCCGTTGTCCTGCTCGCCCAGGGTGTCGCCGAGCGTGGTCTCGCCCTCGGCGCCGACCGGGACCGACAGGCTGGTCGAGTTGTACGCGCGGGCGCCCTCCAGGCCCTCGAGGACCTCCTCCTCGCTGATGCCGAGGTGCCCGGCGATGTCCGCGACGGTGGGGGAGCGGTCCAGCCTGTGGGTGAGGTCGTTGTTCGCGGCGGTGATCGCCAGCCGCAGCTCCTGGAGGCGGCGGGGCACCCGGATCGACCAGGTACGGTCCCGGAAGTGCCGCTTGAGCTCGCCGATGATCGTCGGGATCGCGAACCCGGCGAAGTCGATGCCGCGCTCCGCGTCGAACCGGTCGACCGCCTTGATCAGGCCCATCACGGCCACCTGCTGCAGGTCGTCGGCGGGCTCGCCGCGGCCGGCGTACCGGTTGGCCAGGTGGCGGGCCAGGGGCAGCCAGGCCTCGATCGTCCGGTCCCGGAGCCCGGGCCGGGACGGGTGCCCGGCCGGGAGGGCCGCCATCGCCGCGATCAGCTCGTTGGCCTGATCCGTCGACGCTGCTGACGATTCCGGTACGACCTCGGTACGGCTGGGGGAGACGGCGACGGCGGTCATGGTGCTCCTCGCGTTCGCTGCCGGGTGGGGCAGACGCCTTTCAGGACGGTGCGGCGACCGATGTGATCCACCGCGGCGCCCTTGTGCCCACTGCCCCCGGCCGTTCAAACCTCGCACCGACGAAAAAGATGCTTTCGATACCGAGCCGCCGCCCGACGTGCGCGATCATGACATCGGGCGCCGCCGGGCGCGGGGAGGCATCGGGGTTCCGTGGTGACGATATTGCTCGACGAGCCGGGCGTCTTTCTCTCGTACGGGTCGGCGTCGCTGGCGTGCGGGGATGACATCGACGTCGAGCCGGACGAGCCGTGGGCCGACGAGAGCAACGGACTGTGCGGCGCCAGTGTGCCGGGTTACCTGCGACTTCAGGTTGGTACGCACACCGGAGACATCCCGTTCCGCCTGGAGCTGCACGACACCGAGCCACCCCTCGACCCGTCCTGGGAGGAGGTCGTGGAGGTCTCGTTCACCGCGCTGTCCGAACGGCTGTCGCTGACCGGGCTGATGGGCGACGCACACGGGTTCACCATGCCGCGCGGCGACTACCGGGTCCGCTACTGCGCTCGCGACTTCGAGGAGGAGGAACAGGACTCGTATCTCCTGCAGTTCTGGCCGGGCGCCGCGGCACCGGGCCGGATCGTCAGGCAGACCGGCGAGAGCGCGGCCGACTGGCACCGGGCGCGGCGCACACTGACCGAATCGGAACGGCGGGAGAAGGCACAGGCCAGGGCGGACCGGAACGAACGGCTGGCGCGCGAACGGTGGGGCGACCGTACGCCGAACGCTCGACTGCGGCGTACCGCGGAAGTCGGGGTAGGCCTTGCCCTTGGCACGCTCTCCCGGCTCGACGTGGATCTCGAGTTCGCGCTGGCCGAGGTCGACGACCGCACTCACCGGCAGGTGGCGGCCTGGGCGGCGCTGCGCTGCCTGGAGGAGGCCGGCATGATCGGATTGCCGCAGCTCGCCCCGGCCGTCGCCGCATTCCGCCGTGGCGAGCCGGCACCGCCGCCCTTCGACGACTCCGGCCACTGCTGGAGCGTGCTCAAGCGGGCGAATCCACCCCGCACCAGCGTGCCGGCACCGCCCGACGGCGCCTACGAGCAGTCACCCCAGGACTGGGCGACCACCGCGCTGTTCCATTCGGCCGAGGAGGACTCCCTGGTGGCCGTACTGGAGGTGATGGCCTGCCTCGCCTTTGTGTACGGCCGCGACAGCTATCGCCGGGCCTTCGGCGACCTGCGCGCCCAGTTCCCGCAGCTGCGGTGACCGGCGCCGACGTCGACCTCGCCGCGCTGCCACCTCGAACGGCGAGACGGCCCCGGCTGGCCAGCTGTTCCGTTCCGTCCACGACGACTGCACGCTGACCATCGACACCGTCCGCGACGTTGAGGGCGGCCGGATCCTCGAGGTGAGGGCCGACCCGAAGCTGAGCATGATCCCGGCAGTGACCTGGGAGATCACCCGGAGCGATGACGGTTCCGCTCGCTTGACCGGCGGCGGAGGCTTGCGGCCGCGCGGGCTTTCGGCACGTCGGCGTCGCGCTCGACGCGGCCCGTACGGCAAAGGTTATGGGCCTTTCCGGGCGATTTTGGTGATCGTTTGTACTCGGTGCCTCGAAGGCTGCTCCGTCGTTGCCTCTGAGGACCGGGAAGTGAGCTTCTCCGGTCGTCAGGAATCCCCGATAGCAAGGAAGTGCAATGAACAGCTGGAACAGCTCCCACGGCCGCGGCAACGACTGTGACGACCCGGGTCGTGGCCACGGCGGCGGCTGGGGCCACGGGCGAGGCTTCGGCGGGCACGGTAGGCCCGGCCGCGACTGTGACGACTTCGGCGGCTTCGGCCACCACGGCGGCGGCCGTGGCTGGGACTGCGACGACCGCGGCTTCGGCGGCTTCGACGACTGCAACGACGGCGGTCGCGGTCTGTTCGGCCACGGTCTGATCGGTCACGAGCACAACTCGTTCCTGATCTGCCACTGACCATGTACGCCGGTAGCCCGCGGTCTCGGCCGTGGGCTACCGGCCCGTCGCCCGGCACCGGCATGAACCGGGCACCGGCACAGAGCGGAGGCCACGATGACCGTGCCGAGCGACCTGATCGTCCCGGGTGACCTTCGGGACGTCGTCCACCTGGTGCTGCAGGGAGCCGTCGCCAACGCGCGCCCCGATCTCGAACGCCGGATGCGGATGGCCGCCGCCGACCTGGCCGCCGGGCACCCGGCAGCGCCGATCGCCGAAGCGGCGACGCGCGCCCTGCAGTCGCTGGAGATCGACCTCCGCAGCCGTCGCGCGGCCCTGGCCGACCCCGGCCACCGGGCCCGGCTCGCCGCCGAGGCGCAGTACGACGAGGTTCGCCTGCGCCACTTCCAGGACCGCGCCGGCATGTGGCCGCGGTCGCTCGGCGATGCCCTGGCGGCGGCCTCGTCCGACATCGAGTTCGCCGTCCACAACTGGTTGCGCTCCCTGCTCGACGAGGGCACCGAGGCGATCGAGAAGCAGGGGCTGACCGGCGCCGACCTCGACCGCTGGCTGCGGCAGCGGCTCGTGGCCGAGACCGAGGCGGTGCACCGGGCGCTGCGCGCGGCGGCCCGCGAGATCGGCGAGCAGGTCGCCGCCGCGCTCGGGCTGAGCGAGCCGGTACCACCGGCGAAGCTGGACCTCGAGCCGGCGTCGGAACTGGTGGCCCACATCCACCGCGGCCCACGGCCACTGTCCGAACGGCAGGCGGTCGTCACCCGCCTGGTCGGTGTGCTCATGCCGGCCTACAGCGGCATCATGATCGCCCTCATCGTCCCCCGGTTCCTCGGCCTCGGGATGCCGCTGTGGCTGACGGCGGCCGTCGCGGTCGCCGGCGCGGCCGGGCTGGGCGGCGCCGCCCTAGCCGGGGAGAGGCACCGGCACCGCAGCCTGCGCAACGGTGAGAGCGCCACCGCGCTGAGGTCGCTGATCGACGCGTTCCGGATGGCCGTGAGCAAGCGGACCCGCGACGGGATCCGCGCCATCGAGCAGCAGATGTACGCCGGGCTCAGCGAGGCGGTGACGAGCCAGTCCCGCCGGCTGTCCGCGATCGCCGACGCGTCGCGCCGCTCGGCCGGGGAGGGCGAGCGGCTGCACCAGGCCCTGGGCGAGATCGATCTCGACCTCGCGTCCGTCCGTGAGCTGCGGGAACGCGCCCAACGGTTCGGTCGCCCCGGCGGAACACTGTTCGTGCGGGGTGAGCCGGCCAGGGCCCTCGGCAGTGGCACCCCGTCGTCTGACTCACCGTAGGAGCGCCGATGGGCTACGACCTTGGCGTCGATCTCGGTACGACCTTCGTGGCCGCCGCGACCGCCCGCGACGGCCGCGTCGAGATGTGCACTCTGGGCGATCGGGAGGCCGTCGTCCCGGCGGTCGTCTACCGTACCGAAGACTCGAATTTGATCTTCGGGGTTGAGGCCGAGAGGTGCATGTCGAGCGATCCGCACCGGGGCGCACGGTATGTCAAGCGCCGGCTGGGCGACCCGACCCCGGCGTCACTCGGCGGTGTGCCCTACCCGGCGACGGCTCTGCTGGCCGGGCAACTGCGCGACGTGCTCGACACCGTCACCAGGGCGGAGGGCGAACCGCCGGACCGGGTCGCGCTGACCCACCCGGCCGGCTGGGGCCCGTACCGGAGGGAGCTCTTCGAGGAGATTCCCCGGCTCGCCGGCCTGCGCAACCACGTGGTGCTGACCGAGCCGGAGGCGGCGGCCGCCCACTACGGCGTGCACCGCTTCCTCGGCGAGGGCGGCATCGTCGCGGTCTACGACCTGGGCGGCGGATCCTTCGACGCCACCGTGCTGCGCAAACGCCGGGGCATCATCGAGATCGCGGGCGAACCGGACGGCATCGAACGGCTCGGCGGCATCGACTTCGACGAGGCGATAACCCATTGGATCGATTTCCGGTACGGCGCCGAGCCGGCCGGCCCCGGTCTGCCGGAAACCGAGTCGTCGGCCACCGTGGCGACGCTGCGCCAGGAGTGCGTGCGGGCCAAGGAGGCGCTGTCGGCCGACATGGCGACCACCATCGCGGTCCCGCGCCTCGGCCGGCTCCTCCACGCCGAACTCTCCCGCCGCGATTTCGAGACCATGATCCGCGCACCGATCGAGTCCACCGTCGGCGCCCTGGTCCGGGCGGTGAACAACGCCCGGTTCGAGGTCAGCGAGCTCTCCGCGGTGCTGCTCGTCGGTGGATCGTCGCGCATCCCGCTGATCGGTCAGATGATCACCGAGGAGATCGGGCGCCCGATCGTGACCGACGCCCACCCGAAACACGCGGTGGCGCTCGGCGCGGCAGCGGCCGCGAGCATGCGGACGGCCGGGCCCGGCCCCCGCGTCCCGGTGGTGGCCGGAAGCCCGGGAGACACGATCCGACTGCAGGCGCTGCCTCCCCGGGGTGTCTCCCGGCCACTACCCCCCGGCTGGGCCCCCGAGCAGACCCCACCGGCACGTTCCCGCCGCCGCCGCCGGTTGAGGAGATGGCTGCCCTGACCGTCGGGGCACGTTCGCTGCCCGAGAATCCAGCACTCGGCTCGCCACCTCGAACCCGCGCGGTGAGTGGCCGGCTTCAACGGTGTCGCGCTGGAGGCGGTGGCCCTCGTGAGCCCTCGATAGGATGCCGCCATGAAGGGCTGGGGCTTCTGCCTTACCGGGGTCGGTGCCGGCGTGACGGTCGGTGGGCAGGTGGGTGGGGCGGCGATGCTGCCGGGGCTTGTCGTGGGCGTGGCCGGGCTGCTGCTCCTCGTCGTCAGTGCCCGCTCGCGCACCCGTGACCTCGTCGGGGATGCCGCGGCAGATCGTACGGCGGTGGGGCGCGACACCGGGAGGGAGCCCGCGCGCGACCGGCCGTCGCTGCAGGGGCTCGGTTCGCGGGTCGAAGGGATTCTCACGCTGGCCGAGGAGCAGGCCGCCGACCGTATCGCCGAGGCGGAGGCGACCGCCACCGAGATCGTGGCGCGGGCTCGTGCCGAAGCCGCGCGCGTGAAGGGGATCCCGTAGGCCGGCGCCGGCCGATCCGTCCGGTGAGGGCGGATGGTCGCGGTCACTGGAAGCGGATCATCGGGGCTGGACCATGTCGTCGATCATGCGGTCGTAGACGGCCTGGACGCGGGTGTCGAGGTCCTCGACCGGTACGCCGAGGTCGCGGGCCAGGGACTCGCGGAACAGGACGTAGCCCTTCGTCGCGGCGACCGTGAAGGCGTGCAGCGCCTCCGCGTCCGCGTCCGGGGGCAGGGCGCCGGACTCCTGGTCGCGGGTCAGGGCCACCCGGGTGCGGGTGATCTCCGGCAGGGCGTGGTACTCCGGGTCACGGTCGATGGCGAGCAGGGCCTCGATCGTGGAGACGCCGGGGTTCTGCAGGGCGTCGCGGAACATCGAGCGGCGGCGCTGGGCGAAAGCGGACTCCCAGTGGCCCTTCGCCCGGGCGGTCCACTCTCGCGCGCGGTGGGTCACGGCGGCGCGCAGCAGGGAGCGGCGGTCGCCGAAGAGCTGGTAGATCTGGCCGCGGTTGACCGAGGCGCGCTCCGCGACCTCCTGCAGGTTGAGGCCGGCGAAGATGCCGTCGCGCTGGAGCAGATCGTAGGTGGCGTCGAGCAGATCGGCCTCGGTCCGGGCCCGATCCCGGCCACGGCGCCGTCGCGCCTGCACGGGAGAAGACGGAACGTCCTCCACGAAACCTCCTCAGCAGATGCCCTTGGACCGCAATGCTTCCAGCTCCGGTACGGCGATCCCGAGCAGGTCACCCAGTACCTCCTCGGTGTCGGCGCCCAGGGGACGGCCCGCCCACCGCACCTCACCCGGCGTCGTGTCCATCCGGGGGAGCGGCGCCACCATCGGCACCGTGCCGAACTCCGGGTCCGGGACCGTGGTCACCGAACCCCGCGCGATGCAGTGCGGATCGGTCACCAGATCGGCCACGTTCATGATCGGGGAGGCGGGGATGCCGGCGTCGCTCAACACGCGGACGACCTCGTCGGCGGAGTGGGCGCCCACCCAGGCGCCGAGGACGCGATAGAGCTCGTCCTGGTGTCGTACCCGGGAGGCGGCGTCGGCGAAGAGCGGAGAGTGAGCCAGGTCGGGCCGGTTCATGACCGTGGTCAGGCGGCGGAAGAGCGAGTCGTTGCCGGCGTGCACCGAGACGCGGCGGCCGTCGCGGGCGACGAAGTCGGAGGCGGGCACGATGACCGGATTGCGGTTGCCGAGCCGCTCCCGGATCGCGCCGGTGAGACCGTGCGCCGGTACCGCGTCCTCGCTGGCGCGCAGCCCGGCCTCGTAGAGGGCGAGGTCGATGACCTGGCCGGAGCCGCCCGCCACGTCGCGGTGGTACAGGGCGGTGACCACGGAGAACGCGGCCAGGTAGGCGCTCATGTAGTCGATGACCGCGTACCCGCTGCGCACCGGCGGACGGTCCGGTTCGCCGGTCGTGTACGTCAGGCCGCTGTACGCGCTGGCCACCCGGTCGAACGCGCCGCGATCCCGGTACGGCCCGTCGAGTCCGTAACCGGTCAGGTAGAGCAGGACCGCGCGCGGGTGGAGCGGGCGGAGGTCGCCGGGGAGCATCCGGTAGCGGGCCAGGGTCGGCACCCGGAAGTTGGTGATCACCACGTCGAAGTGCGGGACCAGGCGGTGCAGCAGGTCCTGGCCCTCGACGGTACGCAGGTCGAGGCAGACCGACTTCTTGTTGCGGCCCTCCTGCAGCCACGCGGGCGAGCGGCCGCCGCGGCGGGTGACGTCGCCGCCCCGCGGGTCCTCGATCTTGACGACGTCGGCGCCGAAGTCCCCGAGCAGGGTGGCGGAGACCGGGCCGGCGAGCACGGTCGCCGCGTCGAGGACCCGGATGCCGCCGAGGGCCGCGCTCACCTGCCCTGCGCCGCGTCGACGACCAGGGACAGGTCGATGAGCTCGGACGCCTCGACCGTGTCCTCGTACTGGAGGGTGCCCGGCACCGACCGGTACATATCCTGCAGGCGCGGCAGCGACGCGGCGGGCACGCCGAAGTCGAAGACCACGGCGGGCGAGGCGCCGAGGGACGCGGTCGTGGTGCCGAGCAGCTGCGCGATCTTCGCCATCACGGCGGCGTCGGCATGATAGTTCCCGGTCAGGTGGGTGTTGACGGTGCGCTCCAGTGCGCGGAAGAACGCGACCCCGGCGTCCCGGTTGGTGCCGAGCAGGCGGGTGGTGGCGAAGTACCCGGCGATCTGCAGCCCGGAGGTCGCGCCCTGGGCCAGGAACGCGTCCGGCTTGACCGTCGCGGTGTACGGCGGTCCCAGCGTCGCGCCGTCGATCGTGCCCTTGACCAGCGCCTGTGCCATCGAGGCCGGGTCGGCGAACGTGGTCATCGTGACGTCGGTGGGCTTCAGGTTCGCGGTGGTCAGCGCGGCGTAGAGCGAGTACTCCGACGGCGCCGCCAGCCCGCCCGGATTGACGCCGATATTCTTGCCCTTCAAGGTGGCCGGGTTCCACGACGCGAGCGGACCATATCTGTTCGCCATGTAGATACCGGCATCCGGCGAGCCCGCGGAGACTCCGGAGACCCATCGGATCGGGACGCCCCTGCGCAGTGAATTGAAGACCAGGGCCTGGGCTCCGGCGTACGCGAGATCGATTCTGTCCTGTCCTAACAGCGTGAGCAGATTGGGCACCGTGTCGTGCACGAAGGTGACGCTGAGGTTCTCCTTGGCGAACTCGCCCTCCGCGTCGGCGAGCAGCGCCGGGATCTCCACCTCCAGCTTGGACGGGATGCCGACCTTGAGCGTGGTCTTGGTGGCCAGCGGCTTGGCCGCGGGCAGATTCGCCCCGGCCGTCAGCGCCGCACCGCTCGGCAGGGTGGCCATCTGATTGGCGTCGGCGGCGGCGGTCCCGGCGTCCCGATTGCCGGCGCAACCGGTCAACGTCGCGACCAACAGCAGGATCACAACCCTTTTCACCATCGATTTCCTTTCATGTACGGACGACGAAGCGCAGGGAGAGGCTGACCAGACCGGTGAAGGAGACGCCGAGCAGCCCGGCGACGATCACGCCGGCGTACATGGTGGCCGGGTCGAACACCTGGGAGCGCTGGAAGATCAGGTAGCCGAGCCCGGTGTCCCCGGAGACCATCTCGATGCCGACGATCACCAGGATGGCGATGCCCGCGGTGAGGCGGATCGCGGTGGCGACGGCGGGCATCGCGGCCGGGATGATCACGTGACGCAGCATCTGGCCACGGCGGGCGCCGAAGACCGCGGCGGCGTCCCGGTAGCCCTGCTCGACCGAGAGCACCGCGGTGGTCGCGGCGAGCACCACGATGAAGAACACGGTGACGCCGACCAGCATGATCTGCGGCAGCCCGCCGAGTCCGAAGATGAGCAGGAACACCGGGAACAGCGCCAGCTTCGGCAGCGTGTAGAGGGCGACGAGGGTGTGCTCCAGCGCGGCGCGAGCCATCCACGACATGCCGAGCAGGAGACCGATCGTGATCCCGGCGAGGACTCCTCCGGCGTACCCGAGAAGGAGTTTGTGAAGTGTGTCGGTGATCGCGGTGGTCATCACGCCGGTGCGGAACGCGTCGATGCCCGCGTGCAGGATGGTGTCCGGCGCGGGGAAGAAGCGGGTGTCCAGGCGGCCGACCCGGGCGCTGCTCTCCCAGAGCGCGATCAGCAGCACCGGCGTGCCCCAGGCCAGGGCGAACGTGGCGATCCGGCGGCGCCGGGCGAAGCGGCCGGGGTGCAGTTCGGCGAGTCCGGGTGCGCGGCGGACGGTCTCAGGCGGCATGCTCCTCCACCTCGCCTTTCAACAGATTCCAGACCCTTTCCTCGAGTACGCCGAACCCCGGATCGGCGCGGATCTCCCTGTGCCGGGGGCGGGGGAACGGCACGCTGATGTCGGCGAGGACGCGGCCCGGTCGCGCGGACATCACCACGATCCGGTCGGCGAGCAGCAGCGCCTCGTCGATGGCGTGCGTGACGAACAGGACGGTGCGGCGGTGTGCCTCCCAGACCCGCAGCAGCTCGGACTGCAACACCAAGCGCAGCTGGGCATCGAGCGCGGCGAACGGTTCGTCCATCAGCAGGATCTCCGGGTTCGCGACGAACGCCCTGGCCAGAGCGGTCCGCTGGCGCATCCCACCGGAGAGCGTGGCCGGGTAGGCGTCCTCGAAACCGGCGACGCCGACGCGCTCCAGCCACTCACGGGCGAGGACGTCGCCGCGTCTGCGGGGGATCCCGGCGAGGTCGAGGGGGAAGCGGACGTTGGCGCGGACGGTCTTCCACGGGAAGATCCCGTAGTCCTGGAAGACCATCGAGCAGAGTGGAGTGGCCGGGTCGGCGCGCTCGATGGTGAGCTCGCCCGCGGAGGGCGCGAGCAGCCCGGCCGCGATCCGCAGCAGGGTGGACTTGCCGCAGCCGGAGGGCCCGACGATCGCCACGAACTGTCCGCGTTCGATCGCGAGGTCGATCGGCCCGAGCGCGTGTACGCCGGTGAAGACCCGCTCGATTCCCTGGACTTTGATCATGATGTCTCGTGGTCGAACGTGTCCGAAAAGGGTCCGCTCGCCAGCCAGTCGCTGGCGTTCCGGTCACCGTTGACGCGGTCGGCGAAGGCGGTGATCAGCTCGGCGATCAGATTCGGACGGTCTCCCATGATCCCGTCCAGGAAGTGGTCGCCGCCGCGCAGGACGGCCAGGTGTTTCCAGGCGCTGGGGGAGCGGTCGTAGGGTTCGCGGCGCCAGGCGAGGCCTTCGCCGTGCGGGCCGTGATCGTCGGTCGCGGTCACCACGAGCAGCGGGAGGCGCACGTCGTCCCAGGAGTTCGGGGTGAGGCCGCGGTCGCCGCTGCCCTGCGGCGAGCAGAGCACGCCGCCGATCACCGCGGGGTGCACGGGCCGCCGGTTGACGCCGAGGTGGAGTTGCGCGGTGTACGCCCCGAAGGAGTGCCCCGCGACGATCACACCGTCCGGCCGGAACCGCTCGTCGCCGGGTAGCCCGTCGAGGACGGCGCGCACACGCTCGACCCGGTCGTGCCAGTGCGCCGGATCGAAGAGCATCGGCCGGGGATCGGCCGCTCCGGCGTCGGCGAACCGGGGGTGCAGCACGGCGTACCCGTGCGCCGCGAGGTGATCCCCGAGCCCGCCGTAGCCGCGTTCGCTGCCGCCGAGCCCATGACAGAAGACGATCACCGGCCAGGGCGGACTGGTGTTCTCGGGCAGGCGGGCAAGCACGGCGCCTCCTTACTAGCGTTCCGTTAGTAACGAAATGCTAGCTCGCCGATAGGAGAAGATCTAGTGCCGTGATGGGCGGTGCCCGTGCCGCCGTGGCCCGTGCCGCCGGCGGCCGGTCCCTCCCGGCCGGCGCCCTCTCGCTCGGCCTGGACCAGGAGTGCTTGCCGCGGCCCTCGACGCCGACTCGGCGCCTTCCTCCGGCCGGCTGGTCGTGAGGGGTGTCTCCAGCCCTTCGAGGCACCCCTCACGACCAGCCGAACCGGACGAGCTGGCGCTCAGGTGTCCCTCAGAGCGGCGGAGACACCCATGAACGCCAGCCGGAGAGATCCACCGCGCTCCGAACGGAGCACCCGGCCGACGCGAAGTCCTTAATGGGTGGATATCGACTACCGGAACGAGGGGTGCCGATACCCGAAACCCCTTAACCGCGGGGCCTTGACTGGGGAAGGGTGACCTCGTGGTCCTTCAGCGAGTGCCGGTCCGGGGCGGTCGCTCCCCGATTCCGTGTTCGAGCCACCGCATCTGGGCCGGGGAGAGGGACAGGGTCAGGGCGTCGAGGGAGCGTGTCAGCTGTTCGGGGGTGCGCGGGCCGACGGACGCCCGGACGCGCGGGTGGTGTAGGGCCCAGGCGAGGGCCACGGCCTCCGGCGTACATCCGAAATCGCCGGCCAGATCCCGGCAGCGGTCTCGGCGGGCCCGGCTTTCCAGGGTGTCGAACGGGCTTCCGGCGGGTGAGGTGTCGTGGGCGAAGTAGCCGCGGGCCTGGGCGGACCAGCTGAGCATCGGCAGGGCGTGCGTGTCGACGACCTTGCGGACGGCCGCGTCGGCGGAGAGGCTTCGCAGGGCGACCGGGTCGGGCACGGCCAGGCTGAAGTGGTAGCTGGCGACGAGCCGGTGGCCGTGCCGGGCGATCGCGGTGGCGAGCTCCGCCAGGCGGTCGGCGGGCCAGTTCGACGCGCCGACCTGCCGGGTGTAGCCGGCGTCGATCAGGCCGGTCAGCGTCTCGGCGATCTCCTCGACCTCGCGGGCCGGGTCGTCGCAGTGCAGCAGGAGGGTGTCGATCGTGTCGGTGGCCAGGCAGGTGAGGGAGGCCTGGACCTCGGCGCGGACCGCGGTCCGGCTCAGCGCGATGTCCCGGCCCCGCGCGTCGTGGCCGACCTTGGTGATGATGCCGAGGACGCCGGGGTTCGCCCTGGTCCAGGCGCCGACCGCGGCCTCCGCGGCGCCGCCGTGATAGCTGCGGGCGGTCTCCACCTGCCGTCCGCCGAGCCCGGCGAAGTGCGCGAGCCGTAGCGCGGACTCCTCGTGGGTCTCGGCGCCGAACGGTCCGCCGAGCACGAGACGCTGGATCGGCTGCGTCATCCGTTCGTCCCGATGGCGTGCTGGAAGCCGGTCACGTCGGCGAACGGCGGCGCGAGGTCGGTGCGCAGGGGCAGCTCGACCGCGTTGATCATCATGGCCGACATGCTGAAGCTGCCGATGCAGCCGATCAGGTCGAGTACGCCGTCCTCGCCGAACAGGGCGATCGCGGCGGTGAAGGTTTCCGGGGAGACGAAGTGCTGCCGGAGCATCTCGTCGGCGAAGCGGAAGAAGAGCCGTTCGTCCTCGGCCTCGAAGGCCGGGTCCTCGTGCCGGGCCAGCCGGTCGAGGCACGCGGCCGGTACGCCCTCGGCGACGGCCGCCTCGTAGTGGGCGTTCCAGGCCGACTGGCTGTCGAAGTGCCGGGCCACGATCAGCACGCTCAGCTCACGGAGCCGGCGCGGATGCTTCGACTGCTCCCGGCAGTACGCGCCGAGGCCCTCCACCCAGTAGGCGAGCCCGGGGCTGCGGACCCAGACGGTGAACGGCGGTGGTGGCTCGTCCCGGGGACCGACGGTGGTCTCCAGGAGTTCGATCTGTGAGGCGGTCAGGGGACCCAGTGGGGTCAGGCGCACGTTGATCAGTCCTTTTCGTGAGGGGTCAGACGGCCGCGTCGATGATGAGGGCCTTCTCCTGGGTCCAGTCCTCGACGAAGTCCGGCCCCATCGATCGGCCGAACCCGCTGTCCTTGTAGCCACCGAACGGCGCCCCGATCGCGCCGCGTGGCCCGCCGTCGCCGACGACGTTGATCGCTACCTGGCCCGCCTCGATCCGGCGGGCGACGCGGACGGCCCGGCCCAGGTCGCGGGTCCAGACGGTCGCGGTGAGCCCGTACCGCGTGCCGTTCGCGATGTCGATCGCGCTGTCCTCGTCGCCGTCGCGATAGGGCAGCACCGACAGCACCGGTCCGAAGATCTCCTCCTGGGCGATCCGCATGCCGGGCCGGACGCCGTCGAAGAGGGTGGGCTCGACGAAGAATCCCCTGTCGTACGCGTCTCCTTCCAGCTTGTGGCCGCCGTGGACCAGGTCGGCGCCCTCGGCCGATCCTGCAGCGATGTAGTCGAGCACCCGGCGTTCCTGGACGGCGTTGATCAGAGGGCCCATGTCGGCGGGCGTGGTCCAGGCGCCGATCCGCAGGGCGGCGAAGCGCCGGGCGATCTCGGCGACCACGGTCTCGTGCAGGGAATCCGGGACCAGCAGCCGGGATCCGGCGGCGCAGACCTGCCCGGCGTTCGCGGTGATGCTCGCGACGATCGCGGGCAGCGCCCGGTTCAGGTCGGCATCCGGGAAGAGGATCTGCGGCGACTTCCCGCCGAGCTCCAACTGCAGGGGGATCAGGTTGCGGGCGCAGGCCGCCATCACGGCGGCGCCGGTGGCCGGCGATCCGGTGAAGGCCATCTTGCGGACGCCCGGATGCGCCGGAAGCGCGGCGCCCGCCTCGGCGCCGTAGCCGGTGACCACGTTGAGCACCCCGGGTGGGATCCCGGCCTCGAGGGCGAGCCAGGCGAGGAAGAGCGCGGTCAGCGGCGCGTCCTCGGCGGGTTTGAGGATCACGGTGTTGCCGGCCGCCATCGCGGGGGCGGTGTTGAAGACGGTGAACGGGCCGGGCACGTTCCACGGGATGATCGCGCCGACCACGCCGTACGGTTCCCGCAGGGTGAGGCCGAGCAGGTCGGGAGAGCGGGTGGGCAGCGTACGCCCGAGGACCTTGTCGGCCTTGCCCGCGAGGTACTTGAGCCGGGCCGCGATCGGGGAAGGGCCGACGGGGTGCCCGACCTCGGCGGCCTGCAGGACGTTGATGACCTCGTCGTATTCGAGGGTGAGCTCGGCCCAGCGGTAGAGCAGTTCGCCGCGTTCGGCGGGGCTGGTGTCGCGCCAGGCCGGGAGCGCGGCCTGGGCGGCGGTGACCGCGTCGGCCACGTCCGGCGCGTCACCGCGGGCGACCCGGGCGAGCAGCGTGCCGTTCGACGGGTCGAGCACGTCGATCGTCGCCCCCGAGCGGGCCGGTGCCCACGCGCCGTCGATCAGGTGGCAGCCGTCGCGCAGGACCTTGTGGATGTCGGGCAGCTCGTACACCGCGGTCACCGCCACCAGGCGTAGTACGCGTCGCCGTAGCCGTCCATGATGTCCGGGTACTCGTGGTCGGCGCCCGGGACCTCGTGGAAGTCGTGGTCGACGCCGAGTTCGGTGAAGACCCGGTCCAGGTCGCGGATGGTGGGCGCGAGCCGGGTGTCGAGGGAGCCGGAGAGCAGCCGGACCCGGCTGGACACCCGCAGCTCGGGGGCGTTGGCCAGGACCAGGCCCCACGGTCCGAGGGCGTCGTAGTACGCCTGGTCGCCGAAGAAGGTGTTGGCGATCCGGTCCTCCGGCTCGTCCTTCAGGTCGCGCAGGATCGCCGGGCCGACCGCGGAGACCCTGCCGAAGATCTTCGGGTACTTCAGGCCCAGGTGCAGGGCGCCGAAGCCGCCCATCGAGAAGCCCTCGACGGTACGCGCGGCGGCGGTGGGGATGGTCCGGTAGGTCGCGTCGATGTGGCCGACCAGGTCGAACGCGGTGATCTGGGCGAGCGGGCGGGCGCCGTCCTTGGAGTCGACGTACCAGCCGATCGGCAGGATGTGCGGCAGGACGACGATCGCCGGCGGCATCCGCTCGGCGGTGATCGCCGCGTGGATGCGCTCGACCATCTGATGTCCCTGCCGGGAGTCGCCGAAGCCGCCGTGCAGCCAGTAGACGACCGGGAACCGGCGGTCCGGCTCGGTCGCGTACTGCGGGGGCAGGTAGAGCTGCAGGCTGCCCTGGGCGCCGGGGGTCCGGCGGGACGGCTGCGGGTAGAGCTCGAAGGTGGTGAGTTCCTGGTCGTCGCGGACCGGGTCGATCCACTGCTGTTCGATCTCGGCCATCTGCTCGGGGGTCGTGCTCACCACGTGCTGTTTCTGGGCCACGATCTCTCGCCCTCTAGGCTTGTTCCATTACGTGGAACGACGTACGTTGTAGTGGAACAAGTGGAGCAGCGTGGAAGGACGATGTCAATGACGGGACGAACCTCGGACGCGGGTAACGCCACCGAGAAGGCCCTGCGTCTGCTGGAGGCCGCGGCCGCCCCCGGGTACCCGCACCGGCTCGCCGCGATCGTCAAGGACGCGGCGGTGCCCAAGGCCAGCGCGCACCGCATCCTGCAGAACCTGGTGGAGAACTCGTTCCTGGCCGGCGACGGCAACACCGGTTACGGGCCGGGCCCGCGTCTGCGCGCCCTGGCCGCCCAGGTGACCCGCGGCTGCCCCGAGGACCAGGTCATGCGCGACGAGATCGAGGGGCTCAGCGCGCGCACCGGGCACGCCGCCCAGCTCGGCGTGCGCACCGGGGACTTCGTGACCTGCCTGATCAGCGCCCCGGGGTCGCACGCGGTACGGCTGGCCGTGCACGACGGGACACACCTGCCGCTGCACGCCACCGCGATCGGCAAATGCGTGCTCGCAGGGCTCGGCGACGACGAGCTGGTCGGGCTCACCACCCGCCTCGGGCTGCCGGCGCGGACCGCGAACACGATCACCGATCTCGATGCCCTGCGAGGTGACCTGACGGGCGTACGGGAGAAGGGTTTCGCCCTTGATGACGAGGAGAACGAGCAGAACGTGCGCTGTCTGGCCGCTCCGGTGCGCGACTCGCGAGGGGCCGTCGTCGGCGGCGTCAGCATCTCGACCGTGACGTTCCTGGAGTCCCGGGAGGAGTTCCTGGCCCGTGTCGATCAGGTCCGGATGACGGCGGAGGCGCTCTTCGGCATCCTGCACTGAGGGTGCTTCACGAGCGCCCCGCGAAACCTTAGGGTGCAGAAGCGGTAAGGGTGAGCCTCTTCACGGCGTGCCTATCCTGGGCGCCACGGCTCTTCGGCGTAACGCGCCGGAAACCTCTGCCGACACCTGCCCGCCGGACGCGGCGCGGCGGGTCCCGGTGCGGCCCGATCCCGTACCGAAAACCCTTCTTCGACCTTTCCGGGCGGAGCCCTACCCGCCTGTGCCCGAAGTTTCCGTCATTCATGGAGATTCGAATGAATTCTGCTGATATGGCACCACGCAGGTCCTGGTTCACGGTGGCCTGCGTCCTCTCCGCCGTCGCCCTCGCGCTCTCCGCCTGCACCGGCGCGACGCGCAAGGCCGACAGCGCCACGAGCACCACGCTGACCTTCGGCGAGCAGCAGGCGCCGCCGTCGCTGAACCCCGGCAGCATCGACGTCGGCTTCGTGGACTTCACGATGCTCTCCTACGAGCCGCTCTTCTATCAGAACCCGGACGGTACGGTCGGTCCCGCGCTCGCCGAGTCGTGGAAGTACGCCGGCGAGGGCAACAAGCAGCTCGACGTGGTGCTGCGCGGCGGGGTGACCTTCTCCGACGGCGACCCGGTCGACGCCGACGCGGTGATCGCCTCGCTCGAGTACAGCCGGGACAGCCAGGGCAACCAGTCGCACCTGCTGGCCGGGGCGACGTTCGTCAAGACCGGCGACACGACGTTCTCGATCAAGCTGGCGACGCCCGATCCGGTGCTGCCGACGATCCTCACCCAGGCGTACGGCATCGGCCAGATCATCAGCCCGAAGGGCCTGGCGAAACCGGCCGACCTGACGCTCGCCAACGCCACGCACGGCGCGGGGCCGTACGTCTTCGACCCGGCGCAGAGCGTCTCCGGCGACCACTACACGTACACCGCGAACCCGGCCTACTACGCCAGGGACCGGCAGCACTACCGGAAGGTCGTCATCCGGATCATCCAGAACCAGCAGGCCGCGGTGAACGCCGCGCAGACCGGCCAGCTCGACGTCTTCAAGGGCGACTACAGTTTCGCGGCCCAGGCCAGGTCCGCCGGTCTCCAGGTGGTCGCCAACCCGGCGATCATGAACGGTCTCAACCTGATCGACCGGGACGGCACCATCGCCGAGCCCCTCGCCGACCTGCGCGTCCGCCAGGCGATCAACTATGCGATCGACCGGGACGCGGTCACCAAGGCCCTGCTCGGAGAGTACGGGACCGCGACGCAACAGACCGTGGTCGAAGGCGCCGACGGTTACTCCGCGAAGCTGGCCGACCGCTACCCCTACGACCCCGCGAAGGCCAAGCAGTTGCTCGCCGAGGCCGGCTACCCGGACGGCTTCGAACTGCCGGTGCTCGCCGCGGTCTTCGCCGGCTTCAAGGACATGGGCGAGGCGATCGCCGGACAGCTCGCCCAGGTCGGCATCGTCCTCAAGGTCGACACCATGACCGACCTGCCGTCCTACATCGACAACTCCACGAACGGGAAATACCCGGCCGTCGTCTTCGGATACCCCTCGTACCCGATCTACCTGCAGGGTAAGGACCTCTTCCTCCCCGGATCAAAGTCCTTCAACGGCTTCGGTACGGCGGACGCGAAGCTCGACGCGCTCTGGGCGAAGGCCGCCGCCGCTCCCGACACCGAGCGGGCCGCCCTGGACGTGCAGATCGAGGAGTACCTGGTGGAGAACGCCTGGTACGCGCCGGTCTCGTACACGCCGGTGATGTACTTCGCCCGGACCACCGTGAGCGGCGTCGCCACCAGCGTCGGCGCTCCGTTCGCCAGCCCCACCGACTGGTCCGCCGCATGATCAGAATCGTGCTCCGCCGGCTGGCGGTGGCGATCCCGGTGCTGCTGCTGGTCTCCCTGATCACCTTCGTCCTCGCCGACCTGGTCCCCGGCGACGCGGCCCGCTCGATCCTCGGCGCGAACGCCACCGACGCCCAGGTGACCGCGCTCACCGAGCAACTCGGGCTGAACCGGCCGCTCCCGGTGCGGTACGGCTCCTGGCTGGCCGCCGCGCTGCACGGCGACCTCGGCACCTCGATCTTCACCGGCGAGCCGGTCAGCCGGGCGATGCTCGACCGGTTCCCGGCGACCGTCTCGCTGATCGCCGGCGCGGTGCTTCTCGCCGGTCTGCTCGGCGCCGGGCTCGGCATCGCCAGCGCGCTGCGCGGCGGCTGGCTGGGCCGGGCGGTCGACGTGATCGCGCTGCTCGGGATGGCGGTACCCGGCTTCTGGTTCGCTCTGGTGCTGGTCACGCTCTTCGCGGTCCGCCTGCCGCTCTTCCCGGCGACCGGCTACACCCCGTTCACCGACTCGCCGGTCGGCTGGTTCGAGTCCCTCGTCCTGCCGGTGCTCACCCTCGGCATTCCGGCAGCCGCCCCGGTCGCCAAGCAGACCCGCGACGGCGTGCTCACCGAACTGGGCCGGCCCTACGTGCACGTGCTCCGGGCCCGGGGCGTACCCGAGCGCCTGGTGATCCTGAAACACGTGCTGCGCAACGCCGCCGCGCCGGTCGTCACGGTCCTCGGCATCGTGGTCGTCGTCCTGCTCGGCGGCACGGTCCTCGCCGAGAGTGTCTTCGTGGTGCCCGGCCTCGGCGGGCTCGCGGTCAGCGCCACCGCGGCTCACGACATCCCCACGATCCAGGCGATCGCCGTGCTCTTCACGGTCATCGTGATGGTCGTCAACCTGCTGATCGAAATGGTGTACGCGATGGTCAACCCCAAGGTGCGCACATGAACGGCGTCGCGGCCCGGTTCGCCCGCAGACCGCTCGCGGTCGTCTCGCTCGGCTACCTCCTGCTCGTCGTCGCGGTCACCCTGTTCGCCGGCCGGATCGCGCCGTACCCGCCGGACCGGCAGGACCTCGGCGCCGCGCTGACCGGGCCGAGCCGGGCCCACCTGCTCGGCGCCGGGGAACTCGGCCGGGACGTGCTCAGCCGGATGATCTACGGCGGCCGGGCCACCCTGCTCGCGGTCCTGGTCACCATGGTGGTGTTCACGCTCGCCGGGGTGCCGGCCGGGATCCTGGCCGGCTACCGCGGCGGTCGGTTCGACCGGTTCGTGCTCACCAGCGCCGACCTGATGTTCGCGATCCCCGTCATGATCGTGCTGCTGGTGGTGCTGGCGATCTTCCCGAACAACGAGGTCGCGGCGATGGCGGTGAGCGGGCTGCTCGGCGCGCCCGGTCTCGCCCGGGTGGTCCGCTCGGCGACCCTCGGCGTCCGCGAGGAGCTGTACGTCCGGGCCGCGGTCGCGTCCGGGCTGCGCGACACGGTCATCCTGCGCCGTCACGTGCTGCCCCGGGTCACCGGCACGATCCTGGTGCAGGTGTCGATGTTCGGGGCCGGTGCGGTGCTGCTGGAGACCGGGCTCGGCTTCCTCGGACTCGGCACCACCGCGGCGAGCTGGGGCAACCTCGTCGGCGAGGCGTCGCGCAACCTCGGCACCCTGCCCTGGCTGCTGATCCCCTCCGGCGTCCTGATCATCACCGTCATCCTGGCGATCAACCTGGTCGGCGACGGCCTGCGGGACGCGCTCGCCGAACGGCAGAACGGCGTGACCACCGGGACCCGGCGGCCCGCCCGGACCCCACCGGCCGCGTCCACCCCGGACGACACCCCGCCGGCGCCGGACGCCCTGCTCGAGGTCCGCGACCTGACGGTGACCCTGCCGATCGACGGCGTACCCACCGAGGTGATCGGCGGCGTCTCGTTCGACCTGCGGCCCGGCGAGGCGCTCGGCATCGTGGGGGAGAGCGGCTGCGGCAAGACGGTCACCGCCTCGGCGCTGCTCGGCCTGCTCCCGCCCGGCGCGGCGATCACCCGGGGCGGCGTCCGCTTCCGCGACACCGACCTGACCCGCGCCTCGGCGGCGCAGGCACGGCGGATCCGGGGCGGCGCGATCGGCTGGATCTCCCAGGACCCGATCGCCGGCCTCGACCCCTCGTTCACCGCCGGAGCGCAGGTCGCCGAGGCGGTCCGGCTGCACACCGGATGCGGCCGGCGCGAGGCCCGGCGCAAGGCCCTCGACCTGCTCGAACGGGTACGCCTCACGGATCCGCCCCGGGTCTACCGCAGCTACCCGCACCAGCTCTCCGGGGGCATGGCCCAGCGGGTCGGCATCGCCGCGGCGCTCGCCGGCGACCCCGCGCTGCTCATCGCGGACGAGCCGACCACCGCGCTGGACGTCACCGTGCAGGCCGAGATCCTCGACCTGCTGCGCGAACTGCGCCGGGCCGGCACCGCGATCGTGCTGATCACCCACGACTGGGGTGTGCTCGCCGACCTGTGCGACACCGCCGTCGTCATGTACGCCGGGCAGGTCGTGGAGCGCGCCCCGGTCGCCGCGATGGTGGCCGCGCCGGTGCACCCGTACACCGGGGCGCTGCTCCGCTCCGACCCGCACCACGCCGTCCGGGGCGAACCGCTCCCGGTGCTCGCCGGTGCCGTGCCCGCACCCGCGGACCGGCCGACCGGCTGCCACTTCCAGAACCGCTGTCCCCGCGTGACCGACGGGTGCCGGGACCGGCCGATCGCGATCCGGCCGCTGCCCGAGGGCGACCGGACCGCCCGCTGCGCCCGGATCGGAGCGATATGACCGGCGACGTGCTCCTCAGAGTCCGTGACCTGGAGGTCTGCTACCGCCGGCCCGGTCGCCGGAGCGGCCCGGTGACCGCCGTGCACGGCGTCGACCTCACCGTCCACCGGGGCGAGACGGTCGGCGTGGTCGGCGAGTCCGGGTCCGGCAAGTCCAGCATCGGCGCCGCCGTGCTCGGGCTCATCCGGCCGCACGCGGGCCTCGTCGAGTTCGACGGGCGGGACATCACCCACTGCTCCCGGGCCGAGCGCCGTGAGCTCGCCCGCCGGATGCAGGTCGTCTTCCAGGATCCGTACGGTTCGATGAACCCCGCACGGACCGTCGGCGACACCGTCACCGAGGCGCTGCGCTACAACCTCGGCCTGAACCGGCACGAGATCCGGGAACGCCTCGACCGGGCGCTGGACGACGTCGGACTGCCACCGGAGACCGCCGGCCGGTACCCGGCACAGTTCTCCGGCGGGCAACGGCAGCGCCTGGCGATCGCCCGTGCGCTGGTGATGGAGCCCGAGTTCATCGTCTGCGACGAGCCGACCAGCGCGCTCGACCTCTCCGTCCAGGCACAGGTGCTCAACCTGCTGGCCGGGCTGCAGCAATCCCGTGGCCTCAGCTACCTGTTCATCTCGCACGACCTCGCCGTCGTGCGCCACCTCAGCGACCGGATCGTCGTCCTGCGCGCCGGCCGGGTCGTCGAGCACGGTCCGGCCGAGACGGTCGCCGTCGAGCCGAGCCATCCGTACACGCGCGCCCTGATCGCCGCGGCCCCGGTGCCCGACCCGGAGCAGCAGCGCCTGCGCCGGTCGGCACGCCGTCAGGCGCTATCGAAGGAGTCTCACCCATGAATCGATCACGCCGTGGTTTCGTCGTGGCCTCAGCGGCCGTGGTGCTCGGCGCGCCCCAGACCCTCTTCAAGTCGAAGATCATCGACGCCGACGGGGTGAACGGCATCCTCTCCCATGGCGACCTCTTCCCCGGCGGGGACGCCGCGCAGGGGGTGGCGGACCTGATCGCCGCGGGCGCCGTACGGATCAACGACGTGCCGGTGCCCCCGCCGACCGGCGACCGGCTCGACATCAACGGCGGCAGCGGCCTGTGGAGGAACGCGGACGGCACCTGGTCGTACAACGTCCAGGTGCTGCTCCAGGGCACGAACCTGCCCTACGCCACCGCGGTGGTCGACTTCGTCAACGCCGTGACGCTGATGCGCGGGATCGACTACGAACTCACCCTCACCGGCGGACTGGTCAGCGCGATCCGCGCGACCATCACGGACGTCGCCCTCGCGAACCGGGTGACCAGGGGGCACCGGTCCACCACGTTCACCGTCGTCGGGCACGGCGACGGCAGCACCGACAAGCCGAACCCGTCCACGATCGCGTTCCCGAACGCCAACGTCGCCGGCCGTCCGCAGGGCCAGGACATCCTGCTGTACTGGAAGGACGCCCGGGGCTGGCACCTGCGGCGGGCGGAGAGCCGGACGGTGACCCTGGGCGCGACCGGGACGGTGAACGGGGCGGCCTACACCGACTCGCGCCTGACGCTGCAGTATTCGGAGCCCTGGAACCGGCCGACCCAGCCGTTCCGGGCGATGAGCTGGATGGGCGAGAACAACCTGCGCGCCGTCCAGTGGTTCGGCACGCCCGGCGTCACCGTCGGCTTCTCCCGCGGCGGCGGCGCCAAGGCCACGCTCGCCGCGGCGATCACCACGGCCCGGCACGCGCTCGGCACCGTCGCGATCTCCCCCGACGGCTCCGACGTGGCCGCCGGCCGGATGTGGGCCACCCCGGCCTACCACGACATCTTCACCCGGGCGGTCACCGACGCGCAGGCCGCGCTCGCCGACCGGCACGCGACCGATGCGGAATACGACGGCGCCCACTACCGGCTGGCCCAGGCGTACGGCGGCCAGACCGGCGACCGTTTCAGCTGGCTGGAGAACACCTACTTCGGCCGGGGTGACGACTACGGCGCCGGCGAGCCGTTCGACACCGGGTACGACGGCACGGGCTTCTGGACCTTCGCCCAGGCCCACGTGGCGAGCTGACAGCGGATTCCGCCGGGCGGCGAAGCGCCGCCCGGCGGAACCTGCTCCTCAAGCGACGACCGGCGCTTCGCCGCCTGCTCCTCAGACGCCGACCGGCGCTTCGCCGCCTGCTCCTCAGGCGACGACCGGCGCGAGCTCGTGGACCGCAGTCAGGAAGGCGTCGATGTCCTCGGTGCGGTGGGCGAACGACGTGACCAGCCGGACCGTGCCCGGCTCCCACCGGTCGTCGTAGAACGCGAATCCCCGCTCCTTCAGCGCCCGGGAGAGCTCCACCGGGAACCGGCAGAAGAGGATGTTCGCGGCCGCGTCGGCCCTCTCCGGCAACCCGTCGGCCAGCCGCCGTGCCATCGCGTTCGCCTGCCGGGCGTTACGCAGCCACAGGTCGTCCCGCAGGTACGCGGCGAGCTGCGCCGACTGGAACCGCATCTTGGCGGTGAGTTGCCCGCCGCGCTTGTGCCGGTAGGCGAGCTCGGTCCGGAGTCCCGGATCGAACGAGACGATCGCGTCCGCGGTCATCGCCCCGTTCTTCGTCGCCCCGAACGACAGTACGTCCACGCCGAGCCGCCACGTCAGCTCCGCGGGCGTGACGCCGAGCGCGACCAGCGCGTTCGCGAAGCGGGCCCCGTCCATGTGCACCCGCAGTCCGGCGCCGTGCGCGATCGCGGACAGTTCTCGCAGCTCATCGAGGGTGTACACGCTGCCCGTCTCGGTCACCTGGGTCAGGCTCAGCACCGCCGGCTGCACGCTGTGCACGTCCCCGCGCCGCCGCCCGACGGCCGCCCGCAGCAGCTCCGGATCGATCTTCGACCCCGGCCCGTCCACCAGCGTGATCTTGGCTCCGTCGGTGAAGAACTCCGGCGCGCCGGCCTCGTCGGTGGTGATGTGCCCGTCCGGATGGCACAGAATGCTGCCCCAGGGTGGGGTGAGCGCCGCCAGCGCCAGCCCGTTCGCCGCCGACCCGGTCGTCACCGGGAAGACGTCGACCGCGTGCTCGAACACCGCCCCGAACTGCTCGGTCATCTCTTTCGAAAGACCATCGTTCCCGTACGGCGCGGCAAGCCCGTCGGCGGCGCGCACGACAGCGTCGAGGATCTCCGTCGAGGCGCCTGCCGTGTTGTCACTGAGATAGCTGCGGAGCACTGTCTCCATCAAGATCCTTCTAATTCGGTACGGGCGCCGCGAACGTGACGAGCAGATCCACCGGCTCGTCATCGGTGCGGTAGAGATGCGGCACATCACCGGCGAACGCGAACAGGTCCCCGGGCCCGATCAGCCGGGGAGCGTCGGCCGGCCCGGCCGTGACATGCCCGGCCGTGACGTAGAGGTGCTCGACGGTCCCGGTCGCGTGCGGCAGCCCGGTGCTGGTCTGCCCGGCCGGCATCCGCATCCGCCACATCTCCAGCGAGTGCCCGCCGCTCATCCGCCGCAGCAACTCCCGGGTGATCTCCCCGGGGTCGCCCTCGGTGCCGGGCACGTAGACCGGCCCGGTCCCGGTCTCCCCGGCGAGCAGATCGGTCATCGGGATGAGCAGCGCGACCGCGAGCGCGTCGAGCGTCGCCACGGTGGGGTTCCCGATCCCGGCCTCGAGGTTGGAGAGCGTGGTCTTGCTGATCCCCGCCCGCCGCGCCAGCTCCGACCCCGACATCCCTCGCTGCGACCGCCGGAGGCTGATCTGCGCCCCGATCGCCGCGGACCTGCTGCTCGCCGGAACCCTCTCGCTCACGCCCTCACGATACCAACTTTACTGGCCGATTCGTACGTTAAAATTGCCGAGGACGGAACTCTCATCGCTGCCCGTCACCGTTGCTTTTGATCCGTTCCAGGATGTACGTGGCCAGTTCTTCCGGGGCCTGTTCGGGGATCCAGTGTGAGACGCCGTCGAGGACCTTGAAGTCGTACGGGCCGGTCACCCATCGGCTGGTCAGCTCCGCGGCGCGGCGGCCGATGGCGATGTCGCCGGTGCTCCAGGCGTAGGTGGTCGGGACGGTGACCGCCGGGGTCCGGAGTCCGGTGAGGGTGTCGAGTGGCATGGCGCGGTACCAGCGCAGCGCGGCGGCGAGGCGGCCGGGGTCGTTGATGAGCCGGTCGGTGTACGCCCTCGCCAGGTCGGCGCTGAGACCGGACCGTTCGAGCATCGCCACCGCGAGCCGGCCGTCCCGGGACCGGATGGCGGCCTCGGGGAACCACGGTATCTGGAAGGCCCCGACGTGCCACGCCTGCCAGGACTGCCGGCTGGTCAGCATGGCCCTCACCACCGCACGCGGGTGCGGCGCGGAGACGGCGGTGAGGGTGTGCAGGAGATCCGGTCTCGTGGCGGCGACCATCCACGCGACCCCACCGCCCCAGTCGTGCCCGACCAGGTGAACCCGTTCGGCCCCGGTGGCGTCGACGAGGGCCGCGACGTCGGCCACGAGCTCGTGGAGCCGGTACGCCCGCCGGGACCGGGGCCGGGCCTGCGGGGTGTAACCCCGCTGGTCCGGTGCGATGACCCGGTAACCCGCCGCGAGCAGCCGCCGGGAGACGCCGGTCCACGATCGTGCGCTCTGCGGGAACCCGTGCAGGAGCACGACCGTCTCCGCGCCCACCGGCCCCTCGTCCGACACCTCGAACCGCATACCGTCGCGGGAGAATCCCTCCACGACATCGACGCTACTCTCTCCGTTTCCACAACACCGGATCATCGAGTCGCGACGACGTTCGAGCGCGGGCCTTGCCGCCCGGTCAACATCCCCACGCGGTGAACCCGGCCCAGGCCTCCACGCGTTCGAGGCCACCGTCCGAAGCCGGTCTCCTCAGCTCCGGAGGCATCGACTCCGGTACACGGCGAAGCGGGTCCAGCATCCACATCTGTGCCTGCCGTAACGCTCGTCCCGGGTGATTTTCTCCGGCGCGCCGGAAGTAGTGGAACATGAACATGAGAACTGAGGTGGAGCGGTCGGAGATGCTCCACTGAGCGGACAGCACCGACCGGACACCGCCGGCCAGGAACGCGGTGCCCAGGCTGTAAGCCTCGTCATAGCCGTGGATCGACACCCCACTGTTGCAGGCGGCCAGGACTACCAACTCGAGCGGCCGGTCGGCGGTCCGCATCATGTGGGTGGTCAGCTGACCGGCGGTCAACCGTTGCCGCTCGGCGAGCACCAGGTGGGACAAACCCCCGTCGGGGCCGCCCACCATCGCATGGCAGGCCAGGTGCAGGGTCTCACCGCCTTTGCGGGCCGGGTCATCGATCCAGTCGAGAACGTCCGCTGCCGTGCCGGGCCCTGCCGATCCGGGAACCCGGCCGAGGATTCTCGCACCGGGATAGAAGACCGACTCGATGGCCGACGCCTCGATACCGGCGAATCCGAGCGGGCCGATGCCGGATTCACCGGTATCCGGATCGCCGACCACGAGGGCGGAGAGGCCCGGGTCACCCGATCCTGGACCGCCGGCAACGGGTCCGGTACGCCGTACGGGCATCCGGCTCGCCTCCGCCGATCGGCAGAGCATCCGTGCTGAGGGAATCTGCGTGAAACAGGCAAGCTGTACCGCGTGAACTCCGTCGGCCCGCCGCGCGGCGGACCACGGCACCAGCGCCAGTGCACCGGTCGGGATCAGAACCAGCCGCGGTACCCGGCCGGGCGGATGCGGCGGCAGGTCCGTGACGGCTTGGTCGAGCAGTGGTCCCACCGCGGCCCGCCAGGCCCAGCCGCAGATCTGATCGACGTCGGTTGCGGCCCTCACCGCCGCCAGGTCCCGGCCCGGATCGGCGGGACGCTCACCCCGGGCCTGCCATGCTGACAGGTGGCGCCATGCGCCGGCCGGCTCCTCCATGACAAGTTCAGGCAGGTCGATGTGGTGACAGGATCCCTGTGCCGGTACCGTCACCGCTTTCCCCGGCATCCCGTCGCCGGCCGGGATCAGGTAGACCAGCGCGTCGATGTCCAGTCGACGGAGCGCGGCTTGGATGGCGGGCACGTCCGGCACGCCGGCGTGCCCACTGTGGGCCTCGCCGACTTCCGGGTGAAGGACGGAGACGATCTCCCGGCGGAGGCTGGTCGGAATCACGTCGGGGTTCTCGGTCTGGGCCCGGTGCCACTGGTCCGCGAGGTCCGGCCGCCCGGCCGCGCGGAGCCGAGCCTCGGCGTCCCCGAGAGCGACGGCCTCGAAGAGGACCAGCGCACGACCGGCTTCGAGCGCCGCGACAGCGCGCTCAGCGGCGACCGAGTCGCTCTCCTCGTCTCCGGACAGAATCCATCGGACGGCATCCAGCGCATGCTCGGCGGCCGATCGAGTCGTCGCCCTGATCGCGCGGGCGCCCGACTGCAGCAGTGCGCCCAACGGGTAGTGCAGTAGCGCGTCCAGGTGGGACTGGTACGCCTGTCTCCGGGCGCCGAGGGCATACTGCACCAGGGAAAGCCCGATGCAGATGTCCGGCCAGTGCCGGCTCTCAGCCCGGCCGGCCATCCGCCGGGCATCGAGGAGGATCCGCTCCGCTCCTCGGAGATCCCGCCGCTCACCGCTGACCCGATATCGTTCCCAATACAGGTTGCCCATGTTCAGCAGGGCGAAGACATGATCCTCAGAGGCATGCCACGCGGGCTTGGCCGCCGCGGTCGCCAGCGCCGTCCGTAGATGGTCGATCTCCGCATCGAGGGCCTCGACCGGGCTACCACCCTGGAGGTGGAGCCGCAGTGCCGCCAAGCCGGGCCCGATATGCGTGTAATCCTCGGGGCCGAACAGTTCAGCGGCCTGTTCCGAGCTCGCAACACCCAGCGTGCCCAGTAGCTCGAGCGATTCCGGGGATCCGGGCTCGTCGAGGATTCGGTTCAGGCTCTCTCGAACCTGCTCCGGAGCTCCGGCCGAAGACAACGCCCGCCCCATGGTGTCCCGGAACGCCTCCATGGCCGACGCGGATTCCGGCAGAGTGAAGCGGGTCGACAACCAGTTCCGCGCCGCAGCGATCAGGTTTATTGTGGCGTCGCTCAGAGCATCCCCGGATTCTCGTTCGATTTCTGTCATCCGTGCTTCGATGCCGAGAAGCATTGCGGCGTCGCTCTGATCAGCCTGCTGTAACTCCTGGAACAGCCGACTCACCTGGGCATTCGGATCGTCCGCAGCGTCCGGAAAATGATCCAGAATGTGGTCCATCAATGGCTGCAATGCCTTCTGTGAAGCCGGTAGGGTCCCTCCGCCCTCAATGATCAGGCGGGCAGAACTGCGCAGTGATTCCCATTCTTCATTCTCGGGACACCTGTCGCCGATGTCGATCAGACGGTCGAGTTCGCGCCAGTGAAACTGGCCTCCAGTGAAGAACTTCCAGATTATCACAGTAACAATTGTCTGCGCCAGGTCGCCTTGCTCAGGATGATTTTCAGGCAGAGATTCGAGGAAGGAAAGGCACTCGCCGATATCCTCGGCTGTGCCCGCGCTCTCCAGCAGGCGCAGGCGGGCTTGCAAGCAGTCGATGCGATCGACCATTCTCAACCTCCCGAGGATCCACCGCAACATCAAGAAGATCGTCGCGAAAAACTCAGCGTAAATCGATCAGCTTCACGGTTTTCTAGGGTTTTAACGCCAGTTTTGCCGGTCTTTTCGAAGGTACTTCGGTAGGTCTTTTCTGACCCATGATGTCTTGTGATCGATGGGGAGGGGCGCTTCCCCTTCAGTTGCCTTGCGCAGTCCCAGCAGTCTCCGCAGAGGTATTCCTGTGCTATCAGGAAGACCGAGGTATCGAGGCTCTTCGAAGTTGAGCGGGGTTCGCGGCTGAGTCCGGTCCGAGTGTGAGGGCTCGCAGCTCATCAGTGATCATCTGAGTGTCTAGATCGGATA
>NZ_JBFAYF010000059.1:0-56293 GCF_040681165.1 Actinoplanes sp. NPDC051851 | reverse complement strand
GGGGGGGGGGGGGGGGCGGCGGGGGCGGGCGCCGCGCGGGCGGGGGCCCGGCGCCCCCGGCCCCCCCGCCCCCGCGCCCGGTCCCGCGGGGGAGGTCGGTGCCGCGCCGAACCCGAGATCCACACACACACCGGGATCGCTGGGTTGCCGGGGCGCCGGCCACCGCCCGGCCGGCGCCCCGGCCCCCACGTCGGCGCCGGGGGGGCTGGTGCCGTGGCCGTCACGGTGGGGTGCACGGGGGCTGAGCTGGGTGGACGGGAAACTGTCGTACCCGCGTTCTAAGTTTCCGCGCATGGTTACCGCGGCTTACTCGTATCTCGCGTCGTCGACACTGGACGACGGGCTCACCCTGCAGACCTCCGGCGGGCCGGCGGCGCACCCGCGATTCTTCACCGGGTTCCTGACCGATCCGGGGGCCGCGGCGACCGGGCTGCTCGCCGTCGCCGAGGTCGCCCGGACGCGGTATTTCCGGCCGCTGCCGCCGGCCAGCCTCGATCCGGTGGTGACCGCCGGGGCGGACCGGCTGCGGTTCGAGTCGTTCTCCGGGTGCTGCGGGGTCTACGCGCGGATGGACGTGCTGCCCGGCGGGCTGGACGGGGAGATCGTCGCGCACGGCACCACCAACGTGGACGTGAACCTGCCGCTGCAGCGGGCGCTGGGCCGGGTCGGGCGGGCCGACCCGATGCACGTGGCGGTCGGGCCGGACGACCTGACCGTGACCACGTTCGACGGTCCGCTGGTCGAGCGGAAGGT
This sequence comes from Actinoplanes sp. NPDC051851, assembly GCF_040681165.1. Taxonomy (NCBI): domain Bacteria; kingdom Bacillati; phylum Actinomycetota; class Actinomycetes; order Micromonosporales; family Micromonosporaceae; genus Actinoplanes; species Actinoplanes sp. NPDC051851. The sequence goes on along the minus strand of NZ_JBFAYF010000059.1, from coordinate 55,540 downwards.
GCCGCTGCCCTCGCGCTGGCTGCGCGGCTTCGCCGAGGCGCAGGTGCTGACCTCACGCTTCGACCCGCGGGCCGAGATCGGGGTGGCCGACGCGCGGCTGCTGATCAACCGGCTGCCGGTCACCGACCGGGCGGTGCTCTGGGCGGTCCCGGCCGGGCGCGGCCTGCGGCTGACCTCCCGGCCCGCTCCCGGTGCGGTCTGCCTGCCCGGTGCCGGCCGCCTGACGGCCCTCAAACCCTTCCTGCGGTACGCCACGGCGCTGCGCGTCTACGGCCCCCCGGTGACCGCCGGGAGCGGGCCGGTCGCCAGCACCTGGGAGCTGAGCACGCCGTCGCTGCGCCTCTCGCTGACCCTGTCGCCGGAGCCGCAGCGCGGGTTCTCCGGTGAGGGGGCGGTCCTGGAGTCGCTCGCCGGCGACGAGGTCTCCGACGACGCCGACCTGATCAGCGCCCTGCTCTCCTGGGACCCCACCATCGACGTGGACGGCCTGGCCACCGCGGCCGGGCTGCCCGCCGGGCGGGTCCGGGACGCGCTCACCCAGCTCGGCACCGCGGGGCGGGTCGGCTACGACGTCGCGGAGGCCGGCTACTTCCACCGGACGCTGCCGTACGCGGCGGACGCCGTGGAGCGGATGAACCCCCGGCTGCGCGGCGCCCGGTCCCTGGTCGAGGCGGGCGCGGTGACCGTGGGCGGGGAGGTGTCGGCGGTGGCCAGCGGCGCGGAGACCTACCACGTACGCCATGCGGCGCAGTCCTGCACCTGTCCCTGGTGGGCGAAGCACCGCGGGGAGCGCGGGCCCTGCAAGCACGCGCTCGCGGTCCGGATGGTCCGCAGCGGCGAGACGGCCGGCGCGGAGCTCGACGAGGTGACCGCATGAGCCTCACCTGGGACGAGATCGACCACCGGGCACACCACGCGAAGCCCGCCCGGCTCACCCGCGAACTGCTCGCGATCTCCGAGGAGGAGCGGCTGGCCCTGGCCCCGGCGATCGACGCGGGCATCAAGGCCGCCGACCCGGACCGCTGGTGGAGCCGGGACGGCCAGAACCCCAACCCCGGGTACGCGCTCGCCGTGATCGCCTGCATGCCGTCCGCCGCGCGGGTGGCCGCGGCGCTCTCCCGGCGCGGCATGCGCGGGTGGAACAGCACGGAGCCCGACCACTTCCTGGAGATCGCCCGGGCCCGGGAGCTGACCTGGCTCGGCGACCTCGGCGAGCGGCTCGCCCGGAAGGTGCCGGCCCGGGAGACCTGGGGCGGCGAGTGGCCGTTCGCCGCGGCGGTGCTGGCCGCCGGGGGCGCCGAGCCGCCGGTCACCGAGGGCGTGGTGCGGAGCTGGATCAACGGGCTGCTCCGGCCCGGCCGGCGGGAACCGGTGCCGCCGCTGAGCATCCGGATGCGCGAGGACCCGTTCCTGCACCTGCTGCTCCCGGCGGTCTTCGAGATCGACGGGATGGGCGCCGAGCTCGGCGGCGGGTACTGGGACGAGGCGAGCAGGGAGTGGCAGAGCACCCCGCGGCTGCCGGCCGTGCTCGCGCACCTGGTCGCCGACGGCACGTGTGAGCGCAAGACGATCCTGGACGCCACGATCGACCGGCTGCTGCGCCCGGACAAGCCGGCCGTGCTGCGCCCGTTCGTGATGATCCACGACGCGCTCGCGCCGACCCTGGACGAGTGCGCCGCGCACGCCCTCGACTACGCGCGGATGCTCCCCGAGGCGCCCGGCCCGATCGCGACGCTGGCCCAGCGGGCGCTGCGCACGGTCGGCGACGCCGGGCGCCTGGAGCTGGAGACGCTGCTGGAGGCGAGTGTCCCGGTGCTGTTGCGCACCGAGAAGTCGCTGGTCAAGGCCCAGCTGACCTGGCTGGACCGGGTCGCCCGCCAGGAACCGGAGCGGGCCGGTGAGGTCTGCGAGACCATCGCCGTCGCGTTCGGGCACCCGGCTCTGGACGTACAGGAGAAGGCTCTTGATCTGGTGGGGAAGCGGGTCGCGGCGCTCGATCCCGGCACGGTCGAGCGGCTGGCCGACGCCGCGGTGGCGCTCACCGGTGACCTGCCGGCGCGCGCGGCCGGGCTGTTCGGGACGAGCGTGGCCGAGCCCGCGTACCTGCCGGAGCTGCCGCCGCCCCCGCCGCCGGCCGTGATGCCGGCGCCGATCGCCTCCGCCGCCGAGCTGGCCGAGGAGGTGGTCACCCTGGTCCACGAGCCGTCCGCGGTCGGCTGGGAGCGGGTCCTGGCCGCGCTGGTCGCCCTCTACGCGGCCGGGCGGCAGGCCGACCTCGCCGCCGCGCTGCAGCCGGTCCTCGACCGGTACCCGGGTGACTTCGAGGAGAACACCTGGAACCGCGATGCGGTGACGATGATGCTCGGCGAGGTGATCCGGGCGGCGAGCGGCGCGCCACAGCACCGGAACGTCACCAACTGGATGCAGAGGTCGCTGCGGACGGCATGGCAGGAGGGCCGGCGCGGCGGGACCGACTCGATGTTCTCCGCGAAGCCGGACGGCGTGCTGGCGGTCCGGGTCGCGGAGGTGGCGATCCAGCTGACGGCCAGCATGGTGCCGATGACGGTGGCCACCCCCACCCACGTGACCGGCAGCCTGGACGCGGCCGAGCTGCTGGCCCGCCTGCGCCGGGCCGAGGCCGAGGGCTGGCAGCCGTGGCCGTTCGACTTCGAGCAGGCGCTGCTGCGGCTGCCCCGGGAGACCGATCCGGCGGTCCGCGCCGGTGCCGCCGCGCTCACCTCGCCGGCCGGGCGGCAGTTCGCCGCGTGGATCGACGGCGGCGGGCTGCCCGACCCGGTGGTCACCCGGTTCGAGCAGGCCTCCGACCCACGGAAGCGGCACTGGGAGACGGAGCCGCAGCGCCGGGTGGTGGCGGCCCTGCGACCGGCCCGGGACGGCGGGCTGCGCCTGGAACGCCAACTGGTCACGCTGACCCCGGACGCCGAGCCGGACAACTGGCCGGACGACTTCGCGGACCGGGCCGGGGTGCTCGCCATGGTGCTGCCGCATCACCGGGAGTTCGCGGCGGCGTGGGCGCTGCCCGAACTGGCGGCCCAGGCCGACGAGGACAAGCGCGACGGCGGCACGCTGCTCCCGGTCATCGCCGAGCTGGGCGGGCCGGCCGGTCCGGCGCTGGCGCTCGCGGTGGCGTACGCGTTCGGCGCCCGCCACGACGCCAACCGGGTCGCGGCGCTCGACGCGTTCCTGCTCCTGGCCGCCCGGGGCGAGCCGTCCGCCGCCGCGACCGGCGCCACATCGTTCCCCGCGGCGGCCGGTGCCGAGCTGGGCGCCCTCGCCGCGGCGGGCCTGCTCAAGCTGAGCCGGGCCGTCCCGGCGCTGACCGACGCCTACCGGGCGGGCGCCGCGGCGGCGATGTGGGAGCTGCTCGCGGCGGCGCTCCCCGCGCTCCTCGCGACGACCCCGCGCGGGCTGCCCGACCTGCTGGAGCTCGCCACCCAGGTGGCGGGCACGGTCGGCGCCCGCACCGCGATCCCGGGGCTGGCCGGGGTGGCGGCGCGGCCGGGCGGTACACGGGTGGTGACCGAGGCGAAACGTCTCTGTACCGTGCTCGGACCGGAGGCGGCCGCATGATCCCGCGATGATCATGAGTGTGGCCGCGTGGATCGTGCGGCACCGGCGGCCGGCGCTGATCGGCGCCCTCGGCCTCTGGCTGGCGGTGAGCCTGATGCCGAAGCGGGCGGACGGTCACGCCGGCGTGGCCGGCGGCGCCGTGCTGGGACTGACGTTCATGATCTTCATGCTCCTCTCGATCACCGACCGGGAGGCCGGGCGGACGTACGCGCTGGAGCTCGGCGACCGGTCGCTGCGGACCCCGCGGGGCGGGTTCTTCCCCGGGCTGGGCCTGGCAGGCATCTGGGTCGCCACCCCCCTCAGCGCGGTCGGCGTCTGGCCATGGGTGACGGCCGTCCCGCTCCTGCTCGCCGGTTACTTCGGCGGGCGGTTGTTCGGGAGCGGCCACGCCGTCACCCTCACCCCGGAGGGCCTGGTCGCCGAGCGGTCGCGGGGCACCGTCACCGTGCCGTGGACGGCGATCGGCGGGGTGCGCAACCCCAGGGACGGCGCGGTCCGGCTGGAGATCGCCGAGCCGGAGCTGATCACCGTCACCGGCCGGGTGCGGCACCGCAAGCGCCTGCACGCGGAGCGGCTGAAGGACCGGTACCTGAAGGCCACGATCCGCTACTTCCTCGACCACCCGGAGGAGCGAGAGGCGATCGGGACCCGGGACCGGGTGGAGACGGGCGCCCTGGGACATCTCCTCGACGGCGTGCACTCCTTCACCGGGTGGTGCGCCCTCCCGCTGTTCCTCCGCTCGTTCCTCGACCTCATCGAGGTGCTCGCCGTGCGCGGCTCCCGCGCCACGAACTGACCCGGAGGATCCGCAACCGCACGGCACCGTCACGGGTCCCGGACGTACACCCCCCGACCTGGAATCTCTTTCACATGCCCGGCGGGCCACACCGCCGGACAGACTCGGGGGAGATCTGATTTTGCGTTCGACGCTGCGTAAGACTGTTCTGACGCTGGCCGCTCTCGTCGCCGGTGGTGCCGGCGCCGCGATGGCGACCACGCCGGCTCAGGCCGCGCCGAGCACCACCAAGGCCACCACGAGCACCACCTGCACCACCGACGCGAAGCTGGTCCCGAGCTGCGGCATCCTCTGGGGTGGCGCGGCGGGCGGCTTCACCAGCGCCCCGCGTGACACGGCGCTGAAGAGCTGGGAGGCCGCCAGCGGCCGCACCGCCACCGTGTTCCACGCGTACCACAAGGGCAACGAGCCGTTCCCGACCAAGTCCGAGATTGCGATGACCAGCGACGCCGCGAACCCGCGCGTGCTGCTGCTCAACTGGAAGATCGCCTACAAGTCCACCTGGGCGGCCGTCGCGGCGGGCGAGCAGGACGCCCGGATCGACGCTTTCGCCAAGCGCGCGAAGGCGTACGGTAAGAAGTTCTTCCTGGTCCTGAACCACGAGCCGGAGAACGACGTCATCGCCAAGGCCGGCTCCGGCATGCAGGCGAAGGACTTCGCGGCGATGGAGCGGCACACCATCGCCCGGCTGCGCGCGCAGGGCGTCGGCAACGTCGTCAACGTGCTCGCCTACATGGGCAACGAGAAGTGGATGGCGAAGTCCTGGTGGGCCGACCTCTACCCCGGCGACGACGTGATCGACTGGATCGGCCTGGACTCCTACGTCTCGGTCGAGAAGGGCTACCACTTCGGTAAGTTCGCCGACCTGCTGGACCGTAAGCCCAAGGGTGGCCTCGGCTTCTACGACTGGGCGACCACCAAGCACGCCGCGAAGCCGCTGATGGTCGCCGAGTGGGGCGCCTACCACCGCGTGGGTCACGTCGCCGACAAGTCCGCCGTCTACCGCAGCGTCCTGCCCGAGCTGGCCAAGCGCCCGGCGATCAAGGCGCTCGTGCACTTCGACACCAAGCACGACGACCAGGGCGACCGCGACATCAGCATCGACAGCACCAAGAACGGGCTCGCCGCCTTCCGCAAGCTCGCCGCCGACCCGATCTTCAACGTCAAGATCGGCTGACCTCACCCTCCCCTCACGGAAGTGCCGCCCGGTCCCCCGCCGGGCGGCACTTCCTTTTTGCGGGTACGCGTCACGGCCCGCCCGCCGCGCTCAAGAGGTGCTCCGCCGGCCCGCCCTCCGGGACCGCGCCCCCTTCACCCCGGCCATGATCATGCCGCCGCCGATGATCGCGAACGCGAGGAGCAGGTTGGCGGCGCTCCCCCAGAAGCTGTGCGCGCCGAGGGCGTCCTCGGCCCACGATTCCCCGACGACCGCCCCGAGGAACAGCGCCACGCCCCCGGCCAGGTTCCCCACGACCGCCCGGAGCGACGGCGGCTCGCCCGCAGGCTCGGTGACCGGGCGCGGCTCGACGGCCGCGCGCAGTCGTTCGTACCCGGCCTCGGTGCCGATCGAGTCCCGCTCCGCCGGGCGATCGACGAAGTGCCGGATCGCCACGGCGAGGGGCTGCGGGCGGATCAGCTCCGCCTCGACCCGGTCCTTGCGGAACACCACGCCGGTCGTCGTGACGAGCTCGGGCCGCGCGAAGCTCAGCGTCACCGCGCCGGTCTCCCCCGGGCGGTGCACGCCGCGAAGCGCCTCCCACGGCACCGTCACCGTGCCCAGTTTCCGCTCCGTGACCAGGCCGTCCGGGGTAAGGGTCACCCCACTGCCGTACCAGAGGGATCGAAGAAAGAAGAAGACGCCGCCCCCGAAGAACGCCACGAGCGCCGCCCAGGCCGGATCGAACCGGACGTGGGTGGACTCCCGGACGCCGAGCCCGGCCAGCAGGTTCGCCATCGTGATCAGCAGAAGCCCGAAGGCGACCGGGAAGCCGCTGCTCCTAGTCCGCAGTTCGCCGTCGCGGCGCTCCAGGGTGAACTCCCGCACCCGCCCCGGCTCGGTGAACCCGATCAGGCTGAGGACGAGGACCGCGCTCCCGGCCAGGATCGCGTCGATCACGGCGACCGGGGCGCCGGCGCTCTCGGCCGACGCCGCGATGGCCGTGAGGAGTACCGAGAGCGAAACCGTTCCCCCGACCAGCGCCCTGCGATACCGCACCAGCCACTGCGAAAGCCCCGTGATCATCGCGGCAGTGTAGGCGCCGGGCTTGCCAGGCGTGCCGGACGTGCCGGGCTTGCCGGGCTTGCCAGGCGTGCCGGGCTTGCCGGGCTTGCCAGGCGTGCCGGGCTTGCATCGGCGCTCGTCACCCGGTAGCCAGGGGTCATGACGTGGATCTTCGACGGGCACAACGACCTGGCCATGCGCCTACGGGAAGCGCACGGATCGAGCGTCGAGGGCCTCGGCACCCACCGCCCGGAGTTACAGACCGACATCCCCCGCCTACGGGCCGGCGGGGTGGGCGCCCAGTTCTGGTCCGTCTACGTCCCCTCCGACCAGCCCGAACCGCTCGCGGTCGCGCACACCATGGAACAGATCGACCTCGTGCACCGCCTGATCGCCGCGTACCCGAACGATCTGGAACTCGCCCACACCGCCGACGACGTCGAGCGCATCGTCGCCGCCGGCCGGATCGCCTCCCTGATCGGCATCGAGGGCGGCCACTGCCTGAACCGCTCCCCCGGCGTGCTGCGCTCCTTCGCCCGCCTCGGCGTCCGGTATGTGACGCTGACCCACAACCACCACACGGCCTGGGCCGACTCAGCGGCCCAGGCCCCGGGCTCCCAGCCCACTGCCGCCCAGCCCTCGGGCTCCCAGCCCTCTGTCGGCCAGCCCTCTGTCGGCCAGCCCTCTGTCGGCGGCGGGCCGACGGGTTCCGGGGAGGCCGGTGACCGGGGCCCGGGCGGCGGCGGCCTGACCGGTGAAGGCCACGCCATCGTCCGCGAGATGCAGCGGCTGGGCGTGCTCGTCGATCTCTCCCACGTGGCGCCGCAGACCATGCACGCCGCCCTGGACACCGCCACGCTCCCGGTGATCTTCAGCCACTCCGGCGCCCGCGCGGTGACCGACCATCCCCGCAACGTCCCGGACGACGTCCTGCCCCGCCTGCGCTCCAACGGCGGCGTCGTGCAGGTCCCGGTCGTCGCCCCGTTCGTCTCCCCTGCCGTCCTGGCCTGGCACCGCGCCGCCGACGCGGAGTGGCAGCGCCTCGGCCTGCCCGCGCCGGAGGACGAGTGGCCCCGGGCGCCGTACGCCGGCGAGCCCTCCCCACCGCGAACCCGCTACCACGACCGCGCCGGCGAACCTCGTTTCCGGCCCTGGCTCGCCGCCCACCCGAAGCCCTCCGCGACCGCTCACGACGTGGCGAACCACCTGGACCACATCCGCGACACCATCGGCATCGACCACGTGGGCCTGGGCGGCGATTTCGACGGCACGTTCGAGGTCCCCGCGGACCTCCCCGACGTAGCCTCGTACCCGACCCTGCTGGCGGAACTCCGCACCCGCTCGTGGTCCCCGGCCGACTTGACGAAGCTCACCCACGCCAACGCATTGCGGGTGCTCCGCGCGTCCTCCCAGCACCCGGATCGTCCCTGAGCTCCGTTTTCGCGCCCGCCGCCCTGCCCCCGCCTTAGCCGCCCTGCCCTTAGCCGCCCTGCCCTTAGCCGCCCTGCCCTTAGCCGCCCTGCGCGCCCGCCGCCGTCCCACCCTCAGCCATCCCACCCGCCGCCGGCCCGCCCTTAGCCATCCATCCTTAGCCGTCTCACCCGCAGCAGTTGGTCATTTGGTGCACTGAATCGTCACACAGGGTTATTTTGATACGGAGCGCGTCACGGCAGGTGATCTCGCGACACGTCACGGAAGGTAATCTTGCGGCGCGGTGCGCTCGACACCCCGCCCCTGTCACGGCGGCTCCACCAGGGAGCGGGCCAGCGGCAGCGAGGCGGTCTCCCCGAAGACGGGGCTCCTGGGCGGCGGCGTTACGCTGCGCCGCCCAGGCTCCGGCATGGTGTTTCCGGCCGGAAAGAGTGCGGATCCGCCGGCACCCGCACCTGGGGTTCGCATGCCGGTCGACCGGCGGATCGGCCGGCTCGCACCGCAAAGCTTCTTGGGCTCCACGACGACCACCGGATGATGAGCGGGGTAGCTCGCTCAAACATGAAGATCATACGGTTTAGCGGGCACCCCTCTCACACCCGACCCCATCCATCGATCAAGCCCCTTTCCCGCAGACCGGGACACTCCACATTGACCATTCCCACTACACCGGCTGCCACCTGCCCAGATCTCCCCGGCCGCCGGGCAGGGCGCGCCACCCGCTCGTCCCAGTAACGCTCCGGCGCCGCCGTGAGGTCACGCTACGCAGCCACCCGTCCGGCTTGCCGCAGGCTGGCGCGTCTCTTCCGGAGTGAGCATCCCCTCCGGCGATACGGCTCCGCCGCCCCGGGCCGGCATGCCCACGAACGGCACGAGCGCGACGCCGCACGCACACGAACGGCATGAGCGGGGCGACAGACGCACACGAACGACACGAGCCGGACGACAGACGCACACGAACGACACGAGCCGGACGACAGACGCACACGATCAACCACAAGCGGGGGCGGCAGGTGCCCACGATCCGCGATCGTGTACTTGCACAGCCGCCAGAGGGGCGCCAGAACGACTCAAGCAGCGATCGGGAACTCCCACCGCCCCGGCCAGCCATGATCGTGAACCCGGACCGCCCACAGCACCTATCACTCACGAAGAAACACCCCGCAGGCCACGGCCCGTCCGGCTGCCGCAGACGACGACCCGGCCGGCTGCCGCAGACAACCATCCGCCGGGCTACGCCGGGCAGCCGCCGTTCAGCCCTGCGGGCGGCCGCCCGTAGGGCTATGCCGGGCAGTCATCTGTCCGGCCGTACCAAGCCGCCACGGCCCAACCGCGCTCATATGCCGGGCAGTCACCTGTCCGGCCGCGCCAAGCCGCCACGGCCCAACCGCGCTCAGCGGCTATTCGCGTTCCTCTCCCGGGCTGGCCGGTCCACGCTCTTCGGACGGGCTTGTAGAACTACGCTCCCGTGACGAATCGGTGGCCCCGTCGCCCTCTGCAGGCCCGTCGGCCAGCCCCTCAGCTGCTTCAGTCGCGGGCGGCTGTGGCGGGCGACGGCCACTCCTCGGTCGCGGGGCGGGTCGTCGCCGGGGCCGGTCCGCCGACGCCGCTCCGGCCGGAGTGTTCCCGTTGCTCCCGGACTGCGGAAGGTCGTCTCCGGAGACATCGTGCGCGCCATCACTGCCAGCCGACGCCTCGGGAGACTCGGCCGACTCCGGTCCTTTCGCCGGGGTCCCCTTCACCGGGGTCCCCTTCACCGGGCTCCCCTGAGCAGCGGTTCCCGTCGCAGCGGGCCGCGCCGGGGTAGCCCGCTTCCGAGGCGCACGCGCTCGCTTCGCCGGAGGCACGGCCGGTGTCGCCTCCGGCGCCGGTTCCTCCGGCACGACCGCGGTCGGCTCCTCCGGCACAAGCGGGGTCGGCTCCTCCGGCACAAGCGGGGTCGGCTCCTGTGACACAAACGGGGTCGGCTCCTGTGACACGGTTGCCGGCGGCTCATCCGTGGCCGTCGCGGCGGGCTTGCTTTCGGTAGCCGTCGCGGGCTCCTTCACCGCGGGCTCCTCGACGGCCGTAACAGCCGGCTCCTCGACGGCCGTAGCGGCGGGCTTCTCGGCATCGCCGACAGGCTTCTCCACCACTGCGGACTCCTCCAGCACCGCGGGGTCTTCCAGCACCGCGGGGTCTTCCAGCACCGCGGGGTCCTCCAGCACCGCGGGGTCCTCCAGCACCGCGGAGGTCTCCTCGGTGGCGGAGAGGAGGCCCTTGGGTGCGGTCGGCTCCCGCCCGGCGGTGGGCTCGGCGGGCGGGAGGCCGGTGCCGATGGCGGCGTAGACGGCGGGGCGTTCGCGGCCCAATCTGCGGCCCCACCAGATACCGAGGACGTACACCAGAAGGAATGCCAGCGGGGCCGACCAGACCTTGGCCGGGTTGTCGGAGCCGAGCAGGTCGCCGAAGAAGGCGACGGTGAGCAGCAGCACGAGCACCAGGAAGACGGCGGAGATCCACGGCGCGACCGAGCGCCGCCATCGGCTCTCGCCGTGCGCGTCGCGGCGGAAGAATCGGATGACCGCGATCGCGGCGATGGTCATCAGGGCCAGCACGCCGAGGCCGCCGGAGACCGTACCGAAGAAGAACAGGTCGGTCGTCGGGTTCCAGGTGGCCAGCGCGAAGATCACCAGCACGACGAGGGCGAGCGCGGACTGGGAGAGCGACGCGGTCACCGGGACGTCGTCGCGGGTGCGGGCGAGGTAGCCGGGCAGCACTCCCTCGCGGGCCACGGTCAGCGCGTACCGGGCGACGGTGTGATGGAAGGCCAGCATCGCGGCGAACAGGCTGGTCGCGAAGAAGATCCGGGCCAGGTCCAGCACCGCGGTCGGCAGATAGGGCTCGGGCAGCACGAAGAACAGGTCGCTGAGGTGCTCGGAGGCCACCTGGATGATCTGGTCCGGGCCGGCGACCACGGACATCGCCCAGGCCGATCCGCCGTACAGTACCGCCGCGACCAGCAGTGTCAGGAAGATGGCGCGGGCGACCGTACGGGACGGGTCGCGGGCCTCCGCCGCGTACACCAGCGGTGATTCGAAGCCGACCACCCCGGCGACCGCGCCGACCAGCAGCGACACGCCGCCGACGGTGGCGATCAGGGCGGGGTCGAGAGTCGCGAAGGAGACCGTGCCGCCGGCCGGGTGGCCGACCATGGTCGCGTCGAAGGTGAGAACGATGAGCACCTCGGCGCAGACCAGCACGGTGAGGATGCGCGCGTTGAGGTCGATCGCCAGCCGGCCGAGGAGGGCGACGACCGCCCAGCCGAGCAGCGCCCAGACGATCCACGACACGTCCAGGCCGAACGCGTCGAGCGCGCTGTGGGCGGCCACCCCGAACGCGCCGTAGAGGCCGATCTGCATCGCGTTGTAGGCGAGTAGCGCGACGAAGGCGGTGCCCACGCCGGCCGGCCGGGTCAGGCCCTTGGCGGCGTACGCGTAGAACGCGCCGCTGTTGGGCACGTGGCGCGCCATCGCGGTGAGGCCGACCGCGAAGATCGCGAGCACGATCGCCACGGTGACGTAGGCGACCGGAATGCCTTTCTCCTGCACCTGGCCGTACCCGAGGGGCAGCGCGCCGGCCACCACCGTGAGGGGGGTCATCGCGGAGACGGCGATGATGAACACCGCCCAGGTGCCGAGTCTGCGGGTGGGCTGCCGGGTATGCACCGTCTCGGTCACGGCGCCTCCTGTCCATAGCGGATCAGTGTCAGCAGGCAGAAGATATCGAAAGTACCCGATCTTGGGGGGCCTAGTTTCGGCTGCGCCCGAGACGGGTAGATTCGCCCGGTGCGAATCGGACCTCAACCCCGTGGCCGCCGTGGCACGGTCGAGGAGCCGTACAGTCCGCTGAACCTGCGCCTGGCCCTCGCCGCGTTCGGCATGCTGGTCTGCGCCGTGCTGTCGGTCCTCCTGCTGCGCGCCGGCTGGACCCTGCCGGGCTGGCTGCTCGCCGGGTGGGCGGCGGTCGCACTGATCGACATGGCCGTGATCCAGTTGCGCCGCCGGGCGCGCGATCGCAGCGAGCCGGGCCGGAAGCACTCCCTCTTCGAATGACCCGCGGGGCCGTCCCGCCGATGCCCGCGAGCGCTTCCCGGAGGCACCGGAGAAGGCCCACGCGTCGATGGTGGGGCGGTCAAGATCGGCTGGCGCGTGTCGGGCTCCAACACTCCCGTGGCGCGGTAACGTCCGCTTCGTGAATTGCACCCGTTTTGCCTTTCTTGCGGCAATCGCGGCACTGAATGCGCTGCTCATGTCACCCGCCCAGGCGCAATCGCGGCACGTCGCCCCCGCACCGCGAGCCCAGCAGGGGACGGTGCCCGCCGAGGACGGCCGGGAGCTCACCCGTACGCGATTGACGCTGAACGGGCACCCCCTGCCCGCCGCCCGCTATCGGCCGCTGCCGGCGGCCCGCAAGGCGCCCGGCCGGACCCCGCCGGTCGGCACGGTGCGCAAGTGGGTTGGGCTGAACGACATCACCGGAGATCTGTACCGCAAGGAGTACACGCTGCGGTCGGTCGGCCGGCACATCGAGGTGTGGGTCGCCAACGACATCGCCTTCCCGGCGAACGACTGCCGCAAGAACGCCACCGAGATCACCGATGCCCAGGTCGCGGACCTGACCCACGAGTTCGACACGAACATCTACCCCAAGGAGACGGCGGCGTTCAGCGTGCCACCGGATCGCTCCGGGACCACCGGGACGATGGAGGACGGCGACTTCACCGGCGACGGCGACAAGACCGTCACGCTGGTCGACAACGTACGGGACGACAACTACTTCGACTTCCCGGCGAAGCCGACCTACATCGCGGGGTTCTTCTCGGCGCAGCTCAACGAGTTGTTCGACCGCAACGTGATGACCATCGACGCCTACGACTGGGCGCACCGGCTGGGTCGCCGCCCGGCCAACGACGCGACCGACGACCTGTGCACCAGCCGGCCCTCGCGGCCGCGGATGTACGAGGGGACCTTCGCCCACGAGTGGCAGCATCTGCTGGAGTATTACGTCGACCCGGCGGAGTCGGACTGGCTCAACGAGGGCCTCTCCGATTACGCGCAGACCCTGGTCGGGTACGTCGATGTGCACCGCAGCGTCTACCACCGCGGGTACGACACCCATATCGCGTGTTACCTGGGCTTCGGCAACGTGAAGACGACCTACAACGCCAATCCGCGGGAGTGCGGCGGGCCGCAGAACTCGCTGAACCTCTGGGACGAGGGCGACGCCGACGACGTGCTCGCCGATTACGGCATCTCGTACGCGCTGATGGTCTATCTGCGCGACCGGTTCGGCCCGGCCCTGCTCTCCACGCTGCACCGCGACGCGAAACACCAGGGGATGCCCGCGCTGGTCGCCGCGATGCCGCCCGGGGTCAGGCTCCCCGAGGTGCTGCACGACTTCCAGATCATGACGCTGGTCGACAAGGAGGTCGGCGACCCCGGCGGCACGATCACCGGGGTGCCCCGGAAGCGGGTCACCTCGCCGAGCCTGCGCTCGACGGTGAACCTGGCGAACAAGACCTGTTACGAGACGCCGGGAGCGGCACCGAACGGGGCGGACTTCGTCCGGCTGCCGCGCGGCGCGCTGCACACGGTGACCTTCAAAGGCGCGGACACCCTGACGCCGGCACCGCTGGCCTGGAAGCTCGAGGGCGGACGGCTCTTCGACGGCGACACCCCGGGCACCGACGCGGCCGCGGTCCACCCGGCCGAGGTACCGGCCGCCGACCCGGTCCTGCGGTTCACCTCCACCTACGCCTTCGAGGACGGGTTCGATTACGGATACGTCGCGGTCTCGGACGACGGGGGCAAGACCTACCGGATCGTCCCCGGTGACCGGACCACCAAGGGGCCGCTGGGTCCCGGCATCACCGGCAAGGCCACCGACGCCGAGCTCACGTACGACCTGACCGCGTACGCCGGGCGGAAGGTGCTGCTGAGCTTCCGCTCGGTCACGGACGCCGCGGTGAACACGGGCGGCTGGCACCTCGGCGCGGCCACTGTCGGCGGGACCGCACTGGACACCGGGACCCTGACCGGCTGGAGGTCGCCGACCGAGATCCATCCGGTGGCGGTGCACGGCTGGCGCGTCAGCCTGGTCGGTCTGGGCCACAAGCGCGCCGCCGTGGTGCCGGTGCGGGACGTCGCGGCGCTGCGCGGGTTCCCGAAGGTGGTGGCGATCGTGTCCTACGACGACCCGACCGGCGAGGTCACCCAGTACGCCCCCTACACACTGACGGTCGACGGTGTGGTGCAGCCCGGCGGCTCGGCCGCGGCCTCCGGCGTGGCCGCTCATGCCGGCGGCAGTACGCCGTAGATGAGCGCGGTCGACCCCGACCCGCCCCTGTTGATCTGCCCGCCGCACAGGACCCATGCGCCGGTGGCGGGCAGATCCGCGAGATGGGCCAGCACCTCGAGGCTGATCCGGCGGCGCTGGTAGATCGTCCGCGAGACGGCGAATCCGGCGTCGGTGCTCACATCCGGGCTGAACGCGTCGGTGCCGGTGCCGCCGCGCTCGCCCAGCCGCCCGGTCTCGACCAGCCAGCGTGCGGTCTCCGGAGCGAACCCGGGGTGCTCGGCGAACGCCGGGGTGCCGAACCTCTCCTCCCAGCCGGTCCAGATGACCACCACCGCGTCGTCCGGGATGCGCCCGTGCCGGGCCTCCCACGCCTCGAGGTCGGCGACCGTCACCGCATAGCCCGGGTCGGCGGCGCAGGCGGCCCGGACGTCGACCTTGACCGCGGGCCGGAACAGGTCCGCCGGTTCCAGGTCGTCGGCGAGGGCCGCACCGGCGGTGAAGTGCCCCGGAGCGCCCCAGTGCGTGCCCGTGTGCTCGGCCGAGCACACGGCCTGCAAGTAGTAGCCGTGCTCGCCGAGGGTCGCCACGGTCGCCAGCTCGAAGGGCGGATCACCCGGATACACGCTGATCCGGTCGGGGTCGTTGACGTGCGACAGGCTCACCAGCCTCAGCTGATCCAACATCTCGGTGCCCTCCGGTCTCCGCCGTCATTGCCAGTACGACGACATTGACAGTGTCATGGTGACAGTGTCAAGCTGTTTGGCATGTGGACGATGGAGCAGTTGGTCGAGAGGGTCCGGGTGGCCCTCGCCGCGGAGTACCCCGGCGCGCCCAACGGACGCGTCCGGGACGTGCCGGACCGGCGCTCGATCCGCTGGTACACGACGACCGGCCTGGTCGACCGCCCGCTCGGCACCCGCGGCCGCAACGCGCTGTACGGTCGCCGGCACCTGTTGCAGCTGGTCGCGATCAAGCGCCGGCAGGCGGCCGGGCGCACGCTCGCCGAGATCCAGGCGGAGCTCGCCGGGGCCTCCGACGAGGTGCTCGCCGCGGCCGCCCGCGTGCCCCCGGTGCTGCTGTCCGACGATCAGCCGGTGGCCGACCCGGCGCCGGCACCGCGCCCAGCCTTCTGGAAGGCGGCGCCCACCGGGCGGAATCCGTGGCACGCCGCGGCCGACGATCTGCCCGCCACCTCACCCGCCCCTGCCGAGACGCTGTCGGTGGGCGCCCGGCAGCTTCTGGACGACGGCCTCTTCACCGGCGTGCCGCTCGGGATGGGCGTGATCCTGCTCGTCCCCGGCGCTCTGCACGTCGACCGCCGCGACCTCGACGAGGCCGCCCGACCCCTGCTCGACCTGCTCGCCTCCCGTGGGCTCACCGATAGGAGAGATTCATGATCATTTACGTCAATCCGATGGGGGCCGCCGAGCTGGAGCGCGTCCGGAGCCTGCCCGAGACCGGGTTCGGTGCGCTGCGGACCGACCGGGGCAACCTGCCCCTCGACAGGCTCGACGTCCGTGCCGCCGTCAGCGGCCTGGTGGCACGCACCGAGGTGACCGCCGAGTTCGTCAACACCCACGACACCGCACTGGAGGCGACCTACATCTTCCCGCTGCCCGACCGGGCCGCCGTCACCGGCATGACCATGACCGCCGCGGACCGTACCGTCACCGCCGAACTGCAGGAGCGCGGCGCGGCGCGGGAGCAGTACGACCAGGCCATCGCCGCCGGGCAGCGTGCCTCGATCGCCGAGGAGGAGCGGCCGGACGTCTTCACCATGCGCGCCGGCAACATCCCGCCCGGCGAGCGCGTCGTCGTCCGGTTACACCTGGTCGGCCCGCTGCCGTACGAGGACGGCGCGGCCACCTTCCGGTTCCCGCTGGTCGTCGCGCCCCGCTACGTGCCGGGCGCCCCACTGGCCGGACCGTACTCGGGCGACGGGCAGACGCCGGACACCGACGCGGTGCCGGACGCCTCCCGGATCTCGCCACCGGTGCTGCTGCCCGGCTTCCCGAACCCGCTGCGCCTCTCGCTGGAGGTCACCGTGGACCCGGCCGGGCTGGAGCTCGGCGAGGTCCGCTCCAGCCTGCACACCGTCGCCGAGGAGGACGGCACCCTGCGGATCCACCCCGGCGAGCGCGCCGACCGCGACTTCGTGCTGCGCCTGGAGTACGCACCCGGCGGGCAGACCGCCGTGGCGGTCCCCGACGGCGAGGGCGGCGAGGGCACCTACCAGCTGGTAGTGCTGCCACCGGCCGAGGCGGCCCCGCCACGCCCGAAGGACGTCGTCCTGCTGCTGGACCGGTCCGGCAGCATGAGCGGCTGGAAGATGGTGGCCGCCCGCCGCGCCGCCGCCCGGGTGATCGACACGCTGACCGACGGCGACCGGTTCGCCGTGCTCACCTTCGACAACACCGTGGAGCATCCCGACGGCCTGGACGCGGGGCTGAGCCCGGCGACCGACCGCAACCGGTACCGCGCGGTCGAGCACCTGGCCCGCGCCGACGCCCGCGGCGGGACCGAGATGCTCACCCCGCTGACCAGCGGTCTCGGCCTGCTCACCGACAGCAGCGGGCGTGACCGGGTGCTGGTGCTGGTCACCGACGGCCAGGTCGGCAACGAGGACCAGATCGTCCACGAGGTCGTCCCGCTGATCGGCGCCACCCGGCTGCACACGGTCGGCATCGACCGCGCGGTCAACGCGGGCTTCCTGGGCCGGCTCGCCGCGCTCGGGGCCGGGCGAGCCGAGCTGGTGGAGAGCGAGGACCGGCTGGACGAGGCGATGGAGCACATCCACCGCCGGATCGGCGCGCCGCTGGTCACCGGCCTCGCCGTCGACGGCGAGGGGATCACGGTGGCAGACGGCAGCCGGACGCCGCGGCGGCTGCCCGGTCTCTACCCGGGAGTGCCCCTGGTCGTCACCGGCCGCTACACGGGTGCTGCCGGGGGCGCGTTCACGGTCACCGGGCGTACCCGGGACGACCAGGAGTTCCGGACCCGTGTGACGGTCGAGGAACGCACCGAGCCGGCGGTCACCGCCCAGTGGGCCCGGGCCCGGCTGCGGGACCTGGAGGACGCCTACGCCGCGGGCGATCACCAACTGGAGAAGACCATCGTGGACACCTCGCTGCGCTTCGGCGTGCTCTGCCGCTTCACGGCTTTCGTCGCTGTCGACGAGCGCGTCGTGAACGAGGGTGGACAGGTCAAGCGGGTGACCCAGCCGGTGGAGATGCCGTCCGGTTGGGAGACCCCGGCGCCGGCACCGCCCGGGATCGTCCTCGCGTCCGCGGTGTCGCCGTTCCCCGGCGGGCCCGTCGCGGCGGCGGCGCCGATGTTCGCGCCGTCGCCCTCCGCTGCCCCGCCGTCCGCGCCGGGCTTCGCACCCATCGGCTCGGTCCAGGCCGACATGTCCCCGCCACCGTTCGGCGGAGCGGCCGGTGACCTCCGGGCGGTGGGCTCTCCCGCACCGCGCGCCCACCTCAAGCGCGCCCGGTCGAGGGGCGCGCACTCCGGCGGGGGCGCGCTCACCCTGGACGAGGTGCGCGCGTTGGTCGCCGTCGAGGCCGACCGGCTCCGGGAGGCCACCGGCCGTCCGGCCTACGAGCGGCGCGATCTGCTCGACGACCTGTCCAGTCGGCTGACCGTCCTGCTGACACCGTTACAGGAAGCCGATTTCACCCCGCTCCGCGAGCTGGTCGACCTGCTCGGCGGCGACGGGACGCTGGAGGAGAAGTGGGAGGCCGCCCTGAACGTACTCACCATGTTCGGCGAGGATCCGGCCGCGTCGTCCGACCAGACCCGCAAGCCGTTCTGGAAGCGGTGACCCGACGGGCTCGGGGTGGCCGGGCGCCCCGAGCCCGGCACCCTCGCCGATCAATCCTCCACACGGGAGCAGACGACGAGGGCGCCGATCACGGCGCCGGATCCCCATCCGTCTCAGACACGGGCGGGCGGCAAGTCCGGCGCGCGAAGCCCGCAGAACTGCATGAGAATCCGGCCGGCCGCCCGCCGGCAGCGGCAGCGGCATGCGCGGGCACGGGCACGGGCACGGGCACGGGCACGGGCACGGGCACGGGCACGGGTGACAAGGGCACCGATCGCAAGCGGGAGGGCAGAGGGATGCGGGCCGTGAGGGCACCGGGCAACGGTGATGGGCACCTGGGCTGCGACGATTCTCGCGCGGCAGGCGCCGCCGGAGCGGATGGTGCCGGCATGACCGAACGGCCGCCGCGCGCCTTCGACGATCACGGTAAGTTGGTGCACCGATGTCGATCGAGGGGTGGCTTCGTCAGTGAGCGACGAGGATTTCGGCGACGAGCGCGAGCCGTTGCTGGTACGTCCGTTCCTGACACAGGACGAGCAGTCGGCCGAGCCGGAGCAGGCGGGGACCACGTGGCCCTCGGGGGCCTCGGCGGACTCGCCCACGCAGATGCTCCCGGTGTTCCCGGACTCCCCCACGCAGGCTCTCCCGGTCGTCCCGGAAACGCCGACGCAGGTTCTTCCGGTCTTGTCGGGTACGCCCACCCGGGCTCAACCGGTCGCGTCGGGTACGCCCACGCTGGTTCACCCGGTCACGGCGGGCACGGCCGCGAGGAGCGCCGAGCAGGCCGAGCCGACCGGCCCGGAGCGGCGTCGTCGTCCCCTTCTGATGGCCGGCGCCGGAGCGGCCGTGATCACCGTGCTGGCCGTGACCGGGTATGCGGCCCTGCGGCCGGCGTACGCGCCGACCTGGGCGGACGACTACCCCAACCACGGGCTTCCCGCGGTCACCGGGCCCAGCCCGGACGCCTCGGATCCGCTCGGCGAGGCCGTGACGGGTGGCCCGGACACCGGAACGGCCGGGAACTACGGCGGTGGCTGGATCGGGGGCGGCTCGTCGACCACGGTGCCCACCAGTTCGGTGAGCTCCTCGCCCGCGGCAGCCGGCGACGCCTCGGCCGGGCCGACGGCGAGCGCCACCTCGAACGCACCCGCCGAGGCATCGCCCTCTACCGTGGCACCGGTCACCGGGCCCCTGGTCAACGGCGAGGGGCTCTGCCTCGACCTGCCGGGCGGGTTCACGTTCGACGACAACGTCATCCAGGTGTTCGGGTGCAACGGGTCGTCCGCGCAGGACTGGACGCTGCAGGAGGACGGCACCCTCCGGGTACTGGGGAAATGCGTGATGCTGGTCGGCGATCGCACGGTCCACCTCGTCGGCTGCGACGGCCGGACCACCGCCCAGTGGCAGCTCACCGACGACCGGGAACTGGTGAACGCCGCCAACAGCGACTGCCTGACCGACCCGTCGTCCGGCAAGCGCCCGATGGCCCGGGTCGTGGTCAACGACTGCAACGGCCGCACCAACCAGCGCTGGACGCTCGGCTGACCCCACGGCACGACCCCAACAGCACGACAACCGGCGGACGGTCCGGCCGTCGGCCGGTTGTCGGCGAGCCCTACCAGCGCGGCCAACTGCTGACGCGACCAACTGCTGACGCGGGCAACGACAGCGCGCGGGTGGCGACAGGACACGGGCGGCTGGTGAGCGGGTACCTGGTGAGCGGGTAGCTGGTGAGCGGGGTGGGCGCGTGGATCAGGGGTGGCCGGTCATGGGTGCATCGAGGCGCCTTTGAGGATCTTGTCGACGGCGTTGCGAGGGCCGTGGAGGGCGAGGCCTACCAGGTCGAGTGATGTGGTGGGGACCGCGCGGACGGCGGCGCGGTTGGCGGCGTCGTGGCCGGTGGTGAAGAGGTCGGAGGTGAAGATCGACAGGCGGACGTCGCGGGACAGGGCGCGGGAGTGGGCCGTGGTCAGCAGTTCCTTGCCGCCCTGGAAGACCAGCACCGGCTGGCGGAACATCGGGAGGTACTCGACGTCGCCGCCGTCGCGGTAGGGCTCGCCGATCAGATTCGGGTCGGCTACGGCGAGGCCGCTGACGAGGAAGGCGGTGACGTTCAAGCGCTGCCAGCCGAGGAGGTCGTCACGGAGCAGGACAGCGATCTTGGTGGTGAATCCGGTCATGCCGCTCATCGTCGTGGCTCGGCGTTCACCAGGTCTTGTACGATTTTGACGTGCCGGAGGCGCCCCTGATCCGAGCCTGGCGGCCACCGGTCGACGGTGTCGTGGAAGTGCTGCACGCCCACTTCGGCGACCATGCGTACCCGATGCACGCCCACGACGCGTGGACCGTGCTGCTGGTCGACGACGGAGCGGTCCGGTACGACCTCGACCGCCACGAACACGGGGCGTTCCACGGCCAGGTCACCATCCTGCCGCCGCACGTCCCGCACAACGGCACGGCGGCGAACGCGTCCGGGTTCCGGAAACGGGTCCTCTACCTGGAATCGTCGCAGCTCCCGGCACGGCTCGTCGGCGCTTCCGTCGACAACCCGGCCGTCGTCGACCGCGCGCTGCAACAGCTCGTCTCCGCCGTCCATCGCCTCGCCCGCACGCCCGGTGACGAACCCGCCGCCGACGCGCCGCTCGCCCTCGCCCTCGAACGGCTCCGCGCCCGGCTCGGCGATCATCCCGGCGCGCCGCCGCCCTCCGGCGGCGTCGCTCGCGACCTTCGCGACCTGCTGGAGGCCAACGTCGTCTCCGGTGTCCCGTTGCGTACGGCAGCGGCCGAGCTCCATTTCGCGCCCGCCCATCTCGTCCGGGCGTTCGGCCGGGCGTTCGGCATGTCCCCGCACCAGTACCTGATCTCGCGCCGCGTCGACCTGGCCCGCCGCCTCATCCTGGCCGGGGAGCCGCTGCCGGCCGTCGCGGTGCAGAGCGGCTTCTACGACCAGCCGCATCTGGTCCGCCACTTCAAGCGCATTCTCGGCGTCAGCCCGGGCGTCTACGCACGCTCCCGCCCCTGACCCCCGCACGATTCCAGGCCGGCGCCCGAGGAACGCGGGCGGGCGCGGGGCACGAGCGGGCGCGGGGCGCGAGCGGGCGCGGGGCGCGAGCGGGCGCGGGACGCGGGGGCACGAGCGGGCGCGGGACGCGGGGCACGAGCGGGCGCGGGACGCGGGGGCGCGGGGCGCGAGCGCGGGGGCACGGAGCCGGGCTACATGGGGTGGGTGGGGATCATCCACGACAGCAGTGGGGTGGCCTGGAGGGTGACCAGGAGGCACATGAAGAGGAGCAGGAGCAGGCTCCAGATGAGGACGCGGCGGAAGATGTCGCCCTCGCGGCCGGCCATGCCTACCGCGGAGGCGGCGATGGCCAGGTTCTGAGGGCTGATCATCTTGCCGAGTACGCCGCCGGAGGAGTTGGCGGCGGCCAGCAGGACCGGGTCGAGGCCGGCCTTCGTGGCGGTCTGGACCTGCAGGGCGCCGAAGAGGGCGTTGGAGGACGTATCGGAACCGGTCACCGCCACCCCGATCCAGCCGAGGATCGAGGAGAGGAAGACGAAGACCGTGCCGGCCGTGGCCAGGAAGGCGCCCAGGGTGGCGGTCTGGCCCGACTGGTTGAGGACGTACGCCAGGGCGAGGACCGCCATCACCGTGACGATGGCGTGGCGGAGCTCGTGGTACGTGCGGGCGTAGGCGCGCAGGGCCGCCGTGGGGCGGATGCGCAGGACGGCGGCGGTGAGGACGCCGGCGACGATCATCAGGGTGCCGGCCGCGGGGAGCCAGCCCAGGGTGAAGTTCGTGGAGGAGAGGGGCTTGCCGGTGGCGCCGAGGACGTGCAGGCCGGGCCAGGCGAAGACCACCGTCCACGGCGGATCGGCGAGGGCGGCCTTGATCGGGGGGAGGTTCACGATCGAGAAGATGGCGATGATGATCAGGTACGGGGCGTAGGCGCGGGCCACCTCGGGAGGAGTGTCGCGCGCGGCCACCGCGACCGCCGCCGGTGCGGGGGCGGGGGCAGGGGAAACGGGGGCGGGAGGCGCGTCGGGAACGGGGGGATCGGGAGTAGGGGAAACAGGGGCGGGGGAATCGGCGGGAGGGGTGGGTGCGGACGCGGTTGATGGGCCGGTGGCGGGGACGGGCGGAACGGCGGCGGGGGGCTCTGGGGGCTGGGCGCCGCCTTTTGAGGGGGTGGGTGCGGGAATGGGCGTACGTGAGAAGGGAGGGTGCCAGAAGCGCAGGAGAAGGACCACCGAGGCCGCCGCGGCCAGCGAAGCGACGATGTCGGTGAGCGGGACGCTGATGTAGTTGGCGGCGAGGAACTGGGCGATGCCGAAGACGACGCCGGCGGTGAGGGCGGGGAGCCATGTCTGGCGGAGGCCGCGGCGGCCGTCGACGACCGCGACCAGGATCAACGGGACGACGACGGCGAGGATCGGGGTCTGGCGGCCGACCATGGCGCCGAGCGTGTCGGTGGTGAGGCGGGGGTCCTGCGCGGCGCCGGAGGTGACCGTGCCGAGAGTGACGATCGGGGTGGCGAGGGCACCGAACGCGACCGGGGCGGTGTTGGCGATCAGGGCGACCGAGGCGGCCTTGATCGGCGGGAAGCCGAGGGCCATCAGCATGACGACCGTGACCGCGACCGGAGTGCCGAAGCCGGCGAGGGCCTCGAGCAGGGCGCCGAAACAGAACGCGACGATGATCGCCTGAATGCGGGTGTCCGGGCTGACGCGTTCCATGGAGCGGCGGAGTACGTCGAAATGGCCGCTGACCACGGTCAGGTTGTAGACCCAGATTGCGTTGATCACGATCCAGAGAATCGGGAAGAAGCCGAAAGCGGCGCCCTCGGAGGCGGAGAGAAGCGCCTGGCCGAGCGGCATGGAGTAGACGGCGATCGCGATGATCAAGGCGACCAGCAGGGAGATCAGGCCGGAGAGCCAGGCGCGTACGCGGAAGACGCCGAGCAGCAGGAAGAGCGTCACGAGCGAAAGAACGGCGAAGAGCGCGGAGAGGGCGACGGAGTCACCGATCGGCGCGGTGTCGATCCGGAATGTGTCGGCGAGGAGCTGATCCGTCATGGCAGCCATCCAGAGTCGTCGATTACATGTTCGTAATCTAATCCCTCGGCGCTGTCCATGTCGCCGTCCATTCGCCGTCCATAACCCTTGTCATCGGGTCGACGGCGATGGATGATCCCTGTCGCACATATACCCCGGACAAGGGAAAACATGCATAAATCGTCTTCTATCCTGGCCGTCGCCGTGATGTCGGTGGTCGCGGCGGCCGGGCCCGCCGAGGCTGCGGTCAGTGGCGGGGAGTACGTCGCTCTGGGTGACTCGTTCGCGGCGGGAGTCGGGGCGTACCCCTATCTCGCGGAGAGCGGGGACTGCAAGCAGAGCACCAGCAGCTACCCCCGGACCTGGGCGCGGAACCATCCGGCGTTCACGCTCAAGGACATGACGTGCAGCGGGGCGACCATCGAGGACGTCCGGTCGTCGCAGCTCGGGGCGCTGAGCACGGCGACGGCGCTCGTCACGATCACCGTGGGCGGGAACGACGCGGGATTCACCCAGACCGCGACCACCTGCCTGACGGGGACCGACGACGAGTGCGCCGAGGCGGCGTTCGGGAGCGCCTGGAGTGGACGGCTCGTGGTGCCGTCGCACCTCGAGGAGCTCTATGGGGAGGTCCGGGACCGGGCCCCGAACGCGCGGGTGGTCGTGCTGGGGTATCCCCGGCTGATCGACGAGGGTACGGGGAGTTGCGGGGCGATCACCCCGGGGGCGACCAAGCGGGAGTGGCTGAACATCGCGGCCGACCAGACCGTCGAGGGGATCACGTCGGCGGCGGCGAAGGCCGGGGTGGTGTTCGTGGACGTCCGGGACGGGTTCACCGAGCATCAGGCGTGCAGTGCGGTGCCGTGGATCAACGGGGTCGACCTGGGGCACTACAGCGAGATCTTCCATCCGAACTACACGGGGCATGGGGTCTACACCTACCTGCTGACGGTGTACGCGCAGGGCTGAGCCAGGCGCGCCCGGGGTGCTTCGGGGGCCGGGGATTCGCTCCCCCGGCGGCCGGAGCGGTAGATCGGGTGCTGTTTCGCGTCTGGCCGCCGGCCGGGTGAGAGCCGGCGGCCAGGGGCGGAATACGGCCGGGTTTCGCGTGCGGATGCCGAACGGGTTTCGTGTGTGGATGCCAGCCGGGGACGGGTGTGCTCCTGGGTGGGACGGCACAGTCCGCCCAGCATCCTAGGAGGCTAGTTTGATGGAGTCGGCGCGAGTGACGAAGGCTGAGGGCAGGGCCGCGACGTTAAAGCGTTCCGGCGTTCCTGCTGGTCACATCTGGACCACCTGGGCGGGACGCCGGATCCCATGACAGGGTGCCCGCCCGGACACTCGCCGCCCGCGGATCGCCGGCTCCCCCTGCCCGGGGTTCGGTCATGGACCGGCGGGGCGGCACCCCGCGAGCGGTGAGCCGGCGGTCCAGGGCGCCTCGGCCGATCGGCTGGCGATCCGGGGTGTCTCAGGCCGGTCGAGAGACCCCGGAACACCAGCCACCCCGGGAAAGCTGCGTGGACCCGGGCGGCGGCGGGGACGAAGTCGATGTGCGAGGCGTCTAGGGCCGGGGATGATGTCGCCGGTGGGCTAGGGGGCCGGCGGGGGGCTGCATGGCCTGCCAGATGCGGTCGGCGGTGAACGGGATGGAGGTCATCCGGACGCCGATCGCGTCGCGCAGGGCGTTGGCCAGGGCCGGGGACACCGGGTTGAACGGGCTCTCGCTCATCGACTTGGCGCCCAGCGGGCCGATCTCGTCGGTGGTGTCGGCGAAGTGGACCTCGGTGAACGGGGTGTCGGCGAAGGTCGGCAGGTGGTACTGGCGGAAGCTCGTCGTGGTCACCTCGCCGGAGTCGTCGA
The DNA here is from genome assembly GCF_040681165.1 of Actinoplanes sp. NPDC051851. Taxonomy (NCBI): domain Bacteria; kingdom Bacillati; phylum Actinomycetota; class Actinomycetes; order Micromonosporales; family Micromonosporaceae; genus Actinoplanes; species Actinoplanes sp. NPDC051851. Next base: position 30,424 of record NZ_JBFAYF010000059.1, on the reverse strand, counting down.
TGTCGACGTGTTCGGCCAGGGTCGCGCCCAAGGCCTGCGCCACGCCGCCCTCGATCTGGCCGCGGAGCTGGAGCGGGTTCATCACCGTGCCGGCGTCCGCGCTGTGGATGCTCCGCAGGATACGCAGTTCGCCGGTGTCCGGGTCCACGGCGACCTGGAAGTACTGGGCGTTGAACGCGACCGAGCGCGGGGTGCCGTCGAAGTGGCCGTGGGCGATCTCGCCGCCGTTCGCCTTCAGGGCGCGGGCGGCGCGGAGCACGGCCTTGCCGGCCACCACGACGCCGGTCGACGCGAAGGCACCCGTGTCGTGGCGGACCACGTCGGTGTCGGACTGGCGGATCACGATCATGTCGGGGGTGACGCCGAGCTCGTCGGCGGCGATCTGGGCGTGGACCGTGGTGCTGCCGTTGCCGAACTCGGCGGTACCCACCGAGAGCTCGTAGCGGCCCTCGGGGAGGACGCGGATGGTGGCGTCGGCGATGTGGCCGCCGGGCGGGCCCGCGGCGATCATCGCGATGGCCATGCCCTCGCCGACGAGCCAGCCGGGCGGGGCCGGCGCGGGCGCGGGCACGGCGGGCACGGGCGCGGGCGCGGCGGGCGCGGAGAGGGCCGACGGCGCGAACGCCGCGCGCATCCGGTTCAGGCACTGGTCCAGGCCGTAGCTGGCGATCCCCAGGTCCTCCGTGTGATCGCCGGGAGAGGTCAGTTCGTCCCCGGCCCGGACGACGTTCAGCTCGCGGAACGTGACCGGGTCCATGCCGATCATCCGGGACACCTCGTCGAGCACCGACTCGACCGCGAACGTCACCTGGCCCAGCCCGTAGCCGCGGAACGCCCCGGCCGGGACCGTGTGCGTGTAGACGGTATGCGCGTCCGTCCGCATGTTGGCGCACTTGTACACCGCGATCGACTCGTGGCAGCCGTGGAACATCACCGACGGGCCGTGGTTCCCGTACGCGCCGGTGTCGACCAGCACGTTCAGCGTCAGCGCGGTGATCGTCCCGTCCCGCCTGGCGCCGGCCTTCGCGGTCACGATGAACGGGTGCCGGGTGGTGGCGCCGTAGAACTGCTCGGCCCGGGTGTACTCCCACTTCACCGGGCGGCCGGTACGCATCACGGCGAGCGCCACCAGGTCCTCGACGAGCATCTCCTGCTTGCCGCCGAAGCCGCCGCCGACCCGTCCGGCGATCACCCGCACGCTGTCGAGGGGCAGATCGAAGACGGACGCCACCGCCCGCCGGGTCAGGAACGGCGTCTGCGTGCTCGACCGGATGACCAGCCGGCCGTCCTCGTCCCGCCATCCGACGGCCCCGTGCGTCTCCAGGCTGGCGTGCTGCACCCGGGCGGTCCGGAACGTCTCCTCGTACACCGCGTCGGCCTCGGCGAACCCGGCGTCGACGTCGCCGAGCGCCGCGTGCAGCTCCCCGACCACCCGGCCGCCCGCGCGCAGTGCCTCCACCGGATCGACGATCGCCGGGAGGACCTCGTACTCGACGAGCAGCCGCCGGCAGGCCTCCTCGGCCGCCGCCTCCGTGGTGGCGACCACCGCCGCCACGCGCTGGCCCTTGAAGCGGACGATCTCGTCGAGGACCCGGGTGTCCGCCGGGTCCTCGGCCACGTTCTCGTGCTGCGCGGTGGAGAAGAGCGTGTCCGGTGCGTCCTCGTGGGTGAGCACCGTGATCACGCCCTCGACCCGCATCGCGGCGGTACGGTCGATCGCCACGATCCGGGCGTGCGCGTGCGGCGACCGGAGCACCTTGAGGTGCAGCACGCCGGGCACGTCGACGTCGAAGGTGTAGCGCGCGGTCCCGGTCACCACCTGTGGTCCGGCGGGGGCGCCGAGGCTCGCGCCGACCGCGGCGCCCGCCTCCGGCAGCGTGCGGTGCCGGACTCCGGCGACCGCGTCGGCGACCGCGCGATAGCCCGTACACCGGCAGAGGTTGCCCTTGAGGGATCGCGGCAGGTCGCCGCGCTGATCGTCGGTGAGCGCGGCGGTCGTCATGATCAGGCCGGCGGTGCAGAAGCCGCACTGGAAGCCCTGCGCCTCCAGGAACGAACGCTGGACCGGGTGCAGTCCGTCGCCGTCCGCGAGGCCCTCGATCGTGGTCACCCGCCGCCCCTGGGCACGGAAGGCCGGGTAGACGCAGCTGTGCACCGGACGGCCGTCGACGTGCACCGTGCAGGCGCCGCAGTCGCCGCTGTCGCAGCCCTTCTTGACCCCGAAGCAGCCCTCCTCGCGCAGGTAGGTGCGCAGGCACTGCCCCGGCCGCGGCTCCCGCTCGTGGCTCTTCCCGTTGATCTCCACGCTCACTCTGTACCTCCCTCGGCATGCCCTCCTGGCCCTTGCTTCGCTGCGGTGCGGTCGGTCATGCCCCCTCCCCCAACTCGACCCGGATCTGTTCGGCATAGAGCCCGGTCAGGTGCCGTCGCCAGTCCGGATGGCCGTGCACATCGGTCACGTACTGCTCCGCCGGGATCTCCGCCAGCGCCGCCGCCAGCTCGTTCGCGTCCGGCCCCCGGTCGAAGCGCAGCACATGGGGGCGCCTGGTCGCCGCGGTCACGGTGAGCGCCAGGCCGCCCCGGTCCAGCCGCCGCCCGATCAGGAGCGCGGCACTGCGTCCGTTCCTGAACAGACTTCCCCTCCGGTACGACGTCAGCGCGCCCACGGCGGCGGACGGCAGATGGATCGCGCGCAGCAGTTCGCCAGGGCGCAGCACGTTCACGCCCTCCCCGGTGACGAACTCGGCGACCGGCACCCGCCGTTCCGCCCCGTCCGGGCCGATCAGCGCGCAGACGCCGTCCAGCGCCGCGCCGAGGGAGATCATCGGGCCGGCCGGGAGGGACGCACAGAGGTTCCCGCCGACCGTGGCCACGTTCCAGATCTTGAAGGAGGCGAGGAAGGAGTGGCAGCACTGGCCGACGATCGGGTACCGGCCCAGCGTCTCGATCAGCTCGGCGATCGTGCAGGTGGCCGCGATCTCCACCCCGTCGGCGCGCTCGGTCACCGCGGGCCAGCCGGCGGCGGTCAGGTCGAGGAGCCGGACGATCTCCGGGCGGGGCTCGCCGAGCAGGGCCGTCCCGCCGCCCAGCCAGGCGTCCCCGGGGCGCCACTGCCCGGGTGCGGCCGGGCTGATCACTTCGGTAACGGTGTGCAGATCCACGTCAGTACGCTACGCGGCCGTTGTTTCCGATCACCGAATTCTTCCAGATGGAAGGTTACGAATCCGTTTCCGCGGATGACGAACCCGCAGGTCAGCTCGCCGGCACCGGAATCGGCGCGGCGACCGCGGGCAGCGTCAGCGTGAACGTGCTCCCCCGGCCCACCACCGACTGGACCGCGATGGCACCACCGTGGTCGCGCACGATGTCCCGGACGATGGCCAGCCCGAGCCCCGGTCCCTGCACCGCCTGGTCCATCGCGTTCCCGGCCCGGGTGAAGGGGGTGAAGAGCCCCGGCACGTCCTCGGCCGGGATGCCGATCCCGGTGTCGGTGACCGCGACCGTCACGATCCGCTCGTCCCGGCTGACCCGCCAGGTGACGCTGCCGCCGGGCGGGGTGAACTTGATGGCGTTCTCCATCAGCTTGCGCAGCGCGCGGCGCAGCTGGGTCGGGTCGCCCCGGACCCAGGACTGTTCGGCGTCGAAGGTGACGGTGAGGTCCTTGGCCTGTGCGGCGGCGCCCAGCTCGGTGTGGACCACGGTGGCTATCTCCGCCACGTCCAGGTTCTCGGTGACCGCCTCGCCGCCGTCGTCCGGGCGGTCGAGCAGCAGCAGGTCGCCGATGGTGTCGTGCAGCCGGTGGGCGTTGCGGAGGATCGCGGTGAGCGAGCGGTGCTGCGCCGAGGAGAGCGCGCCCTCGTCGGTGTCGGAGAGGATCTCGGTGTAGCCCAGGATGCTGGTCAGCGGGGTGCGCAGCTCGTGGGTGACGGTCTGGATGAAGACGTCCTTGCGCTGGTCGAGCAGGCGCAGCTCGGAGATGAGCATGTCCTGCCGCACCCGGAACGCGACCTGGCGAAGGACGCGCTCGATCTCCCGGGCCACCCCGGCGAGCAGCCGCTGCTCCGGCTCGGTCCAGTCCGGGTTCGCCGGGCGGGTGACGTAGAGGTAGCCGTCCTGGGCCTGGTCGGTGCCGAGGGTGATCGCGCAGCCGCCGCCGGCCAGGGTCACCGCCGCGCCGGGCGCGCCGGCGAACATCTCCGCGGCGGCGTCCGGCACCAGGTCGGGGGCGGTCTCCGGCCAGCGTACGTCCAGGAAACCGGAACCGGGCACGAAGAGCCTGCTCCGCACCGTCTCGGCGCGCAGCGCCGTACCGATCAGCGACGCCACCCGGCGGCCGGTGATCGCCGGATCCCGGACCTCCTGCAGCTCCGCGGCGACGGCCTGGCGCAGGCCGGCGCGGGAGGCCCGGGCGTGCTCGGCGGCGATCAGCTGCTCGGTCTGCGCGGCCAGGTCGTTGAGCTCCTCGATCACGGTACGCAGTTCGGCCGCGCCGGCCGGCTCGGCCCGCGCACTGTGGTCGCCCGCGGCGATGCGCCGGATGGCCGTGCTGACCCGGTCCAGGGGTACGAGCAGCTGCCGCTGGGTCATCCGGACCAGGATCAGCCCCGCGAGCAGGACCGCGAGCGCGAGCACCATCGAGATCACCCCGAGCAGGCGGCCGTTGCGGCGGGCCGCGGCGGCGCTCGTGCGGCGCTCGGTCTGGATCGCCGCGGCGGCCGCGGCGTTCGCCACGCGCAACCGGTCGAAGAGCTGCTTGCCCCGCGCCGCTGTCGCCTCGTCGACGTCCGGCACGCCACCCTGCACGATGGGGGTGGCGTACTCGTCCAGCCACAGCTGAGCGGCCACCCGCTCGGCGGCGATCAGCGCCCGGGTGTCCGCGTCCCGGGCCAGGCCCACGGCCCGGTCCAGGGTGACCAGCGCCGTCGTCCAGCCGTTCTGGTACGGCGCGAGGAAGAGCCTCTCCCCGGTCAGCTGGAAACCGCGCACCCCCGTCTCCGCGTCGGTCATCCGCTGCAGCGCCGTCTGATTCTCCGAGAGCGCCTGGTCGAGGAGCGCCTCCTCGTGCCGCTGGCCCTCGTGCACGCCGGCACTGATCACGAGCTGGACCACGAGGAACGCCACGAAGAGCACGAGCAGCGCGGCGAAGCCCGCGTTGAGGCGGCGGCGCAGGCTCATCGCCGCTCGTCCTCGGGCTCGCTCATGTACGTCACATCGGCAGGTGGCATACGTCACCTAAGGCGACCCGGCCATTCGGTGGAGAGAAACCTCCCCCGTACCGCCACGATCCGGGATTTCTGAGAGGTTACTGGATTTCGTTACCGATCCGTAACCGAAGAGCCGCCCAGTACTTCACGTAATCAACGGCGGCGAATACGCGCACCACATGCCCGGTTTAAGCGCCAGATTCCGGACCTCTCGGGCGCTCACGTCACCCACCGTGAGCAAGATCGAGTGATGTGGGTTACTGACTAGTAGCTCTGGGCCTTGTAGTCCCCGAACAGGAGCGGCAACATTTCCCGAACGTTACGACGGCGGCATCGACTGGCCTCACTGTTGACGGTTGGCAGAAGTGTCGCCCGTCGATGCGAGCCATCGACAGATGGGTTCCGCGAGCCGCCGTCTCTCTTCCATAGGAGGATCCGTGAAGGATGCGCAGAACGCTGCGGCTTCCGGGCGCACTAACTGGCGCCGGTTCGCTGTAGCGGTGGGCGTGCCGACGGTGGTCGCCGGCGGCCTGGTCGTCGCGCTCGCCCAGGGCGCGCTGGCCGCGAACATCACCGTGTCCGGCACCCAGTTCAAGCTGTCCGCGGACAAGCTCGTCGGTGACGGCTTCACCCAGTACAGCGGCTACAAGAACGCGAGCACCGGCACCACCTACATGGCGATGTCGGGCATCCAGAGTGCCGAGCTGACCAACCTGTGCCAGTCGGTGTCCGCCAGCGGCCTCACGCTCCGCATCGAGGCCGGCAAGGACGCCAGCAACCCGGTCAAGGCGAAGGACCTGCTCATCGGCATGTCGGAGCTGGGCGGCGACGCGACGTTCGAGAACATCCAGATCGGCCTGGACGCCTCGACCCTCGACGCCGACGGGCAGGCGACCCACGGCGGCGTCGGCCAGTTCGGCCAGCAGGCCACCAAGGTCACCATCAACAACCTGAAGCAGAAGGCGTACTACACGCAGGCCTCGACGTTCACCCTGAACGGCATGAGCCTGAAGTTCTACGTCGGCGGCAGCCACGAGTGCTACTCGGACTGACCTGATCTGACCGGGGCTCGCGGACCTCACCGCGGGCCCCACCTTCTTGTGCATCTTCTTTTCGCACCACCAGATAGCGAACGCAAGTGGAGGACGAGTGGCGACGGACAACTTCTGGGGCAGATTCCGCCGCTGGCGGAGCACCAGGCCCTTCACGGGCGGCCTGTTGCTGCTCCTCGCCGGGCTGGAGTTGTTCTTCAGCGGGAACATGGACGTGGGTGACATCCACATCCAGATCGGCCCGCAGGGCTACCTCTCCTACGTACTGCCGACCATGCTGCTGCTCACCGGCGGCCTGATCTGGCTCTCCCCCGCGCAGCGGCTCTTCTACGGCATCGTCGGCACGCTGACCGCGCTCTACTCGTTCATCGGGCTGAACCTCGGCGGCTGGTTCCTCGGGATGATCCTCGGCATCGTCGGCGGCGCGCTGGCGATGGCCTGGGTGCCGCCCCGCGACCAGCCCACCGTCGAGGGCCCCGGCCCGGTCGACGCGAGCGACCCGGACAACGCCGGTGAGCCCACGACCGAGACCGACACCACCCGGCAGATCCCGATCGCCGGGCACGACGACCGCCCGCACGAGGCCGCCCCGCTGCGGCCCGCGAGCGACAGCACCATCGTTCCCGGTCTCGGTTCTTCCGAGGCCGGGTCCGGCCGTACCCTCAACCGCAAGGCTCTCGCCCTGATCGTGGTGCCGGCGTTCGTCGGCGCCACGGTGCTGGTCGGCAGCCGCCTCCCGGCCAGCGCGGAGGAGTGCCCGGCCGGGCTGCCCACGGTCGCGACCTCCGCCACGACGTCCGCGGCGTCCTCCGGCGACGACTCGTCGTCGGATTCCTCGGACTCGTCAGATTCGTCCGGCTCGTCGGACTCGTCCGGCTCGTCGGACTCGTCGGGGTCCTCCTCGGACGACGCCGAGACCACCGCATCCGCCTCGGCCGCCGCCTCGGCCTCCCCGTCGGCATCCGCGTCCGCGTCGGAGGACTCCGGCAACGCGATCACGGACGGCATCCAGGACCTGGTCGACGGCGTCAGCAACCTGCTCGGCCTCAGCGACGACGAGTCGTCGTCTCCGAGCGCGTCGCCGTCGGCGTCGGCGTCCACGACCGCCACCCCCGCGGCGACCGCCACCTCCGCCGACGCCACCTCCTCGGCGGACTCCTCCGCCGCCGCCGGGACCACCTCCCCCACCGCGACCTCGGAGTCGTCCGCCGCGGCCACCGAGGACTCCGACACCATCCCCTGCCTCGGCGCGCGCCAGGAGGGGCTCGAGGCGGACGGGGGCATCCCGCGCTCCGCGATCAAGCCGGGCGTGCTCAAGACCGACTCGCTGACGATGTACGACTCGACGTACGAGGGCGTGGCCGACGTGCCGACCGCGGACGGGACGATCGAGGCGCTGCAGTTCAACATGACCAAGGCGGTCAACAAGCCGTTCAGCCTGACCATCGACGAGGCGGGCGGCGCCACCACGGTGATCAAGAGCAACGAGCTGACCACCGAGGGGAACGTGAAGTTCTACACCCCGAAGTTCACCGGCAACCTGTTCGGCCTGATCCCGGTGACGTTCACCCCGGAGGAGCCGCCGCCGCTGACCCTGCCGATCCTCTGGTTCACGAACGTGACCATCGATCTGGCGTACGTCAGCTGCGACACCCTGACCGGCGACCCGCTGACCGTGACCGAGAGCTGACCCGCCCCGGCCGGAGGGCCCCGCCCGGGGCCCTCCGCCATGTCACGCGGAGGCGGGCCAGGTGTCGGTCTGGTAGCCGCGGACGGTGCCCTTGCCGGAGGCCTTGGCGGCGTACATGGCGGTGTCGGCGCGGCGCAGCAGCAGGCTGAGGCTGATCCGCTCGCCGTTCCGGAGCGCGGCGATGCCGATGCTGCCGCCGATCACCACCTCGACGCCGTGCACCAGCATCGGCTCGGCGAGACGGCAGAGCAGCCGCTTGGCCATCGCCTCGGCCGCCCCGCCGGTGTCGGTGACCAGGATGGCGAACTCGTCGCCGCCGAACCGGCTGAGCACGTCGGCGCCGCGCAGCTCGGCGGAGAGCCGCTGGGCGACCATCACCAGGACCTCGTCACCGGCGGCGTGCCCGAGCGTGTCGTTGACCGGTTTGAAGCCGTCCAGGTCGAGCATCATCGCGCAGACGTCGGTGTGCTCCTCGGCGAGGATCTCGGCGGCCCGCTGGTGGAACGCCACCCGGTTGGGCAGCCCGGTCAGCCCGTCGTGGTGCGCCTGGTGGGCCAGGGCGCGCTTCTGCTGCTCCAGGACGACCGCCATGCGGCCGACGGTGATCAGGGTCAGGAACTGCCGCAGGAGTACGAGCGAGAAGCTGGCCAGCAACAGCCACACCAGGACGGGGCCGAGATCGCCGACGCGCGCCTCACGCATCCCGGTGACCCCGACAGCGAGGACCACCGGGACGTACGGGAGAAGCGCCCACGGACCGAAGACCAGCCGCTCGACGGCCTCGTCGCCCGGCTCGGAGATGCGCAGCCGGCTGGAGATCGCGGTGGCCCAGGCACCGAGCACGTACCCGCCGCCCGCGCCGAACGCGTACCAGGCGTCGCCCACCACCCCGTTGCGCAGCGAGAGCATCACCGTGCCGGCCTGCAGCAGGGCGGCCCAGGCGAGCACCTGCTGCGCGGTGACGCCGTCCTTGGGCACCGACTCGGCGAGCGTCACCAGGGCGACCGACGAGCCGAGCACCAGGACGGCGACGATGGTGATCGCGAACCCCTGGGGTACCCCGCCGAGCGCCGCGACCACCTCGGAGAGGACGTACTCCCAGGCGAGCGCGAAGACCGCACCGGAGACCGCCGCCACGTCGAGGATCCGCCGCACCGCCGCGATGCCGTGCAGGCGCGGACCGGCCAGCACGACCGCGATCGGCACCAGTGCCGCCGCGATCATCGAGAGCAGCGAGCCGGGGCCCTGCAGGACCGGCAACGCGGTGGCGGAGAGCAGCAGCACCAGGTTCGACAGCGACCAGGTGAGACAGGCGGCGGCGCCGAAGCCGTACCCGACCCGGACCGGCCGGCTCTCCATCGCCCGCCGCGCCCGCCGCAGGTAGTGCCATCCCGCGTAGCCGCTGGCCGCCGCGATGATCAGGTCAGACAGTGCATATCCGGCCCAGGCCGGCAGCAACGGATGCACAGCCTGCACGGCCGCGGCGAGGAAGAGCCCCGTCGCGAGCGCCGTCCTCAGTCGCATGCCCACCCCGTGTTCTACGGCATCGCCGCGCCCCGGTTGAGAGGTGTACTTGCAGTTGTCCGGCAACCGGCACAACGAGCCGGTCGCCGGAGTATGACATAGATTGATCGCGACTGACGGTCACCGGAGGGGAGCCGAGCGTGTGTCGGAACATCCATCAACTGCACAACTTCGAACCGCCCGCGACGCCTGACGAGGTGCAGGCCGCGGCGCTGCAGTACGTCCGCAAGGTAGCCGGCGCCACCCGCCCCTCCCAGGCCAACCAGGAGGTCTTCGACGCGGCGGTGGCTGCCATCACGGCGGCGACCCAGGCCCTGCTGGACGGCCTGGTGACGAACGCACCCCCGAAGGACCGTGAGACGGAGGCCGCGAAGGCCCGCGCCCGAGCCGAGAAACGCTACGCGAGCTGACCGGTTCGGCCCAGCAAACCCGCCGCCCGATCGCGGGCAGCGCTCAACGAAGGTCTCACCGACCTGCCAGCGAGGCCGACTGCCGGAGCACGGTTCCGGTGACGGCGAGGATGACACGGAAACCGGCTGCGGACAGGGCGAAGTCCAACTTCCCGGATTCTCCGTCAACGAGCAGCGCGATCGTCACCGAGTCGCCCGGGTTGAGCATCAGGCGTTCCAGCTCGGCGGATGAGGTGGCGACGTTCACCGGTGCGAGCCTCCTACCCCCGAGGCTTCCGGCTGCATGGAAAGTGACCTCCGTCGCGAGCAGCCTCGCCGGACTCACCTCCAGCAGGATCGGCGCTTCGATGTCATCCCTCTTCAGCTCGACCCGCCCGGTGTTCTCGAGCCGCACCACGATGATCCGCGGTTCATGAATCGCCGAGCCCTGCCAGGCGACCTCCAACTCGGTCCACGGCACATGCCTGAGCCGGCGCATCAGAGCGCCGTCGTACAGGGTGAGCAGGGTCAGCTCCTTGGAACGTCCCTGTACGTACTGATAAACACCGAACGCCAAGGAGACCAGAGCAACCAGAGGTCCCGCCACGGACCAGGAGAAGGACGCCACCGAAACTCCCCATCGACAATGGTCGCCGATCCCAGCCGCTACCAGCGGGAAAGGCATCTGACAGAGGTCACACGATCGTGTGTAATTCCTTGAGACCCCGTGACCGAAATCAGGTACATCCCTCAATGGTTCGCATATTTCCCCGATTCCAGTAACCCTGGAGACGACGGTCCGGTTTACAGGAGGGAGAGAACGGCAGACACGGCGGCGACAAGCGCGACACAGGTGGACAGGACCGCAACGACCAGGATGGGGATCCCTCCAGCGTCAACCCGGAATCCATCGGATTCCTTCATCAGATGACAACCGTCGGCGTGAAGACTCGGGACGGGCTGCCCACTGGAACCACTGACGACGACATAAAAGATGAGACTGTTTCCGGGATTGAGCAAGATCTTCGGTGCTTGGACATCCCGACCAGCCTTACCCGGAATCGCCTTCCCCTCGAGCATCTCGACCGGGGATCCTGGCGCCTCCCGGAATCCCACCACGGCCTGGACGATCACACCATCGGCGAACCGGACCGAACACGGCCTCTCGATATCCACCGGTTTGACGCTCTCACGGCCGACATTGCTGAATTCAACCTCATGAAGAGTGGGCGCATCGAGCGAGTCCCCTCCACAAAACATGGCGAGATCTTTGAAGGCGGCGATGTCCGGCAACAACGAGATCACCTTGGAACTCGTGGTGATTCTTTTAGCCTGTTTTCGATCCGCGGCGATGAAGTGCCCGAGAAACCCAGCGATCGCGACAACGGCGAAGACGGCGGCTGTCACTACTAGAGCCGTAAAAACCATGCGGTTGACCTCGACGATGAAGATGTATACCGATGGACAGAATGCGGGCGGGGAGCCCCGGCCTCGACGTGGATCCTGCTAGCCGTGACACGCCGCGGCACTATTACACAAGCGAGATATGCAAAACCGTTACCTGAGGCGCCGTGAACCCCTCTCTGCAGCAACAAGTCTTTAATCTTCGGCCGACCCAGAGCTACGAGCTAAACGACCTTGAACCTTCCCGGATGCGCCCTCCCCCTAAATCAGCACATCAACTCACTCATCACGGGAAACCGGAAATCGCGAGCAGTCCTCACCGCGGATCCAGCAGACGGACAAGCGAGCGCATCGCGATGAATACTCCCGCACACCCATGCTCACCGGATTTCAGCACACCTGCTCAACGAAGGAACGGAGCGTTCGATCTGCTACCAGCCTTGTAGCATTGAGGCATGTTGTACGCGATGCCGCCGCTCTGCGGGTTCTGGACGAGCTGAACACCATGCGCGCGGAGCTCCGGGCGCACCTGCGGTCCAAGCCGCGGTAGGAGGGGCAGCTACGGCGGAGTCTGTTCGCGGCGGCGAGGCGCTCCGCTCCGCGCAGGGCGGCAGCTTCCAGCCGGAACGCGACGCGCGTCCCTGGCTCACGTTCGTCCTCACGGCGCACCACCGCCAGGCGCAGCGGGTGCAGCGGCGGTACGAGTGGACCGTACGGCTGTGGAACGATCTCGCCCGGCTCGCCGAGGAACGGGGGCTGGCCGAGCGCACCGTGTCGGCCCTCTACGCGGCGGCGGTCGGTGAGCTGCGGCGCACCACCTATCAGCAGGACGAGAGCCTCAGCCGGGACCAGGCCATCCGGGACATCCAGACGCTGACCCGGGCCGGGCTGCTGGCGCCGCGCGGCAACGCGACGAGCCGGGTCTACCTCCTGAGCGGTGTCGCCGCGGAGATCGCGGAGGCCTCCGCCGCGGCGGTCCGGGGGCCGGGCCGCGACCCGTACCGTTCCTGAGCTCCGCCGGTCAGGTCCAGGAGTGGGTCAGGGTGCGGAGGTGGGTGGCCACCTCGGCCTCGTCCCACCATTCGGTCCAGCGGGGCAGGCGGCCGCCGGTCGCCATGGTGCGCAGCCGCGCGAGGCGCCCGGGGGTGGACGCGGCGGAGGAGCCCGTACCGGAGGGAAGGTCTGCATCGACGAAGACGCATCCGGCGACCGGGTGTGCGGAGGCCTGCACCAGCGAGGGGACCAGCAGGCCCGCGTTGCTGTGGGCGACGAGCACGACGGGACCGCCGGGCGGCAGGCGGTCGACGGCCGCGCCGACCTCGGCGATGACGCGGGGCCAGAACGGCGGATGATCCGGATCGGTCACGGTGGTCAACGACGGGACGATCGCGGTCGCACCCCGGGAGGTCAGCGCGGCGGCCACCGGGGCCCAGGTGAGCGGGCCCAGCAGGAGGCTGTGCAGGAGGACGTACGCGGGGGCGGTCACCGGACGGGACCGGCACCGGGTGAGACGGCGGCGAGCCAGGCGCAGAGGACGGCCAGCGGGAGCTCGACCAGGGCGGCCGTGAGCCACGCCTCGGTCAGCGCCGCGCCGGTGGAGGTGGTCACGTCGAACCAGGCGTCGGCCAGCAGCAGCGTGCACGCGGCGGCGGCGAGCGCACCGGCCAGGCGGTGGGCGCGGTGGACGGCGTACGCCGTGGCCAGCAGCAACGCGGCCAGGGCCAGGTCGAAGCCGACCCAGGTGGTGGTCATCCGGGCGGGCAGGGTCAGCGCCAGGTACACGGTCCACGGGACGGTGGCCGCACCGAGGGCGGCGAAGACCGGGGGCACCCAGCGCGGCGGGCGCTTGCCAGACTCCAACGACTGCTCCCCTCGGGTCACCGCACCACGACGGTAACCCCCGCGCGGGCCGCGGCAGGACCCGGACGCCGGGTGGTCAGGGGGCGGCCCGGCCCGGTCCGTCAGGAACCGGGTGTACGGACGGGGAGGACCGGGTGAGCGACGAGGACGAGGGGGCCGCGGACGGTGCGGTCGTCATGCGCGCGCCGGCCGGGGACGGTGACCTGGGCGAGGCGGTGCGCGCCTTCGAACGGCTGCCGGAGCGGGCGCCCGGCCGGGCCGCCGTCGCCGCCGGTCTGATCGAGGCGATCTTCCGGACCGGGCGGATGCCGCCGCCGGGTGTCGCCCGGGCGATACCCGCTCTGCTCGCGGCCGCCGACGCCGATCCGCCGGCCGCCCCGGGATGGCCGCGGGTGCGGACCGCCGCCGCGGCCATGGTCCTGGTGCAGGGCTCCGCCGCCGACCCGGCCGGGAGCCTGGACCGGCTGGAGGAGCTGGCCGCCGCACACCCCGGCGACCCCGGTCTGCAGACCCTGTTCGCCACCGCCCGGACGGCCCTGCGGTTCGCCGTCGCGGTCCGGCAGGGTGACCCGGGCGCGCTGTCCCGGATGCCCGCGGAGCTCGCCGGCCTGCTCGCCGGGCTGCCCCCGGGGCTGGACCGGCTGCCGGAGGCCGAGGTCCTGCGCCGGATGACCGCGATGGTCGCCGAACAGCGGTTCGACCCCGGCGCCATCCGGGACGTCATCGCGGGCCTGGAGCCGGAGAACGCGGTCCGGGCCGCCGTCGAGGAGTCGTCCGCCGGGATCATCGCGTTCGCCGGGCTCACCGGGGACGGCGCGACCCGGTTCACCGACGACCAGCTGGCCGACTTCGTCGCGCACGCCGAACGGCCCGGCGCCGGCGCCACCGACCGGGCCCTGCGGCACAGCCAGGTGGGCATGGCCGCGCACTGGGCCGGCCGCGAGTCCGATCCCGGCCGCCTCGCGCTCGGCATCGAGCACCTGCGGCTCGCCGTCGAGGTCGCCGGGCCGGACGCCCCGGAGCGGGTGTACCACCTGGGCGTGCTCGCCACCGGGCTGCTGCGCCGGCACGAGGTCTCCGGTACGGGCGCCGACCTGCGCGAGGCCGCCGACGTGATCGAGCGGGCCACCGCCGCGGCCGGCGGGCCGCACCACCCGCAGTGGCAGATGGTCAGCGCGATCGCCGGGCAGATCCGTCGGCTGCGGGGCGACCGGGACGGCACCGACCGGGTCGCCCTCGACGGACTGCGCGGCACCGTCTGGCAGGTGCTGATCCAGCCCGACCTCGCCTCCGCCGCCGTCGTGGTGCGCGCCGCCGGGGACCAGGCCGTCGAGGTGGCCCGCCAGTACCTGGCCGTCGGCGACCCGGCGACCGCCATCGCCGCCCTGGACGCGGGCCGCGGTCTCGCGCTCTTCGCCGCCACCGCGACCGGCTCCCTCGCCGACCGCCTGGCCGGGGCGGGTGAGGACGCGCTCGCGGACCGCTGGCGGACCGCCGCGGCCACCGGCGACCCCGAGGCGATCCCGGCCGGGCTGCGCCGCGACGTGATGACCGTCCTCACCCGGGACGGCGGCGCCGCGGACCTGCTGGACCCGCCGTCGTACGCCGAGATCCAGCGGGCGCTCACCGATCTGGACGCGGACGCTCTGGTGTACCTGGTGCCCGGCGAGGGGGTCCGGCCCGGGCACGCCGTCCTCGCCCCGGCCGCCGGGCCGCCCAGCTTCCTGGCGCTGGCCTCGCTCGGCCCCGGCGCCGTGCCCCGCCTCGACGACTACCTCTCCGCGCTGGCCCAGCGGGACCTGAGCGCCGACGAGGACGGGCCGGACGGCGGTGACGGCCTCGCGTCCCGGCTGGCCGACATCGGCCGCTGGTCCTGGGACGCCGCGATGTGCCCGCTGATCGAGACCTACCTTCCCCGGCTTCCGGTACGGCCGGACCGCCCGCCCCGGATCGTGCTGATCCCGATGGGTGACCTCGCCCGCATCCCGTGGCAGGCGGCCCGCCGCCCGGACGGCCGCTACGCCGTCGAGCTGATCGCGATCTCCCAGGCCGCCTCGGCCCGGATGCTGGTCCGCTCCGCGGCGCTGCCCGCCGTCCCGCTCTCCCCCGCCGGGCTGGTCGTCGGTGACCCGGAGAGCCCGCCTGCGGAGCGGGCCCGGCCGCTGCCCGCGGCCCGGGTGGAGGCGTACGCGATCCGCCAGGCCTTCTATCCCGGCGCCCGCTACCTGGGGCGCCGCCCGGACGGGTCGCCCAGCCGGTCCGGCCGGGGCACCGCCGGCGAGGTCCGCGCCTGGCTCACCACGCCCGGGCCGGCCGCCGGAGCGATGGTCCACCTGGCGTGTCACGGCTTCGTGCAGACCGGCGGGGACCGCGCGACCGCGTACCTGCAGCTCGCCGGCGGCGACCGGGCGACCGGCGGCCCGCAACGCGACGACGGGGACCGGGCGGCCGGCGGCCCGCAACGCGCCGGCCGGGACCGGGGCCGGCTGACCGCGGACGAGCTGGTCACCCTGCTCGGCGCGGTGCCGGAGCGGGCGGTCGGCCTGGTGGTGCTCGCCGCCTGCCGGACCGGCCTGTCGCTGAACGGGTACGACGAGGCGTACAGCCTGGCCACCGCGTTCCTGGCCGGCGGCGCGCGGACCGTGGTGTCGAGTCAGTGGAACGTGCCGGACAGCACCACCTCGGCACTGATGTTCATGGTGCACCGCAAGCTGCGGGTCGAGGGGCGGCCCCCGTGGGCGGCGCTGCGCGAGGCGCAGCTGTGGATGCTCGACCCGGACCGGGAGATCCCCGCGGAGATGCCGGACGCGCTGCGCGACCGGCTGGGCGGCGCCGACCTCGGCGCGGTGGCGGCCTGGGCGGCCTTCCTTCATGGAGGACAGTGATGACACCGGAGAGCCGGGACGTCCGGGACCTGATCGAGGAGGGCGCCGGGCTGACCGACCGCTTCCTGCGCGCCGGGCCGGGCACCCCGGCGGCCCGCCCGCACCTGGACCGGGCGATCGACGTGCTGGAGAGCGCCTACCGGCGCCTCGACGCGGGTCAGATGCTGCGCGGCGGGCTCGCCGGGCAGCTCGGGTGGCTGTACGGCGTACGGCACCTCGCGCACGGCGGGGACCGGGGAGACCGTGTCACGGCGATGCGCCTGCTCGAGGAGTCCCTCGCGTCCCCGCAGCCACAGGCGGTGATCGCGGGCGGCTCGAAGCTCGTGCTGGGACAGCTGCTGCTCGCCGGGATGACCGCGAGGATGAGCTCGCCCGGCGCGATGACGGACCTGATGGCGGGCCGTGGCCGCCCGGACGGGGCGCGCGACGCGGACCGGGCGATCGCCCTGTTCCGGGAGGTCGCCGAGGGCCCGCCGGTCAGCCCGCAGCTGACCTCGGCGGCGCGGACGCTGCTCACCGTCGCCGAGGCGCTCCGGGGGATGGCCGGCGGGCCGGGCGGCATGGACTTCGGCGGGCTGGCCCGCGCGATGAGCGCGATGCAGGACTTCCAGCGGCAGACCGCCGGCGGCGGGACCGGCATGGTCCCGCCGCCGGTCCCGGACCTGTCCGCGCTGCTCGGGCCCGCGGTCACCCGGCCGTTCGACGAGCACGACGAGCCGATCGTGGTACCCGCCCCGGCCCGGGTCGCGGTGGTCGACGGCCCGGTGCCCGGCGGCGGCCCACCGCCGCGGCCGCGCCCGGCGCCGATCGCGGCCGCACCCGCCGCGGAGCTGCGCGCGCTGCTGCCCGGCGATCCGGTCGCCCTGTTGGAGAGCCCGGACCCCGCCGGGGTCGACGAGCGGGTCGCGCTCGCCGCCGCGGCGGCGGAGGCACCCGGCGCGGAGCCCGCCGACCACCTCGCCCTGGCCGCCGCCCTGATCGCCCGGCACCGGGCGGACGGCGGCAGCGGCTGGCCGGGCGGCCCCGACGACCTGCGGATCGCGGCCGGCTGTCTCGCCCGGATCGCGCCGGACCTGCCCGGGATGGCGCCCGGCCAGGTCGCGGCGGCCGTCCGGGTCGACGCCGCGCTGCCCGGGCCGGGGCGGCTCGACGAGGCGTTCACCGAGGTGACGGCCGCACTGCGGAAGAGCGGCATCGCCGCCCTGGTCTTCGGCCCGGCGGTGCTGCACGCCGGCACCGGGCGACTGGAACCGGCGGACCCGGACCGGGCGTGGACCGGGCGGATCGCCGCCCTGGTGCCGGTCGCGGGCGACGCCGTGGTCTCCCACGTCCGGAGCGCCGGGCAGCTCGTCGCGCTGGTCCGCCGGGGCCGCCGTCCGGTCGCCGGGGACCCGGTCTTCGTCGCCAACCCGCGCCGGGACCGGGACGGCGCCACCGTCGACGCGCTGCGGTTGCGCCGCGCCTTCCACCCCCGCTCCACCGGCCTCGGCACCACGGTCGAGCAGTGCGACGGCGCCGGTACGCCCGCCGAGGTCGCCGCCCGCCTGGACGCCTCGCTGCTCCACCTGGGCTGCGGGGTGACGCCCTCGGGCGACCTGGAACTGGCCGGGCCGGCCCTGCTGACCGCCGCCGAGATCGCCGGGACGGCGGCGCCCGCGGGCCCCGGCGGCGTCGCGATCCTGCCGCCGGACCCGGGCGCCCTGACCGGGCTGGGTGCGGCGCTGCTGGCCCGCGGGTACGCCGCGGTGATCGGCTTCACCGCGCCGCTGCCGGAGCGGGTGGCCTCGCTCGTCTACTGGATGCTGCACGCGGCGCTGGTCGACGACGGGGTGGGACCGGCCGGGGCGGTGGCGGCGGCCCGCGCGTGGCTGGCCGATCCGGAGCGCGCGGTGCCGGGCCTGCTGGCCGCCGAGTACGCGAGTGTCACCGCCGATCTCGACCTGCGGGATCCGGCGTACGCCCGGGCCCTGGTCTGCCACGGCCTGTAGCCCGGAGGGTCTGCTCATGCGCGGTGCCGTGCTGCCGAAGAGAGCGGGGTGACCGCCCGCCTCGTCCCGGTGCTGCGCGCCGCCGTGGTGGCGCTGGCCCTCGGCGTGTTCGCGGTACGCCTGGCCGGGTTGCCCGGCGGCTGGCCGGACTGGCTGCCGGACGCCGCCACCTGCGCCGTGCACGGGGTCGTGGTGCTGCTGATGGCGCTGCGCGTCGCGCGGGTCCGGGCGCAGCGGCTCGCCTGGTCGGCGTTCACGCTCAGCGTCTGCACGTACGTGTCCGCCCAGGCGTACGCCTGGGCGCACGGCCCGGGCGCGCCGATGGTGCTGCCGGGCCTCTCCTGGGCCGACATCGGCTGGCTGGCGTACTACCCGCTGGCCTTCGCCGGGCTGCTCTGCCTGCTCTACGACCGGGCGCCCACCGGCCAGGCGCTGCTCGACGGCGCCACCTCGGGTCTGGGCGCCGCGGCGGTCTTCTCCGCGTTCGTCATCGACGGGCTGATCGGCGCGGGCGCCGTCGGCGAGATCGTCGGGCTGGCCTATCCGGTGGCCGACGCGCTCCTGGTGGGCACCCTCTCGGCCCAGCTGGCGCTCGGCGGCTGGAGCGGCGCCACCAGCACGCTGATCATGGGTGGTTTCACCCTGACGGCTGCGGCGGACACCGCGTACACGGTGATCGACGCCGGACCCTCGGGCACCGGGCTGATCGACGTGCTCTACCTGCTGGGCATCGTCGCCATCGGGCTGGCGGCCGGGCAGCCGCAGCGTCCGGTCCGGGACGACGTGGACCGCAACTCGCTGCGGGTGGCGATCCTCTTCGCCGTCGGGGCGCTGGTGGTGCTGCTGGTGGCGAGCCGCGAGCGGATGTCGCTGATCACCGTGTCGCTGGCCGGGCTGACGCTGGTCGCGGTGGTGCTGCGGGTGGTCACCACGTTCCGGGACATGGAGGCGGCGGGACGGCTGCGGCACCTGGAGGCGCGGCGGGACGCGCTGACCGGGCTGGCCAACCGGCGTGCGGTGCTGGAGCGGCTGGAGACCCTGCGGCAGCGGCCGGACCGGGAGCCGGTAGCGCTGCTGCTGCTCGACCTGGACCGGTTCAAGCAGGTCAACGACGTGTACGGGCATCAGGCCGGCGACGACCTGCTGCATCAGGTGGCGCTGCGGCTGGGCGAGGCGGCCGGCGACGGCGTGCTGGTGGGCCGGCTCGGCGGCGACGAGTTCGTGATGGTGGCCGACGGTGCGCCGGCCGGGCCGGAGAGCGTCGCGGCCCTCGCCCGCCGGGTCCGGGAGCGTCTCTGCGACGGCTACCGGCTGACCGGACCGGACGGCACGATCGGCGCGAGCATCGACGTGAGCATCGGTATCGCGATCCGCGACGACGCCGATCCGGGCGGGCTGCTGCGGGACGCGGACATCGCGATGTACCAGGCGAAACGCGCGGGCGGCGGGCACGTCCTGTTCGACCTCGCCTCCTAGCCATTGAGGATCGGGCTCGCCGCCGCCTAGGCTTGGATCGTCATATGTCGATCAATTGCGAGGGTCCGGGCGGGAGCGCGATTGATAGAGATAGAGGCGATCTCACACACCTTCGCTTCCCGTACGGGGGCGGTCGCGGCACTGCGCGACGTCAGCCTCTCGATCGGGACCGGTGAGTTCGTCGCGGTGCTCGGCCGGTCCGGCTGCGGCAAGTCCACGCTGCTCCGGACGATCGCCGGACTGCTGCGGCCGACCGCCGGGCGGGTCCTGGTGGACGGCGCCGCGGTGACCCGCCCGAGCCGCGACGTGCCGCTGATGTTCCAGCGGCCGGCCCTGCTGCCGTGGCGCTCGGTGCTGGACAACGTGCTGCTGCCGGTCGAGTTCGCCGGGCGGCGGCGGGCGGCGTACCGGGAACGCGCCGCCGAGCTGCTCGCGCTGACCGGCCTGGACGGCGCCGAACGGGTGGCGCCCGCCGAGCTCTCCGGCGGCATGCAGCAGCGGGCGGCGCTGTGCCGGTCGCTGATCCTGCGACCGCGGGCACTACTGCTGGACGAGCCGTTCTCCGCGCTCGACGCGATCACCCGCACCGAGCTCGCCGGGGAGCTGCAGCGCATCCACATGACCGAGGGCACCACGATGGTGCTGGTCACCCACTCGATCGAGGAGGCGGTCCTGCTCGCCGACCGGGTCGTGGTCCTCTCCTCCCGGCCGGGCAGCGTCCGGCGGGTGCTCGCCATCGGCATCCCGCGGCCCCGGGCGGCGGACTCCGGGGCGTACCAGGAGAGCGCCGGCAAGCCGGCCGCCGAGCTGCACCACCTGCTGCTGACCGGCGGCCACTAGGTGTCCCGGAACCGGGCCCGGCCGGCGCCACCGAGCTGATGCACCGGGCCCGGCCCGGCCGTGTACGAGGCCGAGCGCCGCGGCGACCACAGCGCCCAGCGCTACCTCCCCCCGATCCCCGCCTGACGGCCACTCCCCTCGCGGTCTTGGCAACCCATGCCTATATATCGACATTCTGAGGGGGAGAGACGCCGGCCGGTGGGGGCGGTGCCGGTCAGGTGAGGCGGGAGAGGACCTCGGCCAGGTCGGCGGCGGCGGCGTCGGCGTGGTGGAGGTCGTCGGGGGTGTAACTGCCGGGGCTGTGCAGCAGGTTGAGGCAGCCGAGGAAGCGGCCGTCGTGGACCACGACCGCGTTGATGGCCGCGCCGAGACGCAGGGCGGCCAGGGTGCCGTGGTGCTCGAACGCGTCGGAGGCCAGGTCGCCCGGGTCGTCGGCGAGGTAGGACTCCTGGCGCACCACGCACTGCTCGATCCAGTCGTCGCCGAGGCCGGCCGAGACGCCGCCGGGGCGGTAGACCTCGGGCATCGAGGTGTAGACCCGGACCAGGTCCCGGCTGCCGGGACGCCAGAGCGAGACCGTCGCCAGCCGCGCGCCGACCCGGTCGACCGCCCGCCCGACGGCCGCCTCGATCGCCGCGGACTCGATCGCCGGGATCGCGAGATCGACGACGTCCTCCTCGACCGGGGCGGGCGAGGATGGCGGCGAAACGGCCGCGGCGGGCGACCGCGGCCGGGGCACCGGCGGGGCGGAGGCGGCGGCGGAGCGGCTGACCAGCATCACTCCGGCGACGGCGATGCAGCCGCCGAGGATCGCGGCGGGGGACGGGACCTGGTCGAGCAGCAGCCAGCCGAGCGTGATGGAGAAGAGCGGGACCGCGAAGAGCAGCGATCCGCCCTCGGCCACGCTCGTCTCCGCGAGGGAGAGGGCCCAGAACGAGTAGGCGAGCACGGTGCTGACCACGACGAGGACCGCGAGCGCGATCCAGGTCCGGCCGGTCCACGCGCCGAGGCGCAGGTCGAACGGGGCGAGCGGGAGGGTCAGCAGGCCGCCCCAGAGGCAGCCCCAGAAGACCATCTCGGTGGCCGGAATGCGGCTGAGCAGCGGTTGCTGCCGGATAAGGTAGAGCGCGAGGATCAACGCCGCCACCAGGATGATCAGTGCGTTCCAGTCGAGGCCGAGACGGCCCCCGCCGAAGACCGCGACCATCGCGACCCCGGCCGTGGCGACGACCGTCCCGGCGACGCCGCGCCGCGTGATCCGCTCGCCGAGCAACAGGTGGCCGAGGATCAGCGCGAAGACCGGTGACGTGTTCAGCAGCAGGCTGGTCGTCCCGGCCGGCACCGTCGTCTGCCCGAGGTTGAGCAGGGTGCCGTACACGGCGTAGCCGATCGCGGAGACCACGAAGACCCGGACCAGGTCACCCCGCCGGGCGGTCAGCGGGCGCCGCCGGATCAGCAGGAAGAGGCCGATCACCAGCGCCGCCCCGAGGAAGCGCACCGGGGTCAGGTCGAGCGGGCTGATCACCCGGAGGAGTTCCCCGGTGGCCACGTAGGTGGGCGCCGACGTGATCACCATCAGGGTGCCGGGACGGCGTAGCCAGGTCAACTGCACGGACGTTCCCCACCCCGGTCGGTTACATGATCTTTACAGGCCGCCATTGCCAACCACAGGCCTTATTCGTACGGTACATCAAATAGCTTGCACGACTGTTTGAATAGGCCTCTGGAAGGGTCCCCGTGGTAGATCGCTCGAACTCCCTCGCCGGCGCCGCGCTGTCGCGCCGATCCCTGCTCGCCGGGTCCGGCCTGGCGGTCCTCTCCACCGCGTTCCTCGCGGCCTGCGGCAGCGGCGGATCCGCCCTGCCGTCCGGCTCGGGCGCCGCCACCGGGACCGCCAAGCAGGGCGGCACGCTGCGGATCGCCCGCCCGCCGGCCTCCACCGCGGAGACCCTCGACCCGGCCAGCTCGCTCTCCGCGTACGAGTACCTCGGCGCGCTCTACAACCGCCTGGTCAAGCTCGACGAGGCGGGCAGCGTCCAGCCCGACCTGGCCGCCTCCTGGGAGACCTCCACCGACGCCAAGACCTGGACGTTCACGCTGCGCACCGGGGTCACCTGGCACGACGGGAAGTCGTTCACCGCGCAGGACGTCGTCTACTCGATCCAGCACATCCTGGACCCGGCGACCAAGTCACCGCAGGCCGCGGTCCTCTCCACCTTCGTCGACGGCGACTCGGTCACCGCGAAGGACGCGACCACCGTCGTCTTCACCCTGGCCAAGCCGAACGCCGAGTTCGCCAGCCTGCTGACCAGCTACAACTGCTACATCATCCCGGACGGCTCGGCCGCCACCATCGGCAAGACCGGCATCGGCACCGGCCCCTTCACGCTCGCCTCCTTCCAGGCCGCCGGCCCCGGCAAGCTGACCCGCAACGACTCCTACTTCGGCGGCAAGGCCAAGCTCGACACCATCGAGTTCTCCTCGATCTCGGACACCCAGGCCCGGGTGAACGCGCTGCTCGCCGGGCAGGTCGACTTCATCTCGCAGACGAACCTCGACTACGCCACCTCGCAGACCGTGCTCGCCTCCTCGGTCGCGACGGTCGCCTCGGTCAAGAACGCCCAGTGGTACACCGTGCCGATGCTGGACACCTCGGCCGAGTTCAAGAACCCGCTGGTCCGCAAGGCGCTCGCGCACGCGTACAACCCCACCGACGTCATGCAGCTCGCGGTGCACGGCGCCGGCACGATCGCGCGCAACAACCCGGTTCCGCCGACCGACGCGTACTACCTGGACTACGGGCTCGACTACGACCTGGACAAGGCGAAGTCGCTGCTCTCTCAGGCCGGGATCAGCTCGCTGTCGGTGGACATCTACACCTCCAGCTACGACTCGGTGCTCAGCCCGCTCGCCCTCGCGCTCAAGGGCAGCGTCGCCGCGGCCGGGATCACGCTGACCGTGAAGAACTCCTCGGCGGACTCCTACTACACCGACGTGTGGATGAAGAAGCCGCTGATGACCAGCTACTGGTACACCGGGCGGCCCATCGACCAGCTGCTCAACCAGCTGTTCCGCTCCGGGTCGTCGTACAACGAGAACGCGTACGCCAACGCCACCCTGGACCAGACCCTGGACGCCGCGCGGGCCACCGTCGACGACGCCAAGCGCAAGACGCTCTACCAGGACGCGCAGAAGATCCTGATCGACGACGGCGCCGTGCTCACCCCGTTCTTCGCCGACCGCCTCGTCGGGATCGGCAAGAACGTGGCCGGCTACCAGGAGTACGGCTTCGAGTTCGACTACCTCGGCATCGGGCTGGTGGCGTAGCAGATGCCGACCCGTATGGTGCTCGTCCGGCTGGGCGGCGCGCTCGTCACGATCCTGCTCTCCGCGGTGCTCGTGTTCGCGGCGATCCAGTCCCTGCCCGGCGACGCGGCCACCCAGATCCTGGGCCAGAACGCGACACCGGAGGCGGTGGCCACGCTGCGCACGCAGCTCGGCCTGGACCAGCCGCCGGTGCAGCGCTTCCTCAGCTGGCTCGGCCACGCGCTGACCGGGGACTTCGGCACCTCCCTGGCGAGCGGCGAGCCGGTCGGGTCCGAGGTCGGGCACGCGCTGCTCAACACCTCGTTCCTGGCCGCGGTCACCATCCTGGTCGGCTTCGTCCTCGCCTGCCTGCTCGGGCTGGTGGCGGGCATCTTCCGGGACCGCTGGCCGGACTCGGTGATCTCCACCCTGGCGCTGATCGGCATGAGCGTGCCCGAGTTCATCGTGGCCACGCTCCTGGTGCTGCTCTTCGCCATCAAGATCCCGATCTTCCCGGCCGTGGTCACCGCCGGGTCGAACGCCACCATCGCCGAACTGCTCCCCTCGATGGCGCTGCCGGCGCTGGCCCTGGTGCTGGTGTCGGCGGCGTACATCATCCGGATGATGCGCACCTCGGTCATCGACGTGATGGAGACCGACTACGTGCGGACCGCCCGGCTCAAGGGGGTGGCGCCGGTCCGGCTGGTCCTGCGCCACGTGGTGCCGAGCGCCATCCTGCCCACCCTGAACGTCATCGCCATGAACGTGGCGTGGCTGATCGGTGGCGTCGTGGTGGTGGAGAGCATCTTCAACTACCCGGGCCTGGGCACCCTGATGATCCGCTCGGTGCAGAACCGGGACCTGCCGGTCATCCTGCTGATCGCGGTACTCAGCGCGGTCACCTACGTGCTCTGCAACCTGCTCGCCGACCTCGCGGCAGTCCTGCTCAACCCGCGTCTGCGCTACCCGAGGAGGGCACGTTGACCGCCACCGCACGCCGCCGGGGACTGCCCCGGGTGGTCCGCTCCATCCTGCGGTCCCGTTCGGCCACCATCGGGTTCGGCCTGGTGCTGCTGCACGTACTGCTCGCCCTGCTGGCCCCGGTGCTGGCCCAGCACGACCCGGTCGTCAACGACCCGAACGCGGTGCTGCAGCTGCCCGGCGGGGCGTACCCGCTCGGCACCGACACGCTGGGCCGCGACATCCTGTCCCGGACGCTGTACGGCGGCCGGTACGCGCTCACCACCAGCCTCACCGCGACCGCCATCGTGGTCCTGCTCGGCACGGTCATCGCCGGGCTGGCCGCGTTCTACGGCGGGTGGCTGGACGATCTGATCACCCGGGTGCTCGACTCGGTGCTGGCCGTCCCGGCGATCCTGTCGCTGCTGGTGGTGGTGACCGTCTTCGGCTCCGGCACCTGGGTACTGATCATGGCGATCGTGGTGGTCTACACCGGCGGGGTGATCCGGATCGTCCGGGCCGCGGCGATGGACGTGCTCCCCCGGGACTACGTCACCGCCGCCCGGGCCCGCGGCGAGGGGGTCTGGTACATCCTGGCCCGCGAGGTGCTGCCGAACATCCTCGA
This sequence comes from Actinoplanes sp. NPDC051851, assembly GCF_040681165.1. Taxonomy (NCBI): domain Bacteria; kingdom Bacillati; phylum Actinomycetota; class Actinomycetes; order Micromonosporales; family Micromonosporaceae; genus Actinoplanes; species Actinoplanes sp. NPDC051851. The sequence continues at coordinate 5,221 of NZ_JBFAYF010000059.1, read as the reverse complement.
CGTGGTCCTGGTCGAGTTCGCGATGCGCGCCTCCTGGGTGCTGCTGCTGATCAGCTCCCTGTCGTTCCTCGGGTTCGGCGCGAACCCGCCGACCCCCGACTGGGGCCTGATGGTCGCCGAGAACCGCAGCCTGATGGCGCTGGTCCCGCTCGCCACGGTCGCCCCGATGGTGTCGCTCGCGACGCTGATCGTCGGCCTCAACCTCGCCTCCGACGGCCTCGCCAAGAGCCTCGGGGTGGACCGGATGAAGGAGATCGTCGGATGACGGCCGTCGTCGAGATCAAGGATCTGGGCGTCTCCTACACCTCCGGGGACCGCCGGGTCGACGTGCTCAGCGAGGTGACCCTGCGGCTGGAACGCGGCGACGTGCTCGGCCTGGTCGGCGAGTCCGGCTCCGGGAAGTCCACCCTCGCCGGCACCCTGCTCGCCTCGCTGCGGACCTCGTCGTTCATCTCCTCCGGCACCGTCACGGTCGAGGGCCAGGACGTCTTCCAGCTGCAGGGGAGGAAGCTGCGGGAGTTCCGGGCCACCCGGGTCGCGCTCGTACCGCAGAACGCGGGCGCCGCGCTGACCCCGACCATGAAGATCGTGGACCAGCTGGCCGAGGCCTTCGCCAAGGAGGGCCTGGCGTCCCGCCAGGAGCGGCGGGCCCGGGCCGAGGAATTGTTGAAGACGGTACGGCTACCGAACCCGGCCGCCGCGTTGGACCGCTACCCGCACCAGTTCTCCGGCGGCCAGCAGCAGCGCATCGGCATCGCCATGGCGCTCGCCGCCCGCCCCTCGGTACTGGTCCTCGACGAGCCGACCACCGGGCTCGACGTGGTCACCCAGGCCGCCATCCTGGACACGCTCTCTCGGCTGCAACGGGAGCTCGGCATGTCGATGGTGCTGGTCAGCCACGACCTCGGCGTGATCGACCGGATGTGCACGCACATCGCGGTGCTGCGCGACGGCCGGATCGTCGAGTCAGGGCCGACCCGGACGGTGCTGAGCGAACCCGCGCACGCCTACACCCGGGGGCTGATCGCCAGCGTGCCGCGGATCGCCGTGCCCGGCATCCCGCCGAGCATCGACGGCACCGACGCCCTCACCGTCCGCGAGGCACCCACCGGCACCGCGAAGGTCCTGGAGGTCCGCGACCTCACCGTCGACTACCGGCACAAGCACGTGCCGGGCACCGGGCCGACCGTGCACGGGGTGGAGCTGGACGTGCACGCCGGGGAGATCGTCGCGCTGGTCGGCGAGTCCGGCTCCGGCAAGTCGACGATCGCCAACGTGATCGCCGGGCTGCAGCGGCGCGAGGCCGGCACGCTCACCCTGAGCGGCGCGACCACCCTGGAACCGACCGTGGCCCGCCGGACCAAGCCGGTCCGCCAGGCGGTCCAGTTCATCTTCCAGAACGCGGACACCTCGCTCAACCCGCGCCGGACCGTCCGGAACGCGGTCGACCGGCCGCTGCGGCTCTTCGACGTGCGCGGCCGGTCGGTCGAGAAGACCCTGGCCGAGGTCGACCTGGACGGCGGGTTCGCCGAGCGCCTCCCCGGGCAGCTCTCCGGCGGGCAGCGGCAGCGGGTCGGCATCGCCCGCGCGATGGCCGCCGAGCCCACCCTGGTGCTCGCCGACGAGATCGTCTCGGCCCTGGACGTCTCGGTGCAGTCGTCGATCCTGCGCCTGATGGACCGGCTCTCCCGGGAGAAGGGCCTCGGCGTCCTCTTCATCACGCACGACCTCGCCGTGGTCCGGGCGGTCGCCGACCGGATCGTGGTGCTCTACCTCGGGCGGGTCGTCGAGCAGGGCCGCGTCGACGACATCTTCGGCGAGGTCGGCCACCCGTACACGAGGATCCTGCTGGACGCGGTGATCGAGCTCGGCGACGACCACGACGCGGCCGCGCCGGCCCGGCAGGACGAGATCCCGGACGCGCCGCCGGAGCACGGGTGCGCGTTCGCGAGCCGCTGCCCGCTCGTCCGGGACGTCTGCCGGGTGGAGACGCCGCCGGTCGTCCCGCTCTCCCCCACCCACACCATCCACTGCCACGTCGTAGGAGCCGAGCAATGAGAATCACCACGACGTTCCCCCGGGCGACGACGGTCTGGGAGCACGTGTGGATCCCGATGCGCGACGGCACCCAGCTGGCCGCCACCATCTGGCTGCCCGAGGACGCGGCGGAGGATCCCGTACCGGTGCTGCTGGAATATCTGCCCTATCGCCGGGGTGACTGGACCGCGCCCCGGGACGCGCAACGCCACCCCTGGTACGCCGGGCACGGCTACGCCTCGGTCCGGGTCGACATGCGCGGCAGCGGCGACTCCGAGGGCGTGATGCTCGACGAGTACCACGCGCAGGAGCAGCAGGACGCGCTCGACGTGATCGCCTGGCTCGCCGCGCAGCCCTGGTCGACCGGGAAGGTCGGCATGTTCGGCATCTCCTGGGGCGGCTTCAACGCGCTGCAGGTCGCCGCCGAACGGCCCCCGGCGCTCAAGGCCATCGTGACGGTCTGCTCCACCGACGACCGGTACGCCGACGACGTGCACTACTACGGCGGCGCGCTGCTCGGCATCGACATGGCCGCCTGGTCCGGCACCATGCTCGCCTTCCAGAGCCGTCCCCCGGCGCCGTGGCGGGTCGGCGAGGACTGGGAGCCGATGTGGAAGGAGCGGATGGAGGCGCTGCGGCCGTTCGCGGAGATCTGGATGTCGCACCAGGAGCGCGACGACTACTGGCGGCACGGGTCGGTCTGCGAGGACTACCGCCGGATCGACGCGGCGGTGCTCGCCGTCGGGGGCTGGGCGGACCCGTACCGGAACGCGGTCCTGAGGTTGATGGAGAACCTGGACGCGCCCTGCCGTGGACTGATCGGCCCCTGGTCGCACCAGTATCCGGACATCGCCCGGACGCCCGGGCCGACCATCGGCTTCCTCCAGGAGACCCTGCGCTGGTGGGACCACTGGCTCAAGGGCGAGCAGAACGGCGTGATGGACGAGCCGCCGCTGCACGTCTACCAGCAGGAGTCGGCCCGCCCGGCGACGCACTACCCGGAACGGCCCGGCACCTGGGTGGCGCTGCCCGGCTGGCCCGCCGCCGAGGTCCCGGAGCGCACCCTCGGCCTGGCCCGGGACTTCCGGACCCTGGCCGCCGGTGCCGACGGGCACGTGGTCGTCGACACCCCGCAGCACACCGGGGTGGACGCGGGCCGGTGGTTCCCGTTCGGCAACCGCTCCGACCTGCCGCCGGACCAGCGCGGCGAGGACGGCCGGTCGGTCGTCTTCGACACCGGGCCGCTGGGGACCGGCCTGAACATCCTCGGCATGCCCCGGCTGCGGCTGCGGGTCGCCGCCTCGGCACCGCGGGCGAACGTGATGGTCCGGCTCTGCGACGTGGCGCCGGACGGCTCGTCCACGCTGATCACCCGGGGCGCGCTCAACCTGGCCCGCCGCAACGGCATGGACCGGGCCGACGAACTCACCCCGGGAGAGTGGGTGGACGCCGAGGTCGAGCTGACCGCGATCGGCTGGACCGTCCCGGCCGGGCACCGGCTGCGGATCGCGCTCTCCACCACCTACTGGCCATGGCTCTGGCCGCACGGCGAGCACGTCGCGGTCACCGTCGACCCGGCGGCGAGCGAACTGATCGTCGGCGACCTCGCCGCCTCTTCTCTGCTTCGCGCGCACCCGGGGTTCGGCGAGCCGGAGCAGGCCGCGGCGCTGCCGATCGTCGCCGGGCCGCCGCCGGTCGTCCGGCCCGAGCGCGAGGTCCGCTACGAGCCGGAGACGGAGCGCTGGGTGCTCACCGTCGACCCGAACTACGGCGGCAACCGGGTCTTCCCGGACGGGCTGAACTACCGGGAGACCGCGCTGGAGCGGTACACCATCGCGGAGGACGACCCGCTCTCCGCGACCGCCGAGTCACAGTGGACCATCGGCCTGGAACGCGGCGACTGGCGGGTCGTCATCGACACCACCTCGCTGATCACCGCCACCGCCACGCATTTCACGCTCACCAACACGGTCCGCGCCACCCTCGGCGATAAGGTCTGGTTCGAACGGACCTTCGTCAAGGACATCGATCGTTCCTCGGTCTGAAAGGATCTCATCTGTGGTGACCGGAGCACGGGAGGCCGGGCGGCCGCGAGCGAAGGCCAAGGCGGAGGCCGAACGCCAGCGGCACCCCACCGAGGTCCGCCGCCGGCTGGTGATCGAGTCCGCCCGCGACCTGATCGCCGACAAGGGCCTCTTCAACGTCAAGGTCCGGGACATCTCGGCCGCCTGCTCGGTCTCCCCCGGCACGATCGTCTACCACTTCCGCAGCCTCGACGAGGTGCTCTGGGAGGTGATCAAGGCGGAGACCGCGGACTTCTACGTCCCCCTCCAGGAGAGCGTCCGCGACTCCGGCGACGCCGCCGCCGAGCTCTTCACCTTCCTCGGCGCGATGTTCTCCGACGACCCGGACACCCGCCGCCACTGGCTGATCTGGCTCGACTTCTGGGCCGCCGCCGCCCGCGAGGACTCCTACGGCGAGTGGATGAACACCCACTACGACGGCTGGCGCCAGGCCCTGCGTGAGATCGCCGAACGCGGCACCGAACAGGGCACCTTCACCTGCGCCGACCCGTCCGCCTTCGCCATCGAGACGGCCGCCCTGGTCGACGGCCTGGCCGCCCAGTGCTACTCCCGCAAGTCCCGGATCACCGTCTCCGAGGCCCGCACCCACCTCCTCCAGGCGGTCGCCTCCCGTCTCTCCATCACCCCATGACCCCTTCTCCCGTACGGTCGGGGCCCGCGACCACGACACCCCACCGCGCGGCTGGTCGTCACGGGTGACCCTGCTGGTCAATTCTGGACTACCTGGGCGGGACGCCGGATCCTGTGACAGGGTGCCCGCCCGAACACTCGCCGCCTGCGGATCGTCGGCTTCGCCTGCCGGGGTTCGTTCATGGACCGGCCGTGCGGCACCCCCGGGCGGTGAGCTGGCGGTCCGGGGCGCCTCGTCCGGTCGGCTGGCGCTCCGGGGTGTCTCGGAGCGGTGGGCTGGCGCTCCGGGGTGTCTCGGAGCGGTGGGCTGGCGCTCCGGGGTGTCTCGGAGCGGTGGGCTGGCGGTCCGGGGTGTCTCGGGCGCCCGAGAGACCCGTGACCCTGCTGGCTTATTCGGTGCTGGTGTCCGTTCGTGGGACTGGGTGGGTAGGTTGTGTGGTTATGTCGATGCAGCCGAAGCCGTGGCCTGA